>NZ_LT608328.1:2196316-2500579 GCF_900095795.1 Petrimonas mucosa
ACCTGTTTCCCGACGGAGAAGCCGGGTTCAAAGGGTTTGTGAAAACGAAGTATGACCTGTGCATTGTCGACGTAATGATGCCCAAAAAGGATGGCATCACGTTGGTAAAGGAGATCAGGAGCATCAACACCGAGATTCCCGTTATATTCCTGACAGCCAAAAACATGAAAGACGATGTACTGGAAGGCTTCAAGGCAGGAGCAGACGATTATATCACCAAACCGTTCAGTATGGAAGAGCTGGTTCTTCGTATCGAAGCCATCATCCGTCGCGTGAAGGGCAAAAAATCGAAAGAGCAGCAGATCTATAAATTCGGGAACATGACATTTGATACACAGAAGCAGATCCTGACTATTGGCAACGAACAGACCAAACTCACCACCAAGGAGTCTGAACTGTTGTCGCTGCTCTGCTCGCACGCCAACGATATTCTGGAACGGAACCATGCATTGAAGCAGATTTGGGAGGAGGATACCTATTTCAATGCGCGCAGCATGGACGTCTATATCACCAAATTGCGCAAATTGCTGAAACCGGAATCCAACATCGAGATCATCAATATCCACGGTAAAGGATACAAGCTTATTGTACCTACCGAAGAGGATGGCAACAACGCATAACCGCGACAAACAGGAGAAAGGGCCGCTCACATCAAAGAGCGGCTTTTTTTATTACGCTTCACCCAAAAACCGATGAATATAACTACCTTTGCAAAAAAATTGGAATGGTACACTCAATGACCGGCTACGGAAAAGCCGTTGCGGAACTTCCGCACAAGAAGCTGACAATTGAGATCAAATCACTGAATAGCAAACAGTTTGATCTCTTCACGCGAATCCCCGTCATCTATCGGGAAAAGGAGATTGGTTTGCGGAACTACCTGTCGAAAAAGCTAGAGAGGGGAAAGATCGATCTCTCCATTACGGTAGAGCGGATCTCAAAAGATCTATCCTCCACTATCGATCATACACTGCTGAAACAATATCATCAGGAGATAACGACATTGGCCGGTGAACTGCAGATCGGAGTGCCGCAGGATTGGTTCCAGATTTTGTTACGCATGCCGGACGTCATGAAACAGGATGTGGAAGAGTTGGACGAGACGGAGTGGCTGGCTATCGAGGAGGCCGTGGAAAAGGCTGTCGACGAACTGATCAGGTTCAGGGCGCAAGAGGGAGAAATGCTCAAAAACCTGTTGACTGAGAAGGTGACCAATATCCGGCAACTGTTGCAGGAGATTGAACCATATGAAAATGAGCGTATCGAGAAGGTGAAGTCGCGCATTTACGACGGACTGGCCACGCTCGAGAACAAGGAGTACGACGTCAACCGGTTCGAACAGGAGCTGATCTATTATATCGAGAAGCTTGACGTAAACGAGGAGAAAGCCCGCCTGATCAATCACCTCGATTACTTCATCGAAACATTGGAGGGGCAGAAGTCGCAAGGGAAGAAGCTGGGCTTTATCGCGCAGGAGATGGGACGCGAAATCAATACGCTGGGCTCAAAATCAAATCATAGCGACATGCAACGGATCGTGGTCCGGATGAAGGATGAACTGGAACAGATAAAAGAACAGATATTGAACGTATTGTAACTATGTCAAAATTGATCATCTTCTCGGCACCGTCAGGTGCAGGCAAATCCACCATCGTGCGGCACATGCTGGCACAGGACCTGAACCTGCAGTTCTCTATCTCGGCTACCAGCCGTCAACCCCGTGGTGAAGAACAAAACGGCGTGGAGTATTTCTTTCTCACCCCCGGGGAATTCAAGGAACGAATTGCAAACGGCGACTTTCTGGAGTACGAGGAGGTTTATCCCGACAAGTTTTATGGAACGCTGAAAAGTGAGGTCGATCGCATCCTCGCCGAAGGGAAGAACGTCGTTTTCGATATCGACTGTATCGGAGGGTTGAATGTCAAGCGGATATATGGCGACCGGGCACTGAGCATTTTTGTAATGCCGCCGTCGATCCAGGTACTCCGAGAAAGATTGGAGAAGCGAGGAACCGACTCGCCCGAGATTATCGAGGGGCGTCTCGCCAAAGCCGAATATGAGATCAGTTTCGCCCCACAGTTCGACCTGATTGTCATGAACGATGATTTCGACAAGGCGAAAGAAGAGACCTACAAGGCGATAAAAGAATTTCTGGAAAAATGAAACGCTATAAAGCAATCACATTCATACTCCTTCTCCTGGTTCCACTCTATCTCTATTCCGGAGAGATAGGGAAAGAGACCCTGCTTTTCGCCGTAAAGGATCAACAGGAGTTGAACATGGACATCTACTTCTCCAGCTCCTCATGCGATACGGCACAGCCTTGCCTGATCTTCGTTTTCGGTGGTGGCTTTAAGGAGGGGAGGCGCGATGCCCCGCAGTATGATGACTATTTCCGCTATTTTGCGGGTAAAGGCTTCACCGTGGTCTCGATCGATTACCGGCTGGGGATGAAAGGGGAAAAGGCTCCCGGGATATTCAACCACAAACCGTTACAGCAGGCCATTGCCATGGCCGTAGATGATCTCTATTCCGCCACCAGTTACCTGATTCAGCATGCCGAAGAGCTGCATATCGATCCTTCAAGGATCATTATCAGCGGTTCAAGCGCCGGTGCAATGACGGTATTGCAGGCCGACTACGAACGTTGTAACGGTAGGGAGGCGGCAAAGGTCCTGCCGGAAGGCTTCCGTTATGCCGGCGTGATAGCATTTGCCGGCTCCGTATTCAGTAAGGAGGGAACCCCATCCTACATGACCACGCCCGCTCCCACCCTCTTCTTCCATGGGAGCGGAGACAAGCTGGTACCCTACAATAAAACCCGCTTTTTCCGGTTGGGGGTCTTCGGTTCAAAATCGCTGGCCGGACGATTCAGGGAACAGGGATACCCCTACGCGTTCTACACGATGGAGGAGATCGGTCACGAGGTATCTGAATATCCGATGAAGGAGTTTCTGCCGGAGATTGAACATTTTATCCGGAACTTTGTCCTTGACAAGAAACAGTGGCAGCTGGAGACAAGCCTGAAGGATAAACTGCGAAAATCAGAGAGATCTGTCGATCCGGGAAGTTACTATAACTAAACTTCAGAGATTCAATGCAGGTGGAAACAAGTTCCGGAGATCCTGCATGGTGAGTGCAATATCAAACAGTCCCCTATGCAACATTTCCTGGAGAAATATCTGCTCCCGATAGCGATGGTAATCGGGATAGCCTTTCACAATCAGCTGGCTACCCTGTCGCCCTTCACCCCCTATCTGGTTTCGCTGATGCTATTCATCACCTATTGTCGCATCTCCTGGGCAGACATCCAGCTGACCCGATTCCACTATATATTGCTGGCCATTCAGTATCTGGGAAGCGCGTTGGTCTATCTTGCCATCAGGCCGCTCAACGAGACAGTCGCCCAGGCGGTGATGATCTGTATTCTGGCCCCTACCGCCACCTCCGCTCCGGTGGTTGCAAACATCCTGGGGGGTAACATTGCTTCGGTGGCCGCATTTTCCATGTTCAGCAATATCTCCGTGGCCTTCGTCGCCCCTCTATACCTGTCGCTGATTGGCCATTCCGGCAGTGAGGTCCCGTTTCTCACTTCGTTCTGGTATATCTTCCGCAAAGTGGTTCCAGTAATCGTTCTACCACTTCTTGTCGCGCTCTTTCTGAAGCGAACCGCCCCCGCTTTCCACCGGAAAGTCCGTTCGGCACAAGTTCTCTCCTTCTATACTTGGGCTGCAGCCCTCACAATCGTTATCGGCAACGTGGTCAACTTCGTTGTCGCACAAAACGCCGAGAGTCACACCATCGAGATCATTATAGGGATCTCCTCATTGATTGTCTGCCTGTTACAGTTCGGAACAGGGAGAAAGATCGGCGGGCGGTTCGACCGTATCATTGCCGGGGGACAGGGATTGGGACAAAAAAACACCATCCTGGCCATCTGGCTCACCCAGACCTACCTGAACCCGTTGGCATCGCTCGGTCCGGGACTCTATGTATTGTGGCAGAACCTGGTGAACTCCTATCAGATCTGGAGGAAAACCCGAAAAAGCGAAAAAAAGAGTTGACCCAACTTTCGCACGCATCAGCTCGTTGTACCCTTGTCATTCAACGAGTGGCAGTGCAAATATAAATAGAAATGAGACAATGACCACGAGAATATACAGCTGTTTTGCGGGGATACTTCCTGCGAAACCCTATGCCTGTAAAGAAAAGCTGTCGAGCGGTCGATAGGTCGTAAAACAGCGAGAAGACGAGTGGCAATGCAAGTAACAAACCATATGCAGAGAGGAACAGATCAAAATCAATTCACAACTACCCTCCTTTCAAGGCAGATCAGCTTCATAAAGGAGATCGACAGGCTGAAGTATATTCAGCGCCGTACAAAGCTCTTCAACAGCGACAGGCGGGAAAACGATGCCGAACATAGCTGGCATCTGGCCATGATGGCGCTGGTACTGGCCGGACATGCCGACAGGCCGGTAGACCTGTTGAAGGTGCTGAAAATGGTCCTTATCCACGATATCGTGGAGATTGACGCCGGCGACATATTCATCTACGATACAACAAAAAATCACACCAATACCGAGGCGGAGCTGGCAGCTGCAGAACGTATTTTCGGACTGCTACCTGTAGAACAGGCCATCGATTTGATCGAGCTCTGGAAGGAGTTTGAAGAGGGAGCCAGCAACGAGGCTAAGTTTGCCAGATCGCTAGACCGGCTCGAACCCTTGCTGCAGAACGTATCCAACAATGGCGGAACATGGGTGGAGTTCGATGTGGATTACCGGAAGGTGTATGAGAAAAAAAAGGTGATCAGGGAGGGGTCGGCTACCCTCTGGGAGTATGCTGAAAAACTGATCAACGAGAGTGTGGAGAAGGGAATCCTGAAAAAGTAATCGGGCCCTTCCTGGTCCATGCGAACGAAGAAGAGCCCAAACAATAAGTAAGATAGAGGCTGCACCCTATTTCAAATACCTGGCCAGGAAGCCCATCATGGCGCTATAGAAATCCATCCGGTTCTCCTCACGGTAGAAACCATGCCCCTCGTTGTATTTCACCATATAGGGAACATAGAGCCCCTTTGCCCGCAATGCAGTGACAATCTGATCAGACTCGTTGATGTTCACCCTCGGATCGTTCGCACCCTGAACCACAAAGACCGGTCTGGTGATCTTGTCGATCTGATAGATCGGGGAAACCTCCCTGGCTATCTTCGCCTCTTCGGGATTATCCAGGTCGTACCATATCTCCTTGGCCATGTCGGTCAGCGGTTTCCAGTACTCGGGAAACGAGGCGAAAAAGGTTTCAATATTGGAGATGCCTACATAATCGACGCCACAGGTATAGAGGTCGGGGCTCTTCACCAGTCCCATCAGAGTCGCATAACCGCCGTGGCTACCGCCATAGATGGCCACCTTGGCAGGATCAACCCATCCCTGGTCAATCACGTACTTTACTCCATCCTCCACATCCTCCATCACTTTCCGTCCGATCTGCTTGAAACCTGCCCTCAGGAACTCCTTGCCATAACCTCCCGAAATGCGGAAGTTAACCTGCAGGGTGGCATATCCCCTGCTGGCAAAAAGCTGGGCCTCCGGATTGAATCCCCACGAATCGCGAATTCCCTGCGGCCCTCCGTGCGGATTGACCACCAAGGGGACCTTTTCCCCTTCCAGGGTAGCCTTTGGCAAGGTGATATAACCATGTAACGTCAGGCCATCACGGCTCTTGAAGCTGATTGGTCTCATCTCCGCCATATCGTTGGGGTTGAGCTGTGGCATCAGATCGTAGAGCAGGCTGAACCGGCCCGTCCGGGTATCGTACTCATAATATTTCCCATACACCTTGTCGCTCTGGACCACAATCAGAAACCTTGTCTCATTGTCGTCGAAATCGGTCACGTAATACTCCACATCCTTGAACTCGGCAGCCATCTTTTTGGAAAAATCCCTGAAAAAGTTGCTCTGGGGCAAGATCACATATCTTTCCCCCTCGTATGCAAAATAGTCGATCTCGTAGTTCCTTTTCCGTGAAAGCCTCATGCCGGCCACATCGTAGTCGGGATTAGAAAAGAGCTTGCGGATACTCTTGTTCTGTTTCAGGTCGTAAAGTACAATCTCCGTCTTGTCGGAATCAAGATTGGTCATCACATAGGCATCGTCCGGATCCTTGCTGGCATAGTTGAAACTGAGAACGGTAAAAGTGTCGTACCATTTCATCCTCTTCAGCAGGTTGAACTTGCCCGTCTGCAGGTCCTTGTAGTAATACTCCATCTCCACGCCGTTCACCATCCGGGTATAGCCGCGCAGGTTGCCATCCTTGTCGAAATCATATCCCTGGATCGGATTGGCCGGATCATCGTTCTCGAAAAGCTTCTCGAGGGCACCGGTATTTACATTCAGTTTATATGGCTCGAAAACCTGCCTGTTATCCTTGTTCATCGAGATGATGATGTAATCTTTCTGGTCTTTCAGCTCGTTCAGTATCATTGCCCTCACCCCTTCGAAAGGAGTCAGATCCATCTGGTTGCTGCCGTCGATATCGACCGCATAAATATGGTAGTTTTCATTGCCCCCGTTATCCATGACGTAGATCAGACGGTTGTCGTTTACCCAACCGTAGCCTTTGACAGGCTCCTTCTTCTCCTCGATGGCCCGGGTAACTTTACCGGTGGCGATCTCCTTGATGTAGACATGATTTTTCAGTCCATCCTTCTCCATGTACGACAGATAGTTGCCGTCTGGCGATAGCTGAAAGGAGGAGGCCTTGGGTTTGGTAAAATAGTCTTCCACCTTGTAGTTGTACTCTCCCTTATCGGAAAGTTTCAACGCCTGTAGCTCCTCTTCTGAAGAGACCAGCGCGGCGATGCCCGGCAGGCTGCTCTCGATCTTCTTCAGAGTCAGTGGCAACGTCATTCCGGCCTGTTCGTAGTTTCCGACGATACTGTCGCCCTGGAGCGTGCCGTTAAAGACGATTTGCGCTACCGATATGCCCAGCTTGACCGACTTTCCGTCCGTCTCCACCTTGTCTACCGGAATTCCGGTTGCACCCTGCATGGGAACATCCATGGAGCCCGAGTAGATACCGTTTTCTTCCGCAAGATGGAAGATAAGGTCGAGACTCACACCCTGAACCGACAAGGTCCCTTTCCAGTCCCCAGATACACTTTGCGCATTTACACCCATAAGAATTGCTGTTGTAAGGGCAATTGCGATGCCCACTTTTTTAATTGGATTCATGATAATCAATTTTCCATGTAGAACAAACAATCAACCACATTGTTTTGTGAAGGTGGTATTATAGTTCCACAGCCGACAATTCCGCCAGTGCCAGTTCATAGTCGCGTTCCACCTCCAATGCCTGCTCAACAGCATCATAGTAATACTCCAGTTCCAACAGGTATTCCAACAGCGAGATCTCCCCGCTCTCCAACGCCTTATTCAGCAAGCCATTGTTGCGGCTGTCGGCAACCGCCTGGCGAAGTTCCAATGCATGCCCGCGCAGGATCGACGCCTTGCGGTAAAGCCCCTGCAACTGGTTGTAAAACTGTAACCGGCTATCCTCCAGTTGGGCTTCCGAAGACTTGATCCTGGCCTCTGCCTCCCGCAACCGGCTCCGGTTCTCCCAGAGTGGCAGGGAGATTCCCAGCGTAATGCCCCGGAACTGTTCACCAACCACCGTCTCACTCATATAGCCAGTGGTAAACTTCGGCAACAGGAGTGCACGGTTCAACTTCACCTCTGCCCTGACAATATTAACCTCCCCCTTCACGTACTGGAGCAGCGGGTTTCGGTTTTCCGCCTCCGAATACCAGGTCTCAAAATCGGTGGGCAGCGGCGATGGAAGAAAGTGATCCGGCAGTGAGATAGGCTCATTGCCGCCATTCAACCGTTTCAGTTCGGAGAGCAGCCGCTCCCGCTCAGCCTCCGCTTTCGCCAGTTGGGCATCTACTGCCGTCAGGTTGAGACGGGCCTTGTTATATCCGAGCAGGTTGGCATCACCCTGCTCCAGCCTGAGCCGGTAACTCTCGGCAATCTGCCGGGCATGATCGAGCCGCACCGAGTACTCCTTCACCAAGGCATTCTGATAGACCAGCTCGATACAGGTCTGTTTGGCCTCCAGCAGCAGACGGATCCGTTGGGCCTTGTAACGGAGTTCGGCATTGCGGTTCTGCATGCCGGCTATCTCCCTGCGGTGGTGATAGGCAGTCGGAAAGTCGAAGGATTGTGTCACCGAAAAATCGGTACGGTTCCCGATGAGTGAAGGGTTGCCCCACAGGTAGTTGAACTCAGCCTCCGGATCGGGCAGAGTGATGCCGGTCCGGTTACCGAGCATCTGCGCATTGGTCTCCTCCCGCAATGCGGCCAGTGTAGTATTGTTTGCCTCGATATCCTGCAGGATGGCGGCGTAGCGCTCCTGCCCCATTGCCATAATGGGAACGAGATAAACGACGAAATAGATCAATTTTTTCATAAGATATTATTTTTTCTCCTTGTCTCAACATACTCATATACGATAGGCACAATGAAGAGATTGAGCAGCGTGGAGGTGAGCAGCCCACCCAACACCACCACGGCCATGGGACTCTGGATCTCGTTGCCGGGCTTATCACCCTGGAAGACGAGCGGGATCAGGGCCAGGGCAGCCGTGAGCGCAGTCATCAAGATGGGATTGAGCCGGTCGACCGAGCCCTGCAACACCCTCCGGTGAAGCGATTCTCCCTCCTGTTGCATATGTTGATATCTGGAAATCAGCAGGATTCCATTGCGCGTGGCGATCCCGAAAAGGGTGATGAAACCGATGATGGAGGGAATGCTGATCACGGCCGAAGTGAGGTAGAGCGCCAACACCCCTCCGATCAATGCCAACGGCAAGTTGACCAGCACGATGGTCGAGAGGGTCAACTCCTTGAACTCCCCGTAGAGCAGCAGAAAGATCAGGCCGATGGCAAGCAGTGAGGCAATGAGCAGGGTGCGCGACGCCTTGGCGGCGGTTTCGAACTGTCCGCCATACTCGACCCTATAACCCTCCGGCAACCGGATCTTCTCGTCTACCGTCCGGCGGACATCATCTACCACGCTCTTCAGATCGCGTCCAGCGGTGTTGGCGGAGACCACGATCTTCCGTTGCACGTTTTCTCGCGAGATGCTGCCGGGACCCCCCACCGAAACGATGTCGGCAACCTCCTCAAGGGGCACCTTGCGTCCATTGCCCATATCGATCAGTGCTGAGCGAATCGCATCGAGACTCCCGGTATAGTTGTCGTTCAGGCGCAACACCAGATCGAAACTGCGTTCTCCTTCATAGATATCGCCCAGTTTCTCTCCGGCAAATGCCAGTTCAACAAACCGGTTGAACTGCTCTACCGTGATGCCGTACCTGGCCAGCATCGCCCGGTTAGGTCTCAACTGCAGCTGTGGGGTTTCGGTCTGCTGCTCAACCGAGACATCCACCAGACCCTCAACTCCCTCGATCGAATGCCCTATCTGGCTGCCCAGCATAAAGAGTTCACTCAGGTCGGGTCCGAACAGCTTGATCGCAATATTTGCTCGTGTACCCGACAACATGTGGTCGATGCGGTGCCCCAACGGTTGCCCCACCGTTACGGCTACGCCTGGAACTGTACTCAGCACGCTGCGGATCTCGTTCAGGAACTCCTCATTGCTCCGTTTGAGCTTGCTGAACCGGACATCGATCTCGGAGCTGTTCCCCGCCTGCGAATGTTCATCCAGTTCTCCCCGTCCGGTACGTCGTGCGGTACCGGTCACTTCCGGAATCTTCAACAACTCCTGCTCCATCAGCAGGCCTAGCCGGTCGGTCTCTTCGGGCGAGACACCGGGCTTGGTCACTGCCGTGATCACCAGTGCACCCTCGTTGAACTCCGGCAGGAAGCTCTGTCCCATGGTAAAGCAGAGGGCAATCGCACCCAGGAAGATTCCTGCTGTCGGGTAGAAAACCTTCCGCTTGTTGCGGAGTACCCACTCCAGCGATTTCTCATAGATTCCGTTCAGTTTCCGTGTCAGCCAGCTATCCTGCCGGTTCCGGTTCAGATATTTCCCGTCGGTAAGCAGCAGTTTGCAGAGCAGCGGAGTGATGGTCATAGCCACAATTAGCGAGACGAAGAGCGCCACGATATAGGCGATGCCGAGCGGTTTCAACATCCGTCCCTCCATGCAGGGTCAACGCATAAAAAAATCAGAAAAGACAGTGTTATCAACAATTTATCCGTCTGGTTGTTAATAACTTGTGTTGTTTTGAGGCAATGTAAATGCGTATCTTTGCCTCAAAAAAGACATGACAAGTCCAGCCACTTCTTTGCACCGGTATTTTGAGTGCATTCCCGACCACCGAATCAACAGGAACAAGAAACACCTGCTATCCGACATCATAATCCTGTCGATACTCGCCGTTATTTGTGGGGCGGAATCGTGGGATTCAATTGAACTTTTCGGCAAGACAAAACTTTCATTCCTGAAAACGTTCCTCAAACTGCCCAACGGTATCCCCTCACACGATACGATTAACAGGGTGTTTTCCAGTTTACGTCCACGTCTTTTTGAAGAAGCTTTCATCAAATGGGTTGATTCTTTAAAGGATGAGCATATCACAAAAGAGGTTATCAGCTTGGACGGCAAGTGTATAAAAGGGTCCAAAGACAGCTTTCATGAAAAGAACGCCATCTACATGGTCAGCGCCTGGGCATCAGAAAACCAATTGGTCCTGGGCCAACTCAAGGTGGATGAGAAAAGCAATGAGATCACGGCCATCCCGTTATTGCTGGACCTGCTTGACATAGAAGGAAGCATTATTACCATAGATGCCATTGGTACCCAAACGAAGATTGCTGAAAAAATCATAGAAAATAAAGCGGATTATATCCTTTCGGTCAAGGGTAACCAGAAAGAGCTTTTGTCCCAGGTGGAGGACAGTTTCAACCGGCATAATCCGGACTCGGTCGATCAGGTGACGGAAAAAGGGCACGGACGGATTGAAACACGTACCTGTGAAATTATCTCGAACCTGGGTTTCATCGACAACAGGGAACACTGGAAAGGACTCAAGACGATTGTCAGGATTACTGCCCACAGGGACACGGGTAAAAAACAGGAGACCGAAACCCGTTTCTACATTAGCAGTGTCATTGACCAAGCAGCAAACTTCAACACTTTTATACGTCAGCACTGGGGCATTGAAAACAAACTCCACTGGACATTGGACATGGTTTTTGACGAAGACCGGCAAAGGAAAAGGGCGAAGAACTCCGCCCAAAACTTTTCCTTCATCAGAAAAATAGCACTCAACCTTCTAAAACAAGACACATCGAAGGGTTCTTTGGTTTCAAAACGTCTCAAGGCCGGGTGGGATGACAACTTTTTGCTACAGTTGTTGAAAATTTAAATGCGTTGACCCTGTCCCTCCATGCCGGTCAGGAAGAAGAGCGGAACAAAGGCCACCATGATGATCAGGGTGGCGTTCAGGATGGAGGCCCGAATCTCGATCGATGCATTCAGCACCACATCCAAGACCGGTTCCCGCTCCTCCCTCGGCTTGCGGTGGTTCTGCTTCAGCCGCTTGTAGACATTCTCCACGTCGATGATGGCATCATCCACCAGCGAACCGATGGCGATGGTCATCCCGCCCAAGGTCATCGTATTGATGTTCAACCCCAGCAGATGCAGGACGATCACCGTCCCCAGCAGCGAGAGGGGAATGGCCAGCACCGAGATGACGGTAGTCCGGAAGCTGGCCAGAAAGAGGAAGAGGATGAGCACCACGAAGAGGGCACCTTCGAGCAGGGCGCTCCGCACGTTGTTGACCGATGCCTCGATGAAATCGGCCTGACGGAATATCCGGGTATTGAGCACCACATCGGTCGGTAGCGACTTCTCGATTTCGGCCAGGTTCTTCTCGATCTTCTCGGTCACCTTCAGCGTATTGACATTGGGCTGTTTGGAGATGGCCATGATCACTGCCGGCTCCCCATTCTCGGAGGCGAAACCATACTTCACCGCACTGCCGATCACCAGATCGGCCACGTCGGAGACCACAACCGGCCGGTTGTTTACCGTTTTAACCAGGGTTTCACCCAACTCCTCCAGATCGTTGGTACGAGCAATTCCGCGGATCATATACTCGTTTCCAAAATCGCGGACCACCCCACCCGATGAGTTGGCGCTGAAACCTCGTCCCGTCTCCGCCAGCTCCGCCATGGTCACCCCGAAGCGGTCCATCCGTTGCGGATCTGCCAGTATCTGGTACTGCTTCTGATCTCCGCCGATGATTGTCACCTGTGACACACCGCCCGTTGCCAGGATGGCCGGCTTGACCACCCATTCGGCCAGGGTGCGCAGTTCCATCAGTGTAGTGGTATCAGCCTTCAGTCCGATAAAGAGGATCTCGCCCATGATGCTCGATTGCGGAGCCAGTACCGGTACAATCCCTTCGGGCAGCACACCGCCCAATGTCACCATCTTCTCGCTCACCACCTGACGGGCCCTGAAGATATCGGTTCCCCAGTCAAACTCCACCCAGACAAAGGAGTATCCCTGCATGGAGGCGGAGCGTACCCGCCTCACATCGGTAGCACCATTAACGGAGGTCTCGATATGGAAGGTGACCAGGCGCTCCACCTCCTCGGCCGACATGCCATGAGCATCGGTCATGACGGCCACGGTGGGGGCGGTCAGGTCGGGAAAGACATCCACATCCATTTCGCCGGCGGTATACAATCCGCCCACGATGAGCAGGAGGGCACCCAACAAAACAAAAAGCCTGTTGTTGAGTGAATATTTGATGATCTTGTTCAACATAGCCTATCCATTTTAATGAGCATGACCCGAGTGGGCATCGATCGCACCGGCCACCTGGGAGAGCTTCACCAGCATGGCCCCCTTGCTGACAACCCGCTCGCCCGGTGAAACCCCGGCGATGATTTCGGTACGGAGCCGGTCGGTACGGCCCAACCTGACCGGACGTTTTTCAAAGAGCTCAGGTGTCAGCTGCACATAGACAAAATGGCTGCCCATCTCCTCCACGATAGCATCATCGGCTACCGTCACCACCTCATCCACTGTTGCTGTCAGGATATGGAGCTCGACAAGACTTCCGGGAATCAGACCGGGACGATTGTCGATCTCGAACATGACGGGAAGCAGCGGGTTCTCCTCACTGGTCACCTTGCCGACAGAGACCACCCTACCGTTCAGCTCCTCCAGCGTGTAAGCCAGATCACGGCCCAACTGCCGGAAGGTGACGGCGGCAATGCGGTTGAGCTCCTCGGCATACTTGGGACGAAGTTCCGCCTTCACAAAGAGGCGTCCGTTCCGGGTCACCCTGAGTACCGGCTGACCGGCATCCACATACTGGCCGTTGCGCACCAGCACTGCCGCGATGAATCCGCCAATGGGTGAACTTACCACCTGTTTTCCGGCAGAGAAGTTGCGTTGGAGATTCTCGAAGGCCGACCGGGCATTCTCCATCTCGGTCTTTGCATTGAGCAACTCCCGTTGCGAGATAATCTGATCCTTGGCCAAATCTTGCTTTCGCTCATACTCCGCCCTGGCACGTTCATATTCATTTCTGGCCTCGTCGAAACGGACAGAGAGATTATTGTCAGCCAGTCCACTGCCATCGATGGAGAAGAGGGTCTGGCCGGCAGCCACTGTTTTCCCCTCCACCAGATCACTGCCCGGGAAAAGGACAATTCCGCCGGTTCTCGCCGCCACCACCTGTTCATCGGCCGGCGTCGGTTCAAGCTGTCCGACAGTTCGTATCAGCTGTCCGAACGGCACCTTGCGCACCTCCTCAGTCGCAAAATCAACTTTCCAACTCTGCTCCTTGGTAAATTGGATTGCATTGCTGCCTCTAATCAGGGCATCTTCAGCCGCATGAATGGCATCGTGAAAATCTTCAAACACGGTCAGCCCATCAACAACAACTTCCGAATCTTGTCCGGTCTCAGTTACCTGGAATAGAAGCCTGGCCTCTCCTTTCTGCCGCGGTTGGAGGGAAAACCTGAAAATTCCCGGCTCTACGGGAAAATTGAGGGTCTGCATCACCGTATCGCTGCCTGTTATCAACCGGGCCGTAACGGTACCCTTATCGAGTGGCTTGAAGTCATCCAATCGGGTAATATGGGCGATCACCTCGCTTTCGTGATCTACAGCAAAGGGTTTCGCCTGCACGTACAACTCCAGCCCGTTGCCATAGGCAACCAACTGCAGGTTATCCACGTGGTCGTGGTGGTGATGGTGTTCATCGTCGTGATCGTTATGATTGCTATGCCGGTTGCAGGAAATGGGAATCAAGACCAGCAACAACGACAGGAACAGATAATTTAGTTTCATCGTTACAGTTTTCTGAATGGAATAAGAGTTAAATGATAAATCTCCCGGAAAGCTTCGTTTCGGGAATCAGAGGTAGCCGGAGCGGCTCTTCAGTCAGCAGGCAGGAGGAGCCCGCAATCCACGGATACGGGCATTATGGTTGGTAAATAGAGGATCAGCTTGCGGTTTTCGTCGAAAAGGCAAACCATATAGCGGTTCACCGCGATCGGAGGTTACTGCCGTGAGGCAAAGCGTCGGGAAGTCGGTATCTCTCTCCTGGTCTGCAGGGTCATCACCGGAAACGTTCTCCTGGAAAGAGGGGAGGTAGACGATATTGTCAAGCAGACAATCTACCAATGACAACTCATGGTGTTCATCTTTGTTGTCTGTGTGACAACAGTGGCGTGGCGGATCGTTCCAGTGATAAAATTCAGTGAAACTGTCGGAACAGAGATGGTGGTGATGGTGCGGAATAAAGGCGTGCACCAATAAAATCATATTGGCAACCAACAACATTCCTATTCCGACGGCTCGTTTCATCGCTATAACTATCCAACAAAGGTAAAAAAAAAACCGGCCAATCCAAACAAAAACTGAATCGTGCTGGAGGAATGAAGCGGCTGGAAGATGTTAAAATTCAGCACAATCTGGAATCAAAGCTTGTCACAACCAATTTTATTTTCTATTTTTGACAGGTTGGGTAACTCCCGGAAACATCAAATAGAGCGTAACATGGAAAAACAATCACGTAGGAAATTTATCCGTACCGGACTGGCGGGCTTTGCGGGATTGACCGTAAGCAGTGCAGCGCTGTTAAACTTCACCTCTATTCCCAATGCGAGGGTAGATCGGGTCAGTTTGGGAAATTCGGGACTGAAGGTATCACGCATCGCTTTGGGTACCGGCTCCAAGGGAAGTTCAAAAGCATCCAACCAGACCCGGCTGGGAATGGAGAGATTTGTAGAAATGGCTCGCCATGCATATCAACGTGGAATCAGCTTCTTCGACATGGCCGACTCGTACGGATCTCATCCCTATGTGGGAGAAGCGATCAAGTCACTTCCCCGCGAGAAGATTACCCTGTTGACAAAGATCTGGACCTACGAGGATGGTTCGGAGAGGAACCTTCCTGTACGGGAATCACTCGACCGCTACCGGCGGGAACTGGGTACCGACTACATCGATATCGTACTGATGCACTGCCTGATGCAGGGCAACTGGAGCCAGAACCGCAAACACTATATGGAGGGATTGGCCAGAGCGAAGGAAGAGGGTATTATCCGTGCAATGGGCGTCTCCTGCCACAACTGGGAGGCCATGGTGGAGGCGGTGGATAACCCCTGGGTGGATGTGATCATGGCACGTATCAACCCGTTTCAGACCCATATGGACAATACACCCGATGCGGTAAAGGAGCTTCTGTGCAGGGCACGGAAGAACGGCAAGGGAGTTATCGGCATGAAGATTTTCGGCGAAGGTCGACACATCAGTGAGAGTGAGCGGGAAGAGTCGCTGAAATTTGCACTTGCCGAATCCAATATCCACTGCATGACATTAGGGTTGGAATCGATTGCCCAGGTTGACGATGCGGTCGACCGGGTCATGAGTAAGCAGCACCTCTTTTATTGATACCGGACCCAGCAAACCGGAAGGTACCGGCTCCCACCTATCATAAAGTGTTTGTTTATAGTTAATATCTACCACGTTGATATCGTTAAAGATGCGCCACTCCACCCCCCGCCTGTCGTAATCCGATATGCGGTTTGCCGGCAGGTTTGTCACATCGATCTCAAGCAGATTCTCGCCATCCACCAAGTAGTTGCCGATAGCGGCTGTGAAGGGGACGGCATAGAGGGTACCCACCTCCCTCCCGTTTACATGGAGACGCGCGCTTTCCCTCACATCACCCAGCTTGAGCAGGTATTCCCTTCCCGACTCCTTTTTGATGGCAAACCTGATGCGATAACGTCCGGTAGCCATATTCCTCTTCGTATCCTCACCACCGATTCGGGTCCAGGAGACCAGGCTATCGAGCCTGAAATGGGTGTCGATGGCCGGTTCACTCTCCAGAAACTCCAGGTTCCAGCCATCGGTTAACCTGAGCTCCCTTCCCGTGTCACGAAAATAGGTCCACCCCGGCAGATCCACATCATCAACTGTAAAGGTTTTCAATATGATCGACTCACCCGGTTCCAACTGCATATATACTTCACAGCTGCCCTCATGCTCACGCAACAATGCCTTTCCCGAACTGCCATCCATCGGATTGAAGAAGATGGCCGACCGTGCCTTGACACCCAGTGGCACCCAACCATCAATCTCGTTGTCGGTCAGCATGGTAAAAAAGTAGTGATAACCTGTCTCGTTTTGCCTGCGGATCAGCTGTCCACCGTACTCCGCGATAAAGCTTTCGTGGCCGATTCCTGCCGCTTCAAACAGCTGCCGGCAATCCCGGCCGGTGATGAACCATCCCTTGCCGATACCTGCCATAACTGTTTTTCCGAAATCGACACGCGGAAACCGGGAGATCAGCCGCGAGAATCTGGCCCTCCGGGTTTCCAGGCCCTGCAGACCTGGAACATCATCGGGATAGTGGTCGATAAAAATGATGGTCGCACCCTCATTGGCCAGCTGCCAGATCTTCTCCAGGGTTTCGGGCTGCATAAACTTGACGCCGGGCAACACCAGAGCCCGGTATGTGGCACCTCCAGATGTCTTGATGCGCCCACCCTCGACTGTCGACGACCGGATAAAGCGGTCAGATATATAGTCCACCTCCCTGCCGCTTGCCCTTATCTCTTCCACGGTCTGGTAAAACTTGGGAAGTTTGTCGCGCAGACCATGGATGGAGAATGCGAAGTAGAAGTGATCCTGTTCCCCATACCAGATATCATGAAGCGGGAAGTAGAGCAGCAGGTCGTTGTCGGGCTCTCCATACTGCAGGAACGACTGTACCCGGTTGATATAGGAGAAGAATGCGGGTGCATCTTTCCAGATGGGCTGTGTTGGCGACAGGTTCGCCGACGCATAGAAGAGCCAGCCCGGCCAGGCGGCATCCCTTGGAGAATAGGGCGTTCCGTGGAAACAGACACGGTTGACGCCCGAGGTAAAGAGCTGATCGATCTCCACCTTGCATTGCGACAGTGAGGTCCTGAAATGTTCCGTCAACCAGGTAAATGTCTCCGAGGAGGTGTACCTCTTCCCCGCTACATGGGCAGCAGAACTTGCAAATTTCAAGGTAACCGGATCCCCGTCGTTGATTTTGACCAGGCTATCTTTCCGCAAACCGGGAATATTGAAATCGGTCATGCCGAATATTTCACATTCGGGAATATCCACAGCCGCATAGACGTCGATGATGTTGGCGGGTGAACCGTGCGCCTGGTTACGGGTGGTTGCGCCATGCCGGTGCGCCCACTCCGTCCAGGGTACCGTAAAATTCTCCAGCAACATCTCACCCACGCTCTCCCGGTAATCGGAGACCACCCTACGGGAGAGATCGCTCTCCCCTTTTCCCAGCAATTCGGGCAGATACTCCTCCAACCGGTATCCCCTTCGTTGGCTGAAGTGATCCAGGAGACTAGGACTCCAGTCTGCCCCGTATACTTCGTAAGAGTCGTTGAAAAATGCGTTCGGCCGGGGTGCCCCGCTTCGAGAGAAGGCATCGTCGAACCGGCTCAGGTAATTTTTCACGGCTGTCGGGTTGAAATGGTCCATCACCAATCCCTCACCACCGGGAGCAGCCCGCTTCACCTGTTGACATGTCTTCCCGGTAAAGAGCGCGATCAGTCGCCACTTTCCGGCCGGTGCGTCCCAAATGAGCCTCCCCTCGTCATCAACAAGAGAGGTCAGGTCGCATTTCCGACCCTTATCAGAAAAGGCGTAGAGCCGCAAGGGACGGGTAATCTCCAGTTCCGTTCGTGCTCCTCCCTCCACTTCATACTCCTTAAACTGCACCTTCGTTGCGGCATCGGCGACTGTCACCCCGGGACCTCCGAATGGCCAGCCGGTGCCGGTGTTCATATCCACCTTCATCCCCAGCCGCTCCGCTTCTCCTATCGTATGGCTCAACATCTCCATCCATTTCGGTGAGAGATATTCAATATAGTTCGCTTCACCGTTCCTTACACCGTAAATCGGGGTGATCTCCACTCCTCCGATACCTGCCTTGGCCAGCTCCTCTAGATTGTAGCTCAGATTGGCCCGGTCCACGGCGTTCCCGAACCACCACCAGCGTGTCCAGGGCCTGCTTTCGGCCGAGGTGGCAGGCCAGTTGGTCTGTTGCGCGCTTGCCGCAACAACATGGAATAGAACAGCAGCAATCAGGATTCTCTTCATACAAGCAGCGTTAATGGCATTGTTCCAGGGTCTTTTCACGGTAAAAATAGCACTTTTTTCCAATCCTGTCCCTATCCACTTGCACCATTTCGTCACTCCGCAAGAAACTTTTTTTACCATCCAACTGTTTACTCTTTGCTATACCGTAAAATGATTTTATGAACAAAAGAGAGATATTCGAGCAACGGAGGCACTTTTTGCAACAGATGGAAGAGGTTGCCGTACAAAAACAACATGCCAAGCTCAAGCTTACTGCACGCGAAAGATTGAATATCCTGTTCGACGAGGGAAGCTTCTTCGAGCTCAACACCTTCGTTGAACCGGCAAAGGAGATCAAAAAGAGTCAGAATGCATATGGAGACGGGGTCGTTGTCGGCCGCGGTCTGATACAGGGACGTAGCGTGTTTGCCTATGCCCAGGATTTTACCGTGATGGGCGGCTCGCTGGGTTATGCACATGGGATGAAGATTGCCAAGGTTCAGGAGATGGCCCTCAAGTTCGGTTCTCCCTGCATAGGGTTGATCGACAGTGGCGGCGCGAGGATCCAGGAGGGCATCAACAGCCTGTCGGCATATGCACGGATCTTCAGAAACAACGTCCGGTCGTCCGGAATCATCCCGCAGATAAGCGTCATCCTCGGACCGTCAGCCGGAGGAGCAGTCTATTCGCCCGCCATGACCGACTTCGTAATAATGACCAATAAGACCTCTTACATGTTTGTAACAGGACCCGACGTGGTGAAAGAGGTGCTCAATCAGGAGATCAGCATGGATGAGCTGGGCGGTGGAAATGTTCACGCTGAAAAAAGCGGTGTGGCACACTTCGTGTTCGAGGACGAGGAGCATGCCATTATCCAGGTCCGCAAACTGCTGGCCTATCTGCCGCTGAACAACTTCGATCCGTTACCCGTCTCGATGGATGTCAATTTCAATGCGGAGCGGCAGGAGTATCTCAACAAGATCGTTCCCGACGATCCCAACCGGCCGTACGACATGAAAGAGATCGTCAACATCCTGGTTGACAACAATACGTTCCTCGAAATTCATGAGAAGTTCGCACAGAATATCCTCGTCGGTTTTGCCCGACTCAACGGAAAGACGATTGGCGTTGTGGCCAACCAGCCGAAAGTGATGGCTGGTACGTTGGATATCAACGCCAGCATAAAGGGGGCCCGCTTTGTACGCTTCTGCGACAGTTTCAACATACCAATCCTTGTACTGGAAGATGTTCCAGGATTTATGCCCGGTGCAGAACAGGAGCACACCGGAATCATCCGCAACGGTGCCAAGCTGCTCTACGCCTTTTGTGAGGCTACAGTTCCCAGAGTCACCGTAATCACCCGCAAGGCGTACGGGGGAGCATTTATCGTGATGAACAGCCTCGGCATCGGGGGTGATTTCAATTTCGCCTGGCCATCGGCCGAAATTGCCGTCATGGGACCTGCCGGAGCCATCAAGATCATAAACAGGGCAGAGCTTGCCGCGGCGGCCGACCGGAAGGCGGCCGAACAGGAGCTGGTGGAAAAGTACAAGGAGGAGATCGCCAATCCCTTCAAGGCAGAAGAGCTGGGAATGATCGACGACGTGATCAAACCGTCGGATACCCGGAGGGTACTTATCACCGCTTTTGAGATACTGGCCAACAAACAGTACTCCCAACCCGAGAGAAAACACGGGAATATACCATTGTAATACACTGTGGAACAAAACTGTTCCTCTCCTGTAAAACAAAAAAAGAGTCACAGCATGAATAAAAGAATCCTAATCGCCAACCGGGGAGAAATAGCCATACGCATCATCCGGTCTGCAAAAAAACTGGGCCTGACCACCTGCGTCATCCAGGGCAATCGTGAACCGGACGCCATGTACCTGGAATATGCCGACGAGGTGATCCCTATCCGGGAGAATCTGGCCGACAAGATTATCTTCCTCAATCCCGCAGAGATTATACGGCTCGCTCTTGAGCATAAGATCGACATGATCCATCCCGGTTACGGCTATCTGTCGGAGAATCCCGACTTCGCTGCCATGTGTGAACAGAACGGCATCATCTTTGTGGGCCCCTCATCCGAGCTGATCCGCAACATGGGAATCAAGACCATCGCCAAGAAGATGGCGGCAGAGGCGGGAATGCCGCTAGTGCCGGGTAGCGACGGCGCAATTACCGATGCCAGGGTCGCCAAGGAGTTTGCCGACAGGATCGGCTATCCGGTCATCCTGAAGGCGTCGGCCGGTGGCGGCGGACGAGGCATGCGTATTGTGGAGAAACCGGAGACCATGGAGCGCCATTTCAGGTCGGCCTACGACGAGGCAGTGGCCGCTTTCGGGAACGGGGATATCTTTATCGAGAAGTACCTGACCAATCCCAAGCATCTGGAGTTCCAGATCCTTGGCGACAAATTCGGGCATGTCATCCATCTGGGTGAGCGGGAGTGTTCCCTGCAAAGGAAACACCAGAAGCTGGTGGAGGAGGCTCCCTCGGCCAGTATCGATGCCAAAATGAGGGAGCAGATGGGCGCGCTGGCAGTAAAGTTCGCCAAAACCATCGGCTATTACTCTGCAGGAACAATCGAATTTATTCTCGACGAGGATGGCTCCTACTATTTCATGGAGATGAATACCCGCATCCAGGTGGAACACCCCGTAACGGAGATGGTTACCGGGGTAGACCTGATCGAATGGCAGCTCCGGATAGCCATGGGCGAGAAGCTCCAGTTGAAACAGAAGGAGATCACCTTCAACGGTTGGGCTATCGAGTGCAGGGTAAACACGGAGGATCCGCAGAACCGCTTCTCACCGCAGACCGGATTTATCGAGAAGATCACCTTTCCTCATGGAGATCATATCCGTGTGGAGACCGGGGTCAAGGATTTCTCGGTGGTTACTCCCTATTTCGATTCGATGATCGCCAAGATCATTGTGCATGGTGAGAACCGGGACGACTGTATCGACAAGAGTCTGAGTGCCCTGAAAGAGTTCTCCATCTCGGGATTGAAAACTACCGTGCCGTTCTGCAGGACCGTCCTGCGCAGCAAGGAGTTCAGGGAGGCCACCTACACCACCCATTGGGTCGATTCGGTCTTTACAACCGACATGCTCGAGTCGGAAGATGAAGCGATGATGGCAGCACTGGCTGCAACCATCACCTATGCCAAAGAGTATCTGCAATACTCTTCCGACTCCCCGATGTTCAAGAGTGAATCGCTCAACGTCTGGGTATTGAATAAACGAATAAATAAATAAGCGTTAACAATATGGCAACATCATATGTATACAAGAGAGATGCCACCAGGCTCTTCATCGCTATGCGCGACAATGGCGACAGGTATAAGATCTACCTGCCCAAGGAGTCGAAGCCGATCATTAACGGTGAGGAGAGAGATGTCTTTTTCCTGGAGCACAAGAACAACTTCTCCTCTTTCAGGATGGGCGATGTCACCTACCGGTGCGAGATCACCCAGCGCGACCAGCACCGGATCACGGTAAAGGTGAACGGCGTGGAGTACAAGTTCAGCATTGAGTCCATCTTCTCCTATCTGCGCCGCAACCTCCTCAACAAGGGAGCTGAAGTAGATGTCGGCAATGAACTGAAATCTCCCATGCCGGGGAAGATCGTCGACATTTTTGTAAGTGAAGGCGACCTGGTAAACAAGGATGAGCCGATACTGAGACTTGAGGCGATGAAGATGCAGAACGAGATCAACGCCAGCTGTAACGGAGTAATCCGCAAAATTCACGTTTCTCCCGGTCAATCGATCATGCAGGACGAGTTACTGGTGGAGATCACCTCGATTGATGAGTAATGGGTGAGAGCGGGGGTTAAATCACCCTCACTCTCAATACGCCCGTAATATTTCTAATCCGTTTCACGTTCTCATCGATAATCTCCTCCTCCAGGTCGACCATGGTATAGGCATAATCACCCCGGCTGCGGTTGATCATGTTGGCAATATTGGTGCCCTGTTCGGAGAGTACTGCCGAAATCTGTCCCAACATTTTGGGAATATTCTTATGTGCAATGGTCAGTCGGTGCTTGACGATGCTGACACCCATATCGCATGCAGGGAAATTGACCGAGTTACGGATATTGCCATTCTCAAGAAAATCCTTCAATTGCATTACGGCCATCACGGCACAGTTATCTTCGCTTTCGGGGGTAGAGGCACCCAGATGAGGCACGGGAATAACCCCCGGAACATTAATCAGCTTCTCGTTGGGAAAATCAGTCACATACTCGCTCACGATACCGGCTCCCAACGCATCGATGATATCTTCGTCGTTGACAAGCTCTCCCCTGGAGAGGTTGATGATCCGTACCCCCTCCTTCATCTCGGCAAACGCCTCCTTGCCGAGCATATGCTTCGTCTCGTCGGTCAACGGGATATGGAGGGTGATGTAGTCGCAATGCTTGAAGAGCTTTCGCAGGTCATTGGCCTTCTTCACCGCACGAGACAGTCCCCATGCATGGTCGACGGAGATGTAGGGATCGTAGCCATAAACCTCCATCTCCAGGTTCACCGCCGCATTTGCCACCATCACTCCGATGGCCCCCAGTCCGATCACTCCCAGCCTCTTCCCGCTGATCTCCGGACCTGCAAATTGTGCTTTTCCTTTCTCTACCTGCTTAGGCAGATCATCACCCTTAAGCGACCTTGCCCAGTTGATTCCCTCTACAATCTTGCGCGACGACAGCAACATGGCTGCAACAGCAAGCTCCTTTACCGCATTGGCATTTGCTCCGGGCGTGTTGAATACAACAATTCCCTTTTCCGAACATCTCTCCACCGGAATGTTGTTTACACCTGCTCCGGCACGTGCAATGCAGTGCAGGTTGCCGGGAAACTCCGTCTCGTGCAGCGAAGCACTGCGAAGGATGATACCATCCGGTGTGTCGATGTCACTCCCTACCTCATAGTTCTGACCAAATTTATCCAACCCCGTTTTTGAGATTCCATTCAGGGTCTTAATCTTGTACTTACCCATTATTGATTGTTTATTAGAAAATTACTGTCAACAAACAGAAGCCAGTTTATTATTTGAAACAAATGATATCAAATTTTGAACGCAAAGATACTAATTCTTTATTTGAATTTACAATTTATAAGCATAAATAGCAGGTGAAAATCATGTTGTTTTAGTGGAGAGATCACGACTCTGGCTGGTTCACCCCTCACACCCTCCATCATCATCGCGGCAATGGAACAATTCCGGAAATCTCAATTCCAACGGCAAATCCAGAAAGGGAGAATTGCGGTTTAACAGGCTCTGTATATGTTATAAAACATATTTTTCTCAAGGGGTGATATCGTTAAAAATGGCTAACTTGCGTCGCATTTGCAGTGCGGCTCTGCATCTTTAAAAAGAGCAGAGTCCTTTTTGTTGTAGCGGCTTATACTTTTAAAACACATAAAATTTTTAATCATGAAAGTTTACAAGACAAACGAAATCAAGAATATTGCTATCGTTGGCAATTCAGGATCGGGCAAGACCACTCTCGCAGAAGCAATGCTTTTCGAGTGTGGTCTTATAAAACGACGCGGCACGATCGAAGGGAAAAATACCGTGAGCGACTATTTTCCAGTTGAAAAGGAGTATGGATACTCGGTCTTCTCTACCGTATTTTCATATGAATGGAAAAACAAGCTGATGACACTGATCGATTGTCCGGGGTCGGACGATTTTTCAGGGAATATTGCCTCGGCACTTGGGGTAACCGACTTGGCCGTAATGCTGATCGACGCGACCAGTGGAGTGGAGGTGGGAACAATCAATCAATTCCGCCAGATCGAGACGCTCAACAAGCCTATTATGTTTGTAATGAACCGGATCGACCATGAAAAAGCCGACTTTGAAAACACCATTACCAACCTGAAAGAATTCTACGGGAGCAAGGTAACCCCCATCCAATATCCAACCGGAAGCGGTCTGGCATTCGACGGTATCGTGGATGTGCTCAAGCAGAAATTCTACAAATGGAAACCGGGAGCCACCGCGCCAGACGTGCTGGAGATACCCGACAGCGAAAAGGAGAAGGCGGCCGAATATTACCAGGTGCTGCTGGAAGCTGCGGCTGAGAATGACGAGACATTGATGGAGAAATATTTCGAGCATGGAACACTCTCGGAAGAGGAGATGCTCGAAGGGATCCAGAAGGGGATGATCACCAGGGGACTTTTCCCGGTGTTCTGCGTCTCTGCAGAGAAAAACATGGCTGTTCACCGGTTGATGAACTTCCTCAGCCTGGCCGCACCCTCGCCCGATCAGGTTCCCGCACCTAAAAACAGAGATGGCGTCACCATCGAGCCCGACCCTAACGGCCCCACATCGCTTTTCTTCTTCAAGACTACTGTTGAGCCGCATATCGGCGAGGTTTCCTACTTCAAGGTGATGAGCGGAAAGGTGAAAGAGGGCGATGACCTCACCAATGCCGACAGGAGCTCGAAGGAGCGTGTTGCCCAGATCTACCTGGTTGCCGGACAGATGAGAAACAAGGTGGAGGAGTTGCAGGCAGGAAGTATTGCCGCAGCAGTCAAACTGAAAGATGTACGCACAGGCAACACACTGAATGCCAAGGGATGTGATAACCGTTTCAACTACATCCAGTTCCCCGAACCGCGTTACCGCAGGGCTGTAAAGGCCAAGGTTGAAGCCAACGCCGAGAAGTTGAACGAAGCGCTTACCCGTATGCGGGAAGAAGATCCCTCATTGGTTATCGAAGTCTCCAAAGAGTTGAAGCAGACCATCGTTTCGGGTCAGGGTGAATTCCACCTGAAGACGATGAAATGGAGGCTCGAAAACAATGACAAGATTGAGATCGATTTCCTCGAACCGAAGATACCTTATCGCGAGACCATCACCAAGCAGGCGCGTGCCGACTATCGCCACAAAAAGCAGTCGGGCGGCGCCGGACAGTTTGGGGAAGTTCACCTGATCGTGGAACCCTATACCGAAGGTATGCCTCTGCCGGAAGTGTACCGTTTTAACGGCCAGGAGTTCAAGATACAGTCGCGTGACATACAGACCATCGAACTGGAATGGGGAGGTAAACTCGTTTTCGTCAACAGTATCGTGGGAGGTGCCATCGATGCCCGTTTCCTTCCGGCCATCCTGAAGGGAATCATGGGACGCATGGAACAGGGTCCACTGACCGGCTCCTATGCCCGCGATGTACGTGTTATCGTCTACGACGGCAAGATGCACCCGGTAGACTCCAACGAAATCTCATTCATGCTGGCCGGACGCAACGCTTTCAGCACCGCATTCAAGAATGCCGGCCCCAAGATCCTGGAACCGATCTACGACGTGGTTGTTTCCGTTCCCAGCGACTATATGGGTGACGTGATGAGTGATCTCCAGGGACGTCGCGCCATGATCATGGGCATGGAGAGCGAGAAAGGGTTTGAGAAGCTGAAAGCCCGTGTTCCGCTGAAAGAGATGTCGAGCTACTCCACTTCGTTGAGTTCGATTACCGGCGGCCGCGCATCGTTTACGATGAAGTTTGCCGACTATGAACTCGTTCCTTCGGATGTACAGGAAAGACTGCTGAAAGAGTATGAGGCAGAAGAGAAAGAGGATTAAACCAATCTCCATTCACAACCATTTAATCCAAACAGGGGCGGTCCGGACGGGCTGCCCCTGTTCTGTCATAGGTCGTCAACCACCAGTTTCAGCACCTCGCCGGGTGATTCCAGGTGATGGTCGGCCCGTATACCTTCACGACTGTGGGCACCCCAGGCGGCGAGGGCAAAATCTACCTCTGCGGCATGGGCACACTGCTCATCATAGAGGGTGTCGCCGATATATATGGTCTCCTGGCGCACACCATCCACCCGCTTCAGATATTCCAGCAGGGGATCGGGATAGGGTTTCGGCCGAGGGGTATCATCCACGCATATTACTGTCCCGAAAAGGTGGTTCAGCCCGAATGCGGCAAAATCGGCATTAAACTCCCGCCGCCTTCTGGAAGTGACGATTCCGGGGTAAATACCCAGCTCCCTCAACGCTTTCAGAATCTCCACGATCCCATCAAAAAGGCGGATCGTCGGGTGGTACTTGCTGAAGTTCTCCTCCCACATCAGACTGGCTTCTTCAACATCTTCAATCCCCAACCGGGCAAACACCGTTGAGTTGGGAATGCCCAAGGCAAATCTGAACTCCTCTGGTGCCCTCCACTCACCGGTAAGTTGAAAGAAGGTCTCCTGTGTGGCAAGCATGTCGGCCCTTCCCGTATCCAGCATGGTGCCGTCGATATCAAAAACAATATGCCTGTAACGCATCTTCACGTTTTTGGGTTAAAGATACGAAACAAAAGCGGATGGCGCAATTTTCGGGTCCGTCAGGCCCCAATCAACATCGGCGGGAGGGTGAATATTGACAAAAAAATGTTACTTTTGTATTGCCATAAACGAGATGATTCATACTAACGACATGAAAAAATATTTTATCCTTCTTGCACTCATTTCACTCTCCTCTTCGCTTCTTTCACAGCAGCTGGAAGGCAATTACAAGGAAAAGAGCGACTCCCTCTCCTTTTCCAGAGGGAAGGTCTCCTTCAGCCTGAGCGGTTTCGGAGCCCTCGTTACCCGCATCATCGGCGAGGGGAGTTACGAACTGGTTGGTGATTACCTGCTGATAGATACCCACGAATACCCCGGGGAAAAATCGGCTGTTCAGATCCTTGACGGCGTCAGCAGGGACAGTGTAACTGTAAAAGTATTGGGACCAAATAACTATCCACTTCAGGGAGCACTGCTGGAGTATATGTCGGAATCGGGCAAGGTTATCCGGAGCGACATCAGCAATGAACTGGGTGAATCGCAGCTGCCCCGTGACCGGAAAATCAGAAAGATAAGGGTCTCCAACCTGGGGTATGACGAAATCCGTTTTGATGTAACTGAGGGAAACGATTTCAGGGTAACGCTTGCCAAGGACAACGTTATCGAAAATCAGACAGTGGCTTTAAAGATCAGCAGGGAAGATGAAGAGACTCTCTCCATCCTCCTGCTGACAGATAATTTTGACCCTGGCAAGGAGAAGATGAAGGCGCTGGAAAAGCTCTACGAAAAGGCCCGGAAGAGCAATCTGCTCGCCAAGAGGTTGAAGAAGGAGTATATCCCCACCTACCACTACCAGGGCAGGTAGTTTTTCAATCCTTTTTCTGCTCCTTTTTCAGATCGGCAGGAAAGGAGACGTTGTTGATAACCCGTCCGTCAAGCAGCCTGATCCAGGTATCGAACTCGCGCTTCCCCTCCTTCAGCCTTACAATCCTTGCTCCGTTCATTTCAGGGACATAGGTGGTCCGCCATCCGGTGAACTGACCATATCCCAATGCCACACCGTAGTAATCCACGATGTAGTTGTTGACATGATCGTGACCGACGAAGGTGCCCATCACGTCGCCCATCTCTTTCATGGCGAGAAACATCCCCGGATTCAATTTTGGAGCGCACTCCTCTTCCTTGCGCACCCCCACCCTCTTGTTGCTCTCGTCATCAAAAGCTATCTGGTACTCCGAAAGCGGAATATGGAAATAGGCCAATGCAGGTAACGGCTGGAAATTATTCTGGCGGGTAAAGCGTAAACTCTGTTTCTTGTACCACTCGATAATTTCAGTTGTTATCCAGCCATATCCCGATACATCGTTCACCGTTGAGTAGGCTCCTGAATCGAAGCAGTAGATCAATCCTTTCACCTCCATATCGCTCTTTCCCCCGTAGACGGGAATCACGTTATTCAACACGCCGGAGGGTTCACCGCCTGTAGGATAGTTGCAGTTATAGGGGTATGAAGTGATCAGTCTTTCCAGCGCCAAACGGGTCATGCCTTGCTCATCGTCATGGTTTCCAAAGGTAACGGCAAACGGGATCTTCCTGTCGATAACCGGTCTTGTCACGGCATCCCATCCCTCTTTTACCGGCCTTCCGGTGACAACATCTCCGGTGAAGATCACCATATCCGGTTTTTCGGCATCCAGTACCCGGTTTATTGCCATTAATGCCGTATCCGACTTGATATTGCCGTGTACATAATGGACATCGGTAAACTGTACAATCTTGAATGTACCCTCCTCGTTAAAAATCAGTTTCTGGGCATCGAGGGCGGTGAAGCACAACAATAGAAGAGCGACAACTACCAGCTTTTTCATACTCCTTTTTTTAAATTATACTACATACAGAGAACTTATCGATTCGTTGTTACATACCCTCAGGATGGCATTTGCGAACATATCGGCCACCGACAGCACCTTTACCTTGCTGCACGATTTTGTGTAGGGAATACTGTCGGTAAAGATGATCTCGCTGAGCGAGGAGTTTTCGATCCGTTCGCTGGCGGGATCCGACATCACGGCGTGACTGACAACGGCCCTTACAGACCGCGCCCCTTTCTGCATCATCAGCTCGGCAGCCTTGGTCATGGTTCCTGCCGTATCCACGATATCGTCTACCAGCAACACATCCATTCCTTCAACATCTCCGATGATCTGCATGTCAGAAATTACGTTCGCCTTTTTGCGGATCTTGTAGCAGATGACCATGGGGCAGCCCAGAAACTTGGCATAGGCGCTGGCACGCTTGGTTCCACCCACATCTGGTGTGGCAATCACCAGGTTCTCCTGGTTCATACTCTTCATATAATCTACAAATACACCGGATGCATAGAGATGGTCAACCGGCACATTGAAAAATCCCTGTATCTGGTCGGCATGCAAGTCCATGGTTATCAATCTACTGATACCGGCTGTACTCAACATGTCGGCTATCAGCTTCGCTCCGATACTTACACGAGGCTTATCTTTTCTGTCCTGACGTGCCCATCCGAAATAGGGGATCACCGCTATAATGGACTTGGCCGATGCCCGCTTGGCGGCATCGATCATGAGCAGCAGTTCCATCAGGTTATCTGAATTGGGAAACGTGGACTGGATAAGGAATACCTGTCTTCCCCGGATCGACTCCTCGTATGAAACCGAAAATTCCCCGTCGGCAAAATGTTCGATAATCATATTCCCGAGCGGACATCCTAAACTATTACAAACCTTCTCGGCAAAATAGCGTGATTTTGTTCCCGAGAAGATCTTAAACGGCTTTTCTTGCATGATTTTGTTGATAATGATAGAGTTAGTATACTATTGACTGATTTTTTCTTGCTAATAACCTTTGCAGTGACAAAAGTACAAACTATATTCTGAAAATCGCTTAAAAAGAGGAAATTTTGTACAGTTCACCACTGTTTGCAGCTACCTTTACCCGAACCGGATCATTTGCTAAAAAAACGATACCGGAACCATTGCCGGCCAGCAACGGCATGGCGTTGTAGCTCCCGCTGCAGGGTAGACCGAAAAAATCGTACGCATGAGGAGGAATATTTACCTCAACCTCAACCTCATGGTCATCGAAATTAGCAATCACCAGGATCAACTCGCCGGCAGATCCGCGCAGGAATGCAAACTGCCTGGTGGAATCAAATGCCATGTTCTCGTAATTTGCCGGCATCAGATCGTAAAAAAGCCCGTTACTCAAGGCGGTTTCGCGGTTACACAAAGTAAGGAGATCTGCATAGAACCCCTTCAGTTCCCGTTCCTCATCGGTCAACAAGGCTCCGTCCCATCTCCCGTTGTTGTTCCAGCGCCGGATGGTGTCGACCGACCAGTAGTCGAAGATGGAGGTACGGCCATCCCTTCCGCTGAAACCCTCTTCGTCCATTCCACGCTCACCCAACTCCTGGCCGAAATAGATCATCACCGGGTTGAGATTCACGCATGCGGTGACAATCATGGCTGCCCTCCCCCTCTTTCCATCCTTCAGGAAAAAATCTGAAGCCACCCGCTGTTCATCGTGGTTTTCGATAAAGTTGAGCATATGATGCTGAATATCACCCACACCATTCAGGGCGAAGGTGATATCCGAGGCGGGGCGATAGCCGCAGGCTACATCGCGCAGAACGTCGTAAAGCCCTACCTTGTCGTAGAGGTAATCGAAATTGCCCTGGCTGAGAAACGACCGGTAAGCATCCGGATTGTAGACTTCGGCGAGGAAGATCATGTCCGGGAACTCCTGTTTCACCTGAGGAATCGCCCATTGCCAGAACTCCAGCGGGACCATTTCGGCCATATCTACCCTGAAGCCATCTATCCGCTTCTTTGCCCAGTATACCAGCACGTTCCTCATCTTCTTCCAGGTATCTGGAATTTCGGAAAAATGTTTAGTGTAACCATTCTGAATATCAACACCGTAGTTGAGCTTCACCGTCTCATACCAGTCGAACTGCGTCGGTTTGCTCGTAAAACAGTCGTTCCCGGTTACCTTCGCCGGCCGCTCCCTATAGGTTATCTCCGCCTTTTTTCTGACCGGAAACTGGATCTCCAGCTCCTCACCCGGCAAGTAATAGAAGTTGTTTTGAGGAGAGAAAGCTACAGATGTATCGTCGTTGCTCCCGAACTCCTCAGCCCCTTCGGGAAGGTTGACAGATCTGAAGTTCCTTGCCAGGTGGTTGGGAATGAAATCGATAATCACGCTCAGGCCAGCACGGTGGATCCCCTCCACCAACGCCTCAAATTCGCCCATCCTGTCGGCCACATTCACCGCCAGATCGGGATCCACGTCGTATACATCCCTCACGGCATAGGGTGAACCCGCATTCCCCTTAACGATTTCGGGATACTCCGCAGGAATGCCGAACCGGGTGTAATCGGTGGCAGAAGCATGTGCCAGAATACCGATAAGCCAGACGTGGGTATATCCACTCTCTTTGAGTTGATTGAGAAATATATCGCTGATATCGTTAAACTTTCCACACCCGTTCTCCTCCAGGGTTCCGTTCGGGATGTTGGTGGTTTTGGTGTTTCCGAGCAATCGCGGCAACAGTTGATAGATAAACTTTTTCCGCGGCTTCATGAACTTAATTTTCTTATTTTGTCGATTTGCTGCTTCACTCTCTCCTCCAGTTGATAGTGCCGGTGACATCTTTTGACAATCTCCAGCGATCTCTCTTCACCCAGTGCCGACGATGCAGACTCATACCCGATCTCCCTTATCCGGTCGATATTGTTCAGGTCGAACATGAAATATTTCTGGGCCTCTGCAGTTTCCACGAGAATATCGCACATGCTCCTGTCGACCAGTGTATTTGAGTTGGACATCAACTTGAATGTACGTTCTGCAGTAGTCCTGATGCTCACCTTTTCTGGCGGGGAGGTGATCATCGAAACATTTACCCCGATAACATATTTGCAGTTGTCCCGAATGACCGAAACCGGGAAATTTTTCAGTAGTCCCCCGTCAACATAAGGGGTTCCGCCGATAACCTTGGGTGTAAAAACGATAGGAACGGAACATGAGGCCACCACGGCATCCACCAACGAACGTCCCTCCGAAAAGACCACGGTACGGGCCCTTTCCCAATCGGTTGTAACCGCCTTGAAGGGGACCTTCAATTGCTCGAAAGAGGAGGACCTCAAATTGTTCTTCAGAAATTTCTCCAATCCCGAATTCTTGAAGAGACCTGCCTTGGGTACTGAAAATTCAAAAAACTCACGAAACTCATGCTTTCTGAAAAGCTCGCTGATCTCTTCCGGTGTGAAACCGTCGGCATAGAATACGCCGGCCAATGCGCCGGCACTGGTTCCTACAATCACATCCGGCTTCAGGCCGTAGCTCTCGAATACCATGAAAGCCCCCAGATGGGCAAACCCTTTTGCACCGCCACCGCTCAGCGCATAGCCCAGATAGTAGTCATAATCTTTTCCAAATATTCCCACGACGGTACCTTTTAGTTATTGCAAATATGGTAAAAAAATGTGACCCCCCAAAAAAAAATTGCCCTACCGGATGGGATGAACACCGGTTGGCTCTCTCAGCTCATTTCTCAGTACCAGAATGGTTTTACCCTGAACCGGATGCACCGTATCGGGTGATATCTCAGCAAACGGAACCAGCACAAATCCACGCAGATGAAACCGGGGGTGTGGTACCGTCAACAACTGATCCTCAATTATCCGGCTATCATACATCAGCATATCGATATCGATAATGCGGTCGGCATACCTCCCATCGATCGATTTCCCGCACCGCCCCAACTCCTTCTCGATCTGCCGGGTCTCCTCCAGCAGTTTGTAGGGTAACAAGTCGGTAACCACCTTGCAAACGGAGTTGACGAAGCTGTTTTCCGATTCAAACCCTTCGGGTTCGGAAAGATAAAAAGCGGAACGGGAGATAATCTTCCCGATCCGCTTTTCAATCTCTTCGTATGCGCGTCCGATAGCACCTATCCTGTCTCCCAGATTGGAGCCCAGTGAAAGGAATACGGTATGCGAAATCTTATCCGCCATTTTTCTGCATAGCAGCGTTACCTAGATGATCAGCATCGCATCCCCGTAAGCGCCAAACTCATACTTCTCCTTGATGGCTATCTGGTAGACATCCATGATCCGTTCGTATCCGCCAAAAGCCGCCGTAACCATCAAGAGCGTGGAGAGAGGCAGGTGGAAGTTGGTGATCAGCGCATCGGGCAAGGTGAAGTCGTAGGGCGGGAAAATGAACTTGTTGGTCCAACCCTCCCTCGGCTTGATATGTCCGTCGGTACTGATGGTGGTCTCGATGGCCCGCAACACCGACGTGCCTACGGCACAGATCTTGTGTCCGTTATCTTTTGCAGTATTCACCCTGTCGCACAACTCCTGAGAAATGATCATCTGCTCCGAATCGATCTTGTGCTTGGTGAGATCCTCCACATCGATATCACGGTAGGCACCCAGTCCATGATGAAGCGTAAGGAAGCCGTAATCGATATTCTTGATCTCCATCCGTTTTATCAATTCACGGCTGAAGTGCAGCCCGGCGGCAGGAACAACGACAGCCCCCTCGTTCGATGCAAAAATGTTCTGATACCTCTCGGCATCCTCCGGAACTGCCGGACGTTCCATATATTCCGGTATGGGGGTCTCCCCGATGGAGAAGAGCAGATCCTTGAACTCCTCGTAGGGTCCGTCGTAAAGAAAACGGAGTGTCCGTCCACGCGAAGTGGTATTGTCGATTACTTCAGCAACAAGCTCCTCGTTATCACCGAAGTACAACTTATTCCCAATCCTGATTTTTCTGGCGGGATTGACCAGCACATCCCACAGATGTTGTGCAGGATTGAGTTCCCTGAGCAGAAACACCTCAATTTTTGCACCGGTCTTCTCCTTGTTCCCGAACAGTCGTGCGGGAAAAACCTTGGTATCGTTGAAAATAAAAAAATCGTGAGCGTCAAAATAGTTCAGAATATCCTTAAAGATAAGGTGCTCTACTTTGTCGGAATTCCGATGAACCACCATCAGCCGGGATTCATCGCGATGCTTACTCGGAAACTTGGCAATCAATTCTTCCGGTAAATTAAACTTAAACTGAGAAAGCTTCATATATAACTATACTGATACTTTATTAATTACTATCGAAAAAATTTCCATCGTCAACGCCTGTCGTCATCTGCGGCAACTATCTGCCTGTTGAAAAAATCGTCCAGCTCCTCCACCTGTAGACAGTCGTTCAATGTAACATCTCCAACTCGTGTTCGCTTGAGTGCAAGAAGATGAGCACCTGATTTCAGGCATTCACCTATATCGCGCGCCAGAGCACGTATATATGTACCCTTGCTGCAGACAACCCGGATAGTTATGGTTGGTAAATTGCAACTTAACAGTTCAATATCCTCTATAACCAAAATCTTTGGTTTTAGTTCAATCTCTTCTTTCTTGCGGGCAAATTCGTAGGCCCGTTTGCCATCTACCTTCACTGCCGAGAAGAGGGGTGGTACCTGCTCAATCCTGCCTGTAAACTGCTTCAGGCACTCTTCCACTATTTCGCGGGTAATGTGTCCGGTAGGGTATACGGCATCCACCTCCGTCTCCAGATCGAAAGAGGGTGTAGTTGCACCCAGCATAATCTCGGCGATATACTCTTTGGTCAGGTATTGCAGCTGCTCGATCTCTTTTGTCTTTCTCCCCGTGCAGATGGTCATGACGCCGGTGGCTAGCGGATCGAGCGTACCGGCATGTCCCACCTTCAGTTTTTTTATCTTCAGTTTCTGGCACAGTTTTGCCCGTACCACCCTCACCAACCGGAATGAAGTCCAGTGCAGGGGTTTATCTATATGTAAGATCTCTCCTTCAATAAAATCCATCAGGCTATGTTTGAAACAGTTCCGGACAACAGCAACGCAATCAGCACTCCCCCGACGATGATTCTGTACCATCCAAACGCCTTGAACCCGTGCCTGGTCAGAAAATCGATAAAGAACCTGATCGCGATAACGGCCACTACAAAAGCAACCAGGTTCCCGATCAGCAATATTCCCATGTTCTCCTGCAACATCACTGCGCTGGCAGGATCCTTGATCAGCTGGAAAAGCTTGTATCCGGCAGCTGCGGCCATGGTAGGTACGGCCAGGAAAAACGAAAATTCGGCTGCATTTTTACGGTCGAGCCCGGTGCCCATACCTCCCACTATGGTAGCCATCGACCTGGAGACACCGGGGATCATTGCGATACTCTGAAAGAGACCGATCTTCAATGCCCGACGCCAGGAGATCGACTGATCTCCGACAGGCTTATTGAACCACCTGTCCACAAAGAGCATCACTACACCACCTGCCACCAGCATCACGCTCACTACAAATACATTTTCGAGCAATGCATCGATCTGGTCTCCAAAAGCCAATCCCAGCACACCTGCCGGAACAACGGCAATTAAAAGTTTCCAGTAAAAATCGAACTTATGCAGGAACCGCTTCAGGAACGTCACCCCTCTTTGTACGAAACCGATCCCTTCAACAGCATCCTTCTCAAAAACAGTCACCTGATTGAGTCGGAAAAACCGTTTCCAGTAGAGAAAGACCACCGACAGGATGGCTCCAAACTGAATAATTACAGTAAATGCCTTTACAAACGGCGTACTCTCCACGCCAAGCAGAGCCTGGGTAATAATCATGTGCCCGGTAGACGAAACGGGCAGAAACTCGGTCAAACCTTCTACAACAGCAATTACAATCGCCTCTAGACTACTCATTGATTCTCGTCGTAATTATTTTGCTTCCCCCTTTCTGCTCCCCTTTACCGGATAGAGGATTCCTACAATCATCAATACGAAGCCGGCCAGGCAGACAAGAGGGGCCACTTTAATGCGCCGCGCACTAAAAATATCGGGCTCGAAACCTTCGAAGCTGGTTGCATTACCGCTCATCAGCAGAAAACCTGTAATGATGACGAGGACTGCAACACCGCAAATGATGAGGTTCTTTTTATGAAAAGCTAAGTTATTATGAGACATATTATTGAGGTTATGAGTTTAATATCTTACCTGTTTTGATCTACACGTAGTAGAGCTCCCCGGTATTCATCTTCAGGTAGCGGTTCACTGCAAAATAGGTGGCCACTGTGGAGATGAGCACTCCCAGGAGAATCACCACGATGAATATGGCAAGCAGGTCGGTTACGCCAACTATCGACCGCAGTTCTGCATACTCGTTGTTGAAATAGGCCAGAATCAGCAGGATGATGCCGTCGGCTACAATGCCCGCGACGATTCCGGTATATATATTGCTCCGGATAAAAGGCCTCCGGATAAAGTTCCAATTGGCACCAACAAGCTTCATTGTATTGATAATAAACCGTTTGGAATAGACGCTCAACCGAATGGTGTTCCGGATCAGCGTAAATGAGATAAACATCAGCACTGCGGCCAGGATCAGCAAGATCAGGGTCACCTTCGAGAGATTGTCGTTGATAAGATCGATCGCTTCCTGTTGGTAGAGCAGATCATGCACGTTGTTCTGCTGTTTGATCAGCTTGCTGATAACCGCAATACTGTCGCTGTTGGCATATTCCGAATGGAGATGGATCTCAATGGCATCCTGAACCGGATTATATCCCAGCAGCTCTTCGGGATCCTCGCCCAGCTCCTTGATCAACTCCTCCTTTGCCTCCTCCTTGCTGATAAAGCGGGAAGATCTCACAAATGGCTGTCCGTCGAGATTTTTTTTCAACCGCTGAATCCCGGCATCGGTAACGTTGCTGTCAAGCATCACGCTGAAACTCATATTTTCTCTCACGAATTTCGACAATCCGTTACCCATGAACAGAATCAGTATGGTCAGACCCAGCAGGACCAGCACCAGTGAAATACTGATGGTAGAGGTAACCTTTGCATTTACAAAACGTGCAGTGGATATCTTTTTCTTTTTCGACATACAAAAGGATTACGCCGGGTTCCCCCGGCAGCACACAATTAGACGGTCTATTCCAAATTGGTTGCAAAGTAACAAAATTATTGGGAAAAGCGGAAATTTACCCTGGTAATTATCAACAAGAAAGATTAATTTTCTCAAAACACCCTTTTTCTCAACCTCGCCTCCTCTCGTTTCATGGAGCGCTGCTTGCCGCTCCATATCAGGGATGCCGCAATTGAGACCAGCAAGAAGGAGGCGATTACCAGCAATGAGGAGAGGTTCGAAATATGGAAATCCCAGTCGGCGGTGTGCGCATAATGGTTGAAGATCATCTTGAAACCGATAAAGATCAGGATTCCGCTCAGTGCATACTTCAGGAAATGGAAAAGATCCATGATACCCCTCAGCGCAAAATAGAGCGAACGTAACCCCAAAATGGCAAAGATATTGGAAGTGTAGACGATGAATGTGTTGGTAGAAACCGAAAGTACCGCGGGAATGGAATCTATGGCAAAAATCAGGTCGGTAAACTCGATTACCAGCAAGGCCAGAAAGAAGGGGGTAGCATACAGTTTTCTGTCGATTCTCCTAAAAAAAACGGGCTCCGACATATCCTCGTGCACCGGAAACAGTCTCCTGAAAATCTTTACCACGCCGTTACTGTTCGGATCTTTCGGCTCATCCACCTTTTCTCGATCCAGCAGGTTTAGCTCGTCAAACATCATCTTGCCGCCAGTAAACAACAGGAATACGCCAAAGAGGTACATGATCCAGGCAAACCGTTCGATCAGTGCCACACCGGCAAAAATAAAGATTGCCCTGAAAACGATTGCCCCCAGAATTCCCCAGAAGAGAACGGTATGCTGATGTTCCGGTTTGATCTTGAAGGCGGAAAATATAATGATAAATACAAAAAGGTTATCTATGCTGAGTGACTCTTCGACCAGATAGGCGGTAAAAAATTCGAGCGCACTCTCCTTACCGAAAACCATGTAAACACCCACATTGAAAATGAATGCCAACGATATCCAGAAGAGACTGAGCCATAATGCCCGCTTGACATCGATAACCGTACCCTTCCTATTGAAGAGAAACATGTCGAGCGACAGGAGAGCTATTACAAGAATGATAAAACCTATCCAAAACGATGAACTTACTTCCATACTAAAAAATAACCTTTAAAAAATTCAATTCAAGTTTCAAACTTTTTGCGATCCAACTGTCGCTTGTAAAAATTTAAGCTTTTTATCTTAATCTAGCAAATCTTCTACGATCAGTGAATAACCCTTCTCGTTCGGATGCAAACCATCCAGGAACAACCTTTCATCCACCTTTCCATCTGCCGTGAGCAACCTGGAACCAACATCAACATACCGGTAATTGTGCAACGCCGCCATCTCCGATATCTGCCGGTTAATGGTCCGTACCACCTCTTCCTTGCCACGACGCGGCAGCAGGCCTACAACCTTGATCACCGCATTAGGTTGACGGACCCTGATCTGGTCGAGCAGAAACTTCAAACCGTCAACAATCTCATTCTCACTATTCAGCCCCAAGTTATTGGTCCCGATCATCAGCACTACCTCCTTTGCCCGGTATCCGTCCAGTTCGCCATGATAGACACGCCAAAGCACATTCTCTACCCGATCCCATCCGAAACCGAGATTTACAAATCCGGCAGGCTCCATCTCTTCTCTCCAGCTCCGGGATCCATGCTCCCGTCCCGGTTCTCCACCCCAGTAATGGGTGATCGAGTTGCCAATGATCACCCTTTCAGCATTTCCGGTCTGGAGTTTTTTCAGGATTGCCGCATGGCGCTCCTTCCACTCGTAGATATCGGGTTCTCTCCGTTGACTCACAGGCCGAGTAGTAGTGATCTTTCCCACCGGCATGTTCAATATTTTCCGGACAATCTTCTCGTATGCGTCGGCATAAACCTGCATCCCGAGATCGGTGGGGTGAATATTGTCCACGCAGCCATCCATAGGCATGTTGATGGAATCCTTGTGCAGGTGATGGATATTCTTTACCCCCAGTCGCCGCAACGAGTCGAATGCCTGTCGTGACGCCTCGTTCATCCGTTCTGCCGTCTCTCTCGACCCTTCATTGAGTTCGGCATTCCTGTAGCCAATATGGTCCACGATAAGGATGGGGGCATCATGCTTCTCCCTCAACTTTTTCACCCCGTAGAGTGTCCTTCGGATGACCTCTTCGGACGAGAGGTTTCCCATATTGGGCAGGCAATCGAAAATGTAGAGCGATGCATCCATCTCATCCATCAGGTCAACCAGCTCCTTTTCGAGCGGTCCATTACCGGAGAAAGCTAGGTTGACAACCGGATAATCAAGTTTTCGGGACAAGATATTGGTCCATCCCATTCCCGGCCGAGAGGCACATCCGCCTTGCGCGATGGAGGTACCGTAAACCACGATCGGTTTCTCTGCCAGCACCGGAATAAAACGGAGCTCCGCCGAATCGGGGACGCCAATCTTCATCCATGTCACCGTGTTGTATAGTGGAAGGTAGAGACGGTATTCAAAGCCATGTTTGTGGTATTTGCTTTGCGAGAGGTTACTGAAAGTATAGGAGATGGTATCGCCGAAGTTATAGCGATCGGTCGCCACCCGCCATTTGCCGTCGGAATCGACTGCATAGAGATCGACACCCGTCTTGCCGGTTGCCGGCATGTGGGGCATGGCATGGCTACCCTTCACCCCATACCGTATCTCAATTGTCGTAGCATTCGTGTAAAAATGGATGGCCAGTCCGGCAGAGTTTTCAGACAGTCCCCAAACCGGCTCCCTCACTACCTTTTTCGCCCTGTCAGGCAGACGTTGATAACTCTTCCCTATCTCTTCTGTCCATCCCTGGTTCTGGATAACATGCCTACTCTCCTGCATCGGGTCGTACCAGCGGGTCTGTGCGGTCAAATTTGCCACACAGAGCAAGCTAAAAATAAAAAAAGCAGTTCTCATGATCGTTATTTTTCCATCGGCGTCAAGCCCAATTCATTTGCCTTCCGGATCAGATAATCATAGGCAGCCTGCCGTTCGTTGGGAATCTCACCATCCAGAATGGCCTCCTTGATGGCTGACTTCAACAGCCCCACCTCCCGTCCAGGGCCCAATCCGAAAATCTCCATGATCTCGTTGCCGTCGACAGGGGGCTGGAAATTCCGCACGCGATCTTTCTCTTCGATCTCCATCAGCTTCCTGCGGACAATCTTGAAGTTCTGCAGGTGCCGTCTCACCTTCTCCGCATTTTTCGAGGTGATGTCGGCTTCACAGAGGGTCATCAGGTCATCGATATCGTCGCCCGCATCAAACAGCAGACGACGGATAGCGGAATCGGTCACCTCCTCCTCCACCAGCTGCATCGGACGCATATGCATGGAGACCATTTTCTGGGTATACTTCATCTTCTCGTTCAACGGCAGTTTCATGCGCCCGAAGATCTTGGGCACCATCTTCTCGCCCACATAGTTGTGGTTGTGAAATGTCCAACCCAGCTTATTGTCCCACCGTTTGGTGACCGGTTTGGCGATATCGTGCAACAGGGCCGACCATCGTAGCCAGAGGTTGTCGGTCTTCAACGAGATATTGTCGAGTACGGCAAGCGTATGGTAAAAGTTGTCCTTGTGCCCCACCCCCTCTTTGGTCTCGGCCCCTTTCAGCGCCAACAGTTCGGGGAAGATGATCTCCAGCAGGCCGGTCTTCTCGAGCAGGATAAATCCCACTGAGGGCTTCGGCGAGAGGATGATCTTGTTCAGCTCATCGGTGATTCGCTCCTTCGAGATGATCTTTATCCGTTCACTGTTCCTGGCAATCGCGTCGAATGTTTCCGGGTAGATGTCGAATCCCAGCTGCGAGGCAAACCTGACGGCTCGCATCATCCGCAACGGATCGTCGCTGAAGGTGATATCGGGATCAAGCGGCGTGCGAATGATCAGATCCTGCAGATCCTGCAGTCCGTTGAACGGATCCAGCAATTCGCCAAAGCGATCACCGTTGAGACAGAAAGCCATCGCATTGATGGTGAAGTCGCGCCGTTTCTGGTCGTCTTCCAACGTTCCGTCCTCCACGATGGGATTCCGGGAATCGTGCGTATATGACTCTTTCCGCGCGCCCACAAACTCAATCTCAAAATCCTTGTATTTGAGTTGGGCGGTACCGAAATTCTTGAAGACCGTAAGCTTTGTGCGCGGCCCCAATGCTGAAGCGACCGCCTTGGCAAGTTCAATCCCCTTGCCAACGGCTACAATATCGATATCTTTTGAGGGACGGTATAAGAAGAAATCCCGGACAGATCCGCCAATAAGGTAGCAATCCAGCTGCATGCGGTCGGCCACTTCTGAAATAAGTCTGAAGATTTTTCTGTCGAGGAACTCTGCAATCTCTTCGCGAGAAATATCCATTGCCAATTCAAATTCTGTTATGAATTGCAAAATTACAATAATTGGGCGTGAAAACCATTTAGCGTTGAGATTTATTTCTTAATTTTGTATAGTTGTTATGGAGAGAGTTGTGTCAAATAAGATATTTTTCAGGAAGTTACCCAGATTTCAATTTATCTTGCCGGCAGTGTTGATTATACTGCCACTTTTTATCTCCTGCTCGGGGAAGGGAAAAAGTGCGAAGAGTTACCTTGTGGAAGCTGAATCGGCATTGAACGAGGGCAACTATTCGTTGGCAAAGCTCAAGATAGACAGCATCAAGATACTGTTCCCCCGATCGTTCGACGAGATCAAGAGGGGATTTGAACTGATGCAGGAGGTGAGGATGGCGGAGAACCGGCGGAACATCGCCTACTGCGACTCGATGCTTGCTGTCAACTACAAGCTGTTGACCGAGATGCTCAATGACTTCACCTACGTGAGAGATCCACAATATCAGGAGTTCGGCGATTATGTTCCCAAGATCTACCCGCTGAACAGTGCTTTTCAACAGAACGGTCTCCGTTCTGCCGTGAGCGAAAAGGGGCAGATGTACATCGAGAGCGTATACTCGGGTTCATTGAGCCACAACCGGATAAAGGTGGCCACGAAAGATGGCTCCTTCGCCGAATCGCTGCCCGTAACCTCCGACGGTTTAAACTACCGCTTCAGCACTCTTGGCGCCACATATGAGATTGTCCGTTTCACCGGCAACGATGACAACGGCGTGGCCAGTTTTATCTATACATTCAGGGAGTCTCCCATCACCCTCACCTTTATCGGCAGACGTAGCGTCACCATCTCCCTGCCCGACAAGGCAAAGCGGGGCATTGCCCGTTCGTTCGAGCTGGCTACCCTCCTTCAGGATATTGAAAAGCTCAAGTTCGAGAAAGGGCGGAGCGAGGCACTGATCAACTACCTCGAAAGCAGGAGAGACAATTAGATCTTGTAAATCCGATCGCAATACCTGGCCACCTCCGCATGGTGGGTAATGAAGAGTACCGTCCGGTGTCCCATCTGCTCTTTCAGGTTAAACAAGAATCGTTTCTCGGTCTCCGCATCCAGTGCCGAAGTGGCTTCGTCCAGCAGCAAGATTGCCCCTGGGCGCAGCAGTGAGCGGGCGATCGCAATCCGCTGTGCCTGCCCTTCTGAAACACCTGTTCCACCCACACCCAAAACAGTATCGAGTCCCTCCGGCAGTTCCAGGACAAACTCGGCCGACGCCACCCGAAGCGCCTCCAGCAGCTTCTCCTCTCCGGCATCGGGATCTCCTATCAGCAGATTGCTGCGGATGGTACCGCTGAAGAGCGTGTTGCCCTGCGGCACATAGACAAAGTTTGAACGGGTAGCGGGAGATACCGGCAGACTCTTCTCCCGGTTTCTTATCGTGATGCTCCCTTTCTGCGGTTCAACCAGGGCAAGTATCAGCCTGATCAGCGTCGTCTTTCCCGTTCCGGTTTCACCCATTACCGCAACCATCTCTCCCGGTCCGGCATCGAGCGAAAAACCGGAGATAACCGGACCTGTTTCCCCATCGTAGGCATAGGTAATGTCCGACAGATGCAACGACACGGCCCCATCCAGATACTCCTTTTTTCCAACCTTCTCGTTCTCAAGGCTGTTCAGAAAAGTCAGCCGTTCACTCGCTGCCTGTGCCGATATCAGGGTCGGAATCAGCCGCATCAGGTCGAACAAAGGCCGCTGTATCTGGTTCACCAACTGCAGGTATGCAGTAACCGTACCAAAGGTGACTGTCTTGGCAGCGATTCCCCAGGCTCCCCAGATAAATGCGGTAATATATCCGCCGCTAAAGGCCATACCTGACACAAAACGGGCCCAGGCCGTGACGGTAGTCTTCTTCTCCACCTTTTGCTGGAGCTCCCGCTGAAGCCCTCCCAAGCGCTCCAGTTCGCTCTCCTGCCGCTCATATGTCCGGACCACCAGATGGTTGAGCAGGTTCTCCTCCATCATGGAGGAGATGAAACTCTCGCTCTCCTTGATCTGCCGGCTGTAATCCCTCATCTTCACATAGTAGGGCTTGCTGAAAAGGAGCAGCAACGGCATGGCGATACCCAAAATGAGGGCCAGGAGCGGATCCATCACGAGCAGCATCACGAATGCGCCCAGCAGCTGAAGCGTGGAGGTCACCAGCATCGGCAGCACGGTGATCATCGTTTTTATGATATCGTCCGTATCCTTGATGATCCGTGTCAGCACATCCCCGCTGTGCAGGGAGCTCATCTCCGTCCATCTCGTATAAAGCAGGTTGGCAAAAACTTTCTGGCGGATGGAGTTACCCACCTTCACCTCGGTCATATTCACATAGCGTACATCGGTCACGTTCAGAAAGACCCGGAGCAGCGTGAGCAGCACCAGAAGCAGGGAGTAGTGGAGCAGTGAGCCGGTGGCGTCACCCGACGCGACATCGATAATGGCCTTCAATGCCCAGACAAAGCTAAGTGAAACGACCACACTCAATGTTCCGATCACGGTTATCATCACCAACGACCTGCGATGACCCTGTGAAATCTCCTTGAGAAAGTTCAAAAAATGCATCATCTACTTATTGAACAACAGTTTGAGGTTGGTTACGATCTTTATCACCGGCAATCTATTGATATGGTGGGGAGCGATGGCGGAGATCCTTCTTGTCCTTGCAGCCGAATAGGTAAACCTGTGCCACTTTGCATCCCACTTGCCCCGGTAACTGCTCTTTTCGAAGGTCGTATATCCGAAATTGCCCCCCTTCAGAATATCATCCATCACCATATCTACCCAGCTGCCCTCCGGATCAACCGTAAAAGGGAAAACTTCGGGTCGCGCCCCCAAGTATTTCACCGCCACCGATGCAAAGAGCGCTATCGCTTCCGACAGATCGAACTCTCTTGCCAGCTCTGCAATCACCGCCTTCTCCATCCTCTCTGAATAGGCATGCATGAAGAGCACCCAGTCGCAAAACTGGCGGAGACCTACACCCAGGTGGATAAAATGGTGAAAGAGATGATAGAAGATGTAGAAAGCGTTGAACTCGGGAGGTAAAACGGCAACCTTCAGATCGTCGATCTCCAGTTCCACAAAGCGATTATTTCGGATAATCTCCCCGATTTCCGACTCCAGCAGCCTATCGTACCGCCTGATACCGAAATAGCTGATCTTCTTGTGATTCTCAACATGAACACCGTTGATATCAAAGGAGCGGTGATGGATATTTTCAGCATCCATCTTGTACCCTTTTCTCCTCGCCCACTCGTTTGCCCTCCAGTAGTCCTCCTTACGGTAAAGGAAGAGGTCGATATCACCCGGAGAGCGGTGTTCCGGTCTCGGGTAGAGGGTGGCGTTACCCTGTCCTTTCAGCAGTACGAAGGAGCAACCCATCCGGTCGTACGCTGCCGCAAGGTGTTTCAGCTCCTCATTTAACTTCCTGTTCAACCTCTCGATAGCTTCGGTCTTCAGGAAAAGCTTGTACAACAACTTTTTCTCGGGACGGCAGGCAGCAGGTAGCGTCATGATACCATCATAGAGCAGAGCGATCACCCCCTGTGAGTTTGCCAGGTTGAAGAGCTCTTCCCACACTGAAGAGCCTGCCCCCTGGAAAAGCTCCTCAACGGCCGGTTTGTTCCAGATAGCGGAACGGAGCAATTCAAGGAAAAGGGAGAGTGCCTGTTCATTCATAGAGTACGCCGGCTTGTATCAGTTTATCGACCAATGCCCTGGCATCGGCCATAGCCCGACTCCGGTCGATGCCGTACCGTTCAGCCAATCTCTCCGCCCAATCCTCGACTGTAAAATCGTTGCCAAAACTCCCAGCTATCAGGAATTCAGCAGAGCTGTTGAGCGAAATGACACGGGTATAGCTGATCTGCTGCCCGTCGTTGGCGACCAGGATGGATTCATCCCCGATCTGCTTGATTGTAATATTCTCCTTTATTTTCATGCACCAGTTATTGTTTCATAGAAGTCACCAATCGGCCCAATCTCATCAAAAAACCACCCCTGATGGAGGGTTGGGCAATATGGGTATCCTTAACACCTTCTCCACATATTGGAAATAGTAGAACAACTTATGGTTCAGTTCAAAACCATAATCCACACCCGGTTCATACCCGATAATGGATTGAAAGAATCTTCTTTTCTGCGACTGGACAGCCAGGTAGTTCCATTGCGCTACATATTGCTGGTTCCAGCCTTCATAATATTGCTGTGAGCGGAACCTGGCCGGGGAATTCTGAAGTGCATACCATGAGTCGAATCCAGGATCGAACACTATCAGTTCATACTCCACGGTATCCTTCTGCTGCGGCTCAATCTTCACCACCCCTTTCGGTCCCGAGCAAGCGACAATGAGTAAAACGATCGCAGGTAACAACAATGCTCTTTTCATAACCTTATCACCTTTAAATGATCCTCCGATATATTCCCAGAAAAATCCTCCGCATCAACGGACTCGAAAACCACCATTTTTCTGCCAGCCTCCATTCAAGACTTCCCTTTCCTACTCTTCTTCCCTTCCTGTAAACAGCCGTCACCTCAGCAACAACATGCTCCCTGTCGCACTCTTCCCGAACTTTCAGATTCCCGTCACCACGGAGCGTGATTACCCCCTCTTCTACCTTCTCAATCCGGTGAACGACATAGAGGCCGGTCCTTGTCCTGGCCAGAACAATATTTCCCTTTTTTACCGACCCTTCGTTCAAAGCCGACAACTCGATCCGGTCAGACTGTGGACGGATCAGCGGCAACATGCTGTTGCCCTTTGTCGGAATCATCACCTTGCGGTGAGCTTCGATCTCCTGCAGGAGATGTTCAAAAAAAAGCTCGTTTGGAACAATCAGTGATTCCATCTCATGACAGCAACGACCGGGTTAACGATACCGCCTCATAATCAGGCCGGCAATCGAGCCTGTAAACCGGAACACGTTGCAGAATAGCCGCAACTACATCCTGTACCCGCTTCCTATTTTCCGGATCGGAGCGGAGCACCGACGACGAAGCCAGCAACGAGGAGAATGCCTCGATACTCCTCACTTTGGTCAACCGGTTCTCGGAACTCTGATAGAGGTGGACAAAAGCAACCACCTCGGCCGAAATATTCCTGTAACAGGCCGTGCTTCCACTCCAGGGGGCACCATACACCCTTACCGGTTCATGCTCAAAAACCTTTACCAGGGGTTCATCATCATTCAACAGGGTACATCCCGGCACAAATTCGCGCCACAGCCGGCTATGTGTGCTTTTTCCCGTTCCGCTCTTGCCCAGGAAGATCATCGCCTTCCCGTTCAACTCCGTAACAGAGCCATGGATCTTGATGGTCTGGTCCACCCGGATCGAGGTCACTCCATAAGCCATCCTCAGGAGATTGTTAAGAAAAACCGCCTCGCCTTCATCGGTCAACGACAGGTCGCACACCATCTCCTTCCTGTCGTTCCGAGCAAATAAACGGTGTTCCCTATCGCCCTTCTTCATGGAGATCAGCATCCCTTCGGGTGTATGATACATCTTGTAATCCACCCCATTCCACGCTATCGTATCGCTGGGCGTTATTTCGGGAATATCTACCTCTTCTCTGCCTTTCAGCCGGAACAGGACTCTTTTGTCATCCACCTCCTCCACCAGAAACGGAGCATAATTGGAGAGGATAGCTGAAGTGAGTCGCCTGTCGGGAGTCTCAATGCAAAAAATGTGACCGGCAACACAATATGTCAGTTTCTCATTCATAACTTCTACACAAAGATATATTTTTTTATCTCTTTTCCTCTTTTTTTACCTATCTTTGTCAACGAAATATTGGTGTTACGTGTTCCAACCATGGCTTCGGAACCCGTAATGAAAAGGGAATCAGGTGAAAATCCTGAACAGACCCGCTGCTGTAAGCTTCGTTTGACGTGCTGAACAGAATCCACCTTTTGCCACTAAAGCCGGCAATCCCGCAAGGGATGGCACCCGCTTCCCCCAGAAGCATCAAAAACGGTTTTGGGAAGGCGTTCAGACCACGGAAGTAAGTCAGAAGACCTGCCAATGTTCCACATTTTGTTAATGGCTTTCGGGGAATAAAGCTTGAAAACGACTCACGAAGAGAATCTCTTTTTGTTTGCGCGCTTCATTTTCAACATGCTTTACCGGAATAAAAATTTGGTATAAGATGAATCATTTAAAGAGAAATGCAGTAATTGCTGTTGCATGCTGCAGTGTAGCTGTTCCGCTGGCGTCACAGACCAGGCTCGACAGCTTGCAGCAGCTGCCCGAGGTGGTGATCACCGGGCAGTCAGGCGACAGGCAACTCCGCTCTACGGCTCCCCATCACATCCTTGACGGGGAACAGATCAGACGGCTCAACTCCATTCAGCTCTCCGATGCTGTAAAACATCTGCCTGGCGTACTGATCCGCGACTACGGCGGTATCGGAGGGTTGAAGACCATCTCGGTGCGTAGCCTGGGAGCACATCACACTGCGGTGAGCTACAACGGAGTCACGTTGACCGACCAACAGACGGGGCAGATCGATATCGGCCGTTTCTCGCTCGACAATGTAGAACAGTTGACACTTCACAATGGGGAGGACGACCGGATCTTCCGTCCGGCACGCTCCTTTGCAGCCGCCTCGGCGCTGGAGATCACCTCAGCCAGACCCCGTTTCGACGGGGATGAAAAGGTTAACGGAAAAGCCACATTGCGGGGTGGCTCCTTCGGCCTTATCAATCCCTCCCTGCTGGTCAACAGCCGCATCACCCAACGGGTTACGGCCACCCTGAGCGGAGAGTGGATGAGATCGGCGGGCAACTATCCCTACCTCCTGCGTTACGGCACAACGGCCGGCGACAGCACCTCCCGTGAACGGCGCATCAACGGGGATGTGGAGAACCTCCGGCTGGAGTCGTCGCTCCATGCGCAAATCTCCGAAAGGAGCAGGGGCAATCTCCACCTCTACTGCTACGACTCCGAACGGGGACTCCCCGGTGCCACCATCTACTACAACACCCTCCACAATGCGGGGCAACGGTTGTGGGAGCGACAGTTTTTCCTGCAGGGGCGTTTCGAACACCTCTTCTCCCGCCAGTGGGAGCTGAGAGGCGACGGCAAATATCAGCAAGGTTATCTGCACTACTTCGACCCCTCCTACCTCGGATCGTCGGGAAAGGTTGACGATATCTTCAGGCAATATGAGCGCTACGGATCCATCTCTGCACTCTACCGAGCCTTCAGCAATCTCTCCTTCGCCGCATCGAGCGATCTGACATCGTCCACCATGCATGCCAACCGCCAGGGGTTTGTCACCCCCACCCGGCTCACCTCCCAAACCGTAGTGGCCACGCGGTGGGTAAGCGAAAAATTTCAGGCATCTGCCAGCCTGCTGCATACCAAGACCTTCGAATCGGCACGGAACGGTGAAGCGGGCGTTAACCGCAGACGTCTTTCGCCCTACCTCAGTGCGTCGGTCAGGCCCTTTCATGAAACGGATCTGCGCCTGAGAGCCTTCTACAAGAAAAGTTTCAGGCTACCCACCTTCAACGATCTCTACTACCCGCAGGTGGGAGTCCGCAACCTGTTGCCCGAAGATGCAGAGCAATACAATATTGGAATCACGATAGGGGGTGATGCAGGAAAGTGGCTGAAACATTACCTCTTTACTGCCGACCTTTTCAACAACCGGGAAAGAAACAAGATTGTGGCCTACCCTACCGGCAACCTGCACCAGTGGGCCATGATCAACGTGGGAAAGGTGACCGTCAACGGGGCCGACCTCTATTTTGAGGGAACAACACCATTGAGGGAGAAGATGACACTGCATTCCGGAATCAGTTATACCTGGCAACTGGCGACCGACCGTACCGACCGGCAGCAGGTGAACTATGGGCATCAGCTGCCTTACACCCCACGCCATTCGGGATCGAGTCGACTGACCTTAGAGGTGAAGAGCCTGCAGGTTGCCTACGCCCTTGTATGGTCTGGCATTCGCTACAGCAACGGCTATAACGATGCGGCCTACCTGATGGGGGGGTATACCGACCATACCATCTCGGCCACCTATCCCTTTCACACCCGGTACGGCATCTTCACGCTGCGGGGAGAAGCTCTCAACCTGGGCGACAGGAATTACGAGATCGTACGCAACTACCCGATGCCTGGCCGATCCTACAGAATAACACTGACTATTCACTTTTAAAACATCAAATAAAATGAATCGAACAAAAATTTATCTCTACCTGCTGCTCCTGGCAGCAGTGGTACAATGGAGCTGTACCGTCAACGACACTCCCGGTGAGGAAATTACCGGCAAAGGCAAGGCACTCCTGATCCTGAACGAGGGGAGCATCGGAATGAACAATGCCACCCTGGCACGATACGACATCGAGAAGGAGAGTCTCAACTCCACCTATTTCGCCAGTGTAAATAAACGGGGACTGGGCGATGTGGCCAACGACATGTTGTTGTACGGGTCGAAGATCTATCTTGCTGTCAACAAGTCGGGAACCGTCGAGGTGATTGAAGCTGCCACCGGCAAGTCGCTCCGTCAGGTTGCCATGGTAACCACCGGCGGGGCCAGCAAGGAACCGAGACGTCTGGCCGCCCATGGAGGAAAAGTCTATGTCACCTCATTCGACGATACGGTCACCCGGATCGACACGACCAGCTTGGCGGTCGACGGATCGGTGACGGTGGGACTCGACCCGGAGGGGATCGCCGTGACCAACAACCGGATCTACGTGGCCAATTCGGGAGGTCTGAACTGGGAGAACGGTTACGACAACACCCTCTCGGTAATCAGCCTTGCCAGTTTTACCGAGGAGCAGAAGATCGCGGTAGGCACCAACCCGGGATCGGTCGCCGCCGACAGCCAGGGGGATATCTACCTCACCGTCACGGGCAACTATGTAGACGAACCGGCAGCCTTCAAGGTGATACGCAACGGCAGCACCATTGCCGAGACCATCGCCGATATTGCATGGCCACAAAGATTCGTGATCAGCAACAACAGGGCCTACATCATTACCGGCGCATATGGCGAACCATACAAGCTGGCCGTTTACGACTGCCTGGAGGAGCGACTGGTAACGGACCACTTCATCAGCGACGGCACCGAAATCCCCAACATCTACAATGTCTCGGTCGATCCCGTTACAGGCGACCTCTTTATCGGTTCTACCGACTACGTACATCCGGGCGATCTCTATTGGTTCGACAAGGATGGGAAACTGAAAAAGCGGCTCACTACGACCGGCATCAACCCTTCGGTTGTGGTGATACAGCAATGAAAAAAGGGGCTGTCCTTTTGGAACAGCCCCTTTTCATCCATATCAAGCGTGTAACCTAATCCAGTTTCAGCACTGCGAGGAACGCCTTTTGAGGCACCTCCACGTTACCCACCTGTTTCATCCGTTTCTTTCCCTCCTTCTGCTTCTCCAACAGCTTTCGCTTACGCGAGATATCTCCACCATAGCACTTGGCTGTCACATCCTTGCGCACCGCCTTTACCGTCTCACGGGCAATGATCTTGGCTCCGATGGCTGCCTGGATGGCAATATCGAACTGTTGACGGGGAATCAGCTCCTTCAACTTCTCGCACATGCGCCGTCCAAACGACTGTGCGTTGTCGGCATGCGTCAGCGTGGAGAGCGCATCTACCGGCTCGCCGTTGAGCAGGATATCGAGCTTCACCAGCTTCGATGGCCGGAAGTCATGAATGTGGTAGTCGAACGAGGCATACCCCTTGGAGATGCTCTTCAGCTTGTCGTAGAAATCGATCACGATCTCTCCCAATGGCAGGTCGAAGATAATCTCGACCCGGTCTCCCGAGATATACTCCTGCTTGATAAGGATACCCCGCTTGCCAAGACAGAGGGTCATGATCGGACCGATGTAGGTAGTGCTTGTAATGATCGAAGAGCGGATATAGGGCTCCTCAATATGGTCGATAAGTGTCGGGTCGGGCAATCCGGCAGGATTGTGCACCTCCTTCACCGCCCCCTTCTTGTCGTACACCTTATAGGAGACGTTGGGAACCGTAGTGATCACATCCATATTGAACTCCCTCTCCAGCCGCTCCTGAATGATCTCCATGTGCAGCAGTCCAAGGAAGCCGCAACGGAATCCGAATCCCAGCGCGACTGACGACTCGGGCTGGAAGGTGAGCGAAGCATCATTCAGCTGGAGTTTCTCGAGCGACGCCCGCAGATTTTCAAACTCCTCGCTTTCGATGGGATAGACACCGGCAAAAACCATCGGCTTCACCTCCTCAAAACCCTCGATGGCCTTATCGCAAGGGTTCTTCACGTGTGTGATGGTGTCACCCACCTTTACCTCCTTCGACGTCTTGATTCCCGAGATGATATATCCCACATCGCCACACTCTACCCGTTGGCGGGCCTCCATTCCAAGGCGGAGAATTCCCACCTCGTCGGCATCGTACTCCTTGCCGGTATTTACGAACTTCACCAGATCGCCCTTGGCGATGCTGCCGTTCACAATCTTGAAGTAGGCGATGATTCCCCTGAAGGGATTGAATACCGAATCGAAGATCAATGCCTGAAGCGGCGCCTCGGGATCACCTGTCGGCGCAGGAACGCGTTCGATTACTGCGGCCAGGATCTCCTCGATCCCGATCCCCGTCTTCCCGCTTGCACGGAGAATATCGGAGCGCGGACAACCGAGCAGTTCCACGATCTGATCCTCCACCTCATCGGGTCTCGCACTGTCCAGGTCGATCTTGTTGATGATCGGTATGATCTCCAGATCATGTTCAATGGCCATATAGACGTTGGATATGGTCTGGGCCTGGATTCCCTGTGCAGCGTCCACAATCAGCAGTGCACCTTCACAGGCTGCGATGGATCGGGATACCTCGTATGAAAAATCTACGTGTCCCGGAGTGTCGATCAGGTTTAATATATATTTTTCACCACCATACTCGTAGTTCATCTGAACGGCGGTACTCTTGATTGTAATACCGCGTTCGCGTTCCAGGTCCATGCTGTCGAGAACCTGCGCCTGCAGCTCCTTGCTGTCGATGGTCTTGGTAAACTCGAGCAGACGGTCGGCCAGGGTACTCTTCCCGTGATCGATATGAGCAATGATGCAAAAGTTACGTATATTCTTCATTAACAAACCAGTTCTTAAAAATCTGCATTATTGGGTGTTCTCGGGAACGGGATCACGTCGCGGATATTTGTCATGCCGGTAACGAAAAGCATCAACCGTTCAAAGCCGAGACCGAATCCGGCGTGTGGTGCCGTACCGAACTTGCGGATTTCCAGGTACCACCAGATCGGATCGATATGCATGCCAATCTCATTTACGCGTTTCAGCAGCTTATCGTAATTCTCCTCCCTTTCGGATCCGCCGATGATCTCGCCGATCTTCGGGAAGAGGACATCCATCGCCCGCACAGTCTTCCCGTCATCGTTCTGTTTCATATAGAACGACTTGATCTCCTTGGGATAATCGGTAAGAATCACCGGACACTTGAAATGCTTCTCTACCAGGTAGCGTTCGTGTTCCGACTGCAGATCTGCACCCCAGTAGACGGGGAACTCGAACTTCTGTCCCGACTCCTCGAGGATCTTCACCCCTTCGGTATAGGTAAGCCGCACAAAATTGTTGTTCACCACGAAGTTGAGGCGATCGATCAGTTCGTTGTCATACATTTTCGACAGGAACTCAATATCTTCCATGCAGTTGTCGAGAGCGTACCGGATGAGGTATTTCAGGAAATCCTCCGCCAGGTTCATGTTGTCGGTATTGTCGTTGAAGGCCACTTCCGGTTCAATCATCCAGAACTCTGCTAGGTGGCGGGGTGTATTGGAATTCTCTGCACGGAAAGTGGGACCGAACGTGTAGATGGCACCCAATGCCATGGCACCGAGCTCACCCTCGAGCTGACCCGATACCGTAAGGTTGGTCTGCCGGCCGAAAAAGTCTTGCGAAAAATCGATCTTTCCCTCCTCTGTCTTGGGCACACTGTTCATGTCGAGCGTAGTCACCTCAAACATCGATCCGGCACCTTCAGCGTCGGAAGCGGTGATGATAGGGGTATGGAAATAGTAGAATCCCCTGTCGTTGAAATACTTGTGAATGGCGTATGCCATATGGTGGCGTATGCGGAAAATGGCTCCGAACGTATTTGTTCTCGGACGCAGGTAGGCGATCTCACGGAGGAACTCCAGCGAGTGTCCCTTTTTCTGCAGCGGATAGGTTGCCGGATCGGCAGTACCGTAAATCTGAATCTCCTTCGCTTGAATCTCCACCGACTGACCCTGTCCTTGCGACTCCACCAGTATACCGTTCACATTGATGCAGGACCCGGTGGTAATCGGCTTAAGGAACTCTTCGCCAAACAGAGCTATATCAATAACTATCTGTATGTTATTAATGGTGGTCCCATCATTTAACGCCACAAAGCTGACGTTCTTGTTTCCGCGTCTGGTACGCACCCATCCTTTTACATTGATCTCCTTTCCGGTCTCTACCGATTTCAATGCGTCGGCAATTGTTGTTCTCTTCAGTTGTTTCATATTACTCCTACCCCCCTTCACACAACGGATGATCAGGGGAATTTTAATTTAAATGGTTATTCCCGTATTTGTCTTGACTCTCAGGGGAGTAATTAATCAAACGCCCCCATTCTCAGCATATTGACCTCTTTTTCTGTCAGATAGCGCCATTTTCCGCGCGAGAGGTTCTTTTTCGTCAATCCTGCAAAATAGACTCTGTCGAGCTTCATCACCCGATAACCCAACTTCTCGAAGATTCGCCGCACAACGCGGTTCTTGCCGGAATGGATCTCTATACCCACCTGGCTCAGGTCCTCCTCGGTAACGTAGCTGATGGCATCGGCGTGGATCTCACCATCTTCCAGTTCAATACCATCGGCAATGGCCTGCATGTGCTCCATCGCCACAGGTTTATCCAACCAAACCTGATAGATCTTGCGCTTCTCATATTTGGGATGAGTCAGCTTCGATGCCAGGTCACCATCATTTGTCAGCAACAACACACCGGTAGTTGCCCTGTCGAGACGTCCCACCGGATAGATCCGCTCCTTGCAGGCTGCCTTCACCAGATCCATAACCGTCTTCCGGTTTTCAGGATCATCGGTTGTGGTAACAAATCCCTTCGGTTTATTGAGCAAAACATACACCTTGCTCTCCAGCGTTACCGGACGGTCGTGGAATACCACCTCATCGGCACGGGTAATCTTGGTACCCAGCTCGGTAACCACCTGACCGTTCACCTTCACCACACCTGCCTGGATAAACTCATCGGCCTCACGGCGAGAGCAGACACCTGCATTGGCAAGATACTTGTTGAGACGGATCGGAGCTGACGGATCGGCATTCTCCTTATACTTGATCTGCTTGAAGATTTTCTTCTTTTTAACCACCTTCTTCGGGGCCTGATTTACCGGCTGTGCATTCCGGTGCCTGCGAGCAGCATTGCCCTGGTTATTATAACTCCGCTCTCCTCCTGCACCATAAGCGCCTGAAGAGATTCTCTCCCCTACCCTCGGACGACGTTTTCTGCCACCTTCCTGAGGTGTGGAAGCATTCTCGTAATTTCTGTTGTAGTTCTCTTCGTACGATGGACGATAGTTCCCATCTTCGCGCTGTGGTCTTCTTTCAACATTATAATTTCTGTGTGCAGAAGAGTGTCTCTCATTGTTCGCGTCGCCATAATTCCGGCTGGGTCGCGAATCGTTGTTGTTCGTTGCCATTTCTTTTTTTAATTTTTAAATTTCAATAACCTCACGGTTTCCTTTTTAATAATACCTAAAACTGTTCGTTTCATGTTTCTGCAGAAAAAGTAATTCTGCCGATCAAATTCCTGTATAATTCTTGGGCGAAATCGCCTTTAGTTCCTCTTTTATCGATTCGTTTACATCCAACGAGTCGATAAAACTGGAGATGCTCTCCTGGGTTATGTGCCGGTTTGTACGCGTCAGCGCTTTCAGGGCTTCATACGGTTTTGGATAACCCTCCCTGCGTAGAATGGTCTGAATCCCTTCAGCCACTACAGCCCAATTATTCTCCAGATCACGTTCAATCGCCTCCTCATTCAACAGCAGTTTAGTCAACCCTTTTGTAGTGCTTTTAATTGCAATCAAACCGTGTGCCAACGGCATCCCGATATTGCGGATCACGGTAGAGTCGGTCAGGTCGCGCTGCAGCCTCGAGATTGGCAGTTTGGCTGCCAGGTGTTCGAGTAGAGCATTGGCAATCCCAAGGTTTCCCTCGGCATTTTCAAAATCGATGGGATTCACCTTGTGCGGCATGGCCGACGAGCCTACCTCTCCCTCCTTGATGCGCTGCTTGAAATACTCCATCGATATGTATTGCCACATGTCACGCGTCAAATCAACAAGAATGGTGTTGATCCGTTTCAGGGCATCGAAGGAGGCTGCCAGTGCGTCATAGTTCGATATCTGGGTGGTATACTCCTCACGGACCAACCCTAGCTTGTCCGATAAGAAACTCTCCGCAAAGCCTTTCCAGTCAATACCGGGATAGGCCACGCGGTGGGCGTTGAAATTTCCAGTTGCCCCGCCAAACTTGGCTTTTGCCGGAATATGCTTCAGCACTTCAATCTGGTTCCTGAGACGGTACTCGAAAACCCGTATCTCCTTTCCTAACCGGGTGGGAGATGCCGGTTGACCATGCGTCCTCGCCAGCATGGGAATCTCCTTCCACTCTTCGGCAAAACCGGCCAGCAGGCTTGCCAGCTCTTCAAGTTGCGGTACGTAGCTCTTCTCCAATGCTGCTTTCCACATCATCGGCGTGGCCGTATTGTTGATATCCTGCGATGTGAGCCCGAAGTGGATAAACTCCTTGAAAGCTTCGAGATCGAGCTCGTCGAACTTCTCCTTCAGAAAATACTCCACCGCCTTGACGTCGTGATTGGTAATCTTCTCTATCACTTTAATCCGCAAGGCATCCTGTTCCGAAAAATCATCCGCCACCTTCCTGAGCAGATCAAAAACGGAAGAATCCACCTTGTCGAGCGGAGAGATACCCAGTTCACAGAGAGCAATAAAGTACTCCACCTCCACTTTCGTGCGGTATTTAATCAGGGCATATTCCGAGAAATATTGAGTCAGTTCGCATGTTTTGTCCCAGTATCGTCCGTCAATGGGAGAGATGGCGAAAAGTTCGTCGAGTTTCATTATTAACACAATGGTTTTACTGATTTCGGAGCTGGCGAAAATCACTTTCTACCAGGCTTCATTCATCATGCTTTGATTTTCAGTACGTGCCGAAACAATTATTATACATTATATCTTCGTATCGCGAATACAAAAGTAGTGATAATTACAGTGCCGTAAAAATTTTTGTAAAATTATTTACGAATTATTTTGCTGCAAACGAAAAACGCTTTATCTTTGCATCACTTTTTCAGAAAGCAACCTCCAAGAGCGGAGAAAAGCAAAAAAGTAATCGGGCGTTTAGCTCAGCTGGTTCAGAGCATCTGCCTTACAAGCAGAGGGTCGGCGGTTCGAATCCGTCAACGCCCACCACTAAAAATCAAGCACTTGTCGATTCTTCGGTGAGTGCTTTTTTTTATTCCTGGTTATCATCTACCAAACACCTCTCTGTTACGGAAGAAAATAGTTCCGTTGCCTGGAAAATATTTGCCCTTAATCAAAAAGATATAAGATATAACAATTTTTTCAACACCTTTGTTGTTGTAAAACAACTGGATGTCTATCTTTATTATGGATATTGTTCTGTAAACAACCTCTATCTATTGTGCCGGTTGCCCCCTCCTTTTCTCCCGGGCAGTTCTATCCGGGAATGATTCGCTTTCTATTATGATTCATATGCATACAATGTTTACGCATTGAGTTGCTGAATCTGTATGCACAACAAGAAAAAAAATAAACAACGAGATAGAAACAATATACCAATTCGACCTCCAAATTATTTATGATTTCTTCTCTGGCTCAGTCAGACAGGGACCTGGAAGCAACGAAGAGAGACGAAAGGCATTGGGCTTCATAGAAGGGTTATCCGAAATGACGAAAATTGCCGACATCGGTTGTGGAACCGGGGGGCAGACCATGGTTCTTGGAGAGTGCACATCTTGTGAAATCACCGGTGTGGACAGCTTATCGACCAGTTCAACCGGAATGCCAAAGCGCGGAATCTCCAGCACAGGGTAAAAGGGATCGTAGGCGACATGCACGATCTTCCCTTCGAGGAGGAAGAGCTGGACCTCATCTGGAGTGAAGGTGCCATCTACAACAGAAGCAACCTGCAGAAATTCATGATTTCCGGCATAGTATCTATCCCGAGATCGATACAATACCCAACGAGGTTGCCCAGATGCAAAAAGCAGGCTACCTTCCGGTTGCCACTTACATGTTGCCCAAAACCACCTGGGACGACTACTATGGATGGCAAGCGTCGCGACGCGCATCTTTCCTGAAACAACATCAAGGGAACAACGCCGTCAAGGAGTTTGTTGCCACCATGCAACATGAAGCCGAGCTCTATGACAAAGTATAAGGCATATTACGGCTACATGTTTTACATAGGGAAGAAGGTGTGAGGTGCAATTAACCATTGATAAAACTAATGTAAACAAAGTGATCCTTGACCTGGACAAACAGATGGACAAGCACGATTACCTTCTCGAGAAAAGCAATATCTGGCCTCTTTCACATTTTTAGATATTTTTCGTTACTTTTGCCAACAGTTACATGTGAATACAGGTATATCTCAACAGACTTGCTGAAGGAAACCGATGCAGTTATCGGACAGACCAGACGCTGGTGACCGGGGTGGACTTTACATCGAGTACAACTCAAACGAAATAAGAAAATTTTGGTTGATAGATCAAATGAAAAGGTAACGTTGATGGAAAATATCACGACTTTATAGACAAGGTAAACGAAAGAGGCGGTCAACAAAATAGATACCACCTCAACACAAAGCGGCACATTTTCTGACGATATGACTGAAAAAGAACAAAAGATAAAGAGGGTTTTCTTTCGTTAATGGCAGCTCCGGCAAGACGGGCATTAGAACGGGAGGGAATTACTACGCTGGAAAAACTTTCTAATCTTAGTGAAAAGGAAATTGTGGCTTTGCACGGTATGGGGAAAAGCACGTTGCCAATATTGAAGAAGACACTTGAAGCCGAAGGTCTCAGATTCAGAGCAGAAACTTAAAAAGTGCTCAAAAATTGCACTCACACCCTGTTTGGTTTATAAACGATAACCCGATAGTTGGATACAGCAAGCAAAAGAAGGGTATCAGACTGATGTTCTGGAGTAGAGCAGACTTTAACGAAGAAGCCTTGAATGTTTAGGGACCGAAATTTAAGGATGCTTCTGTCTTCTACAACCGTGTAACAGAGGTAAACAGTAAAGAGCTGATTCGGTGGCTTCGATTAAAAGAAAGGGTCGATTTGAACGACTTACATAATTATTCTTTTTCTTTGCAGATGAAAAATGAAACTCACCAAATAAACGAAACCCAAATTGCCGAAGTAATCTCGGAAGTGAATGTAATCAACAGGATTGAAGATGGATTAAATCTATTAGGAACCCTTTACTATCAAGGTTTTGACAAGATTATCCTTCACGAGAAGAACATCACCCCCGATTTCTTCGACCTTAAAAGCGGAATTGCAGGAGAAATCCTCCAAAAGTTTTCCAATTATCGGGTTCGTCTGGCTATTGTTGGAGACTTCACCAAATATGGCAGCAGGAGCCTAAAAGATTTTATAGTTGAGAGTAACAAGAGAAGAGATATTAACTTTGTATCGACCTCTGCAGAAGCAATTAAAATTCTTTCTGCCACATGAATGAAATTGGATTAAAAAAGGGAGCATATCGCCCAACCAAAGAATCGGTGACTTTCTTCAAGACACAGAATGATTTTAGAGAATGGCTTGAAAAAAACCATGAAACGGCAACGGAACTCATTGTCGGATTCTACAAGGTGAATAGTGGCAAACCCTCCATGGTCTGGTCTGAATCGGTAGACCAGGCGCTCTGTTTTGGCTGGATAGATGGGGTCAGGAAATCGATTGATGAAGAGAGCTATTGTATCCGTTTCACACCACGCAGAAGCAATAGCATCTGGAGTGAAATCAATATCAAAAAGGTTGAAAAGCTCACTAAAGCAGGTCTGATGAAACCTGCCGGACTGAAATTGTTTAGTTTGAGAAAAGAGCATAAATCGGGGATCTACTCTTACGAAAATGACGAAGCCTTCCTCGACAAAAGCTATGAGGCACAACTCAGAGCGAACAAAATGGCGTGGGACTTCTTCATAAAGCAGGCGCCCTCCTACCGGAAAGCAGTAGCACGCTGGATCATGAGTGCCAAGCAAGAGCAGACCCGACTAGCCAGATTAATGAAGACAATAAATGTGAGTGAACAGCAGAAACGGCTAACATGAAGTTTTACGTACTCCACCAGGGAATATTTAAACATTGAGGCTTTTCCAAAAGGTCAAAAACATATTATATTTGCATTGTAATAATACTCTATACCACGATATTTTCACAAAACACAACGCATAAAAGAAAGTAGATATATTAAAGTGTAAGAATATGAAAAAGGGAGTATTGATTTGCCTGATATTCGCATTCACCACCAATTTGCCTGCGCAAAACAGTGAGTCGATTGCATTGAACCCGCCCAGCAAGGATCGGGGCAAAAGTGTCATGAGTGCTCTCTGGCAGAGAAAATCGGTAAGAGATTTTGATACTGCAAAGATCACACATCAGGATCTGTCCGATTTGTTGTGGGCCGCAAACGGCATCAACCGTCCAGAAGAGGGGAAGAGGACTGCCCCCTCGGCACTGAATGCACAAGATATTGATATCTATCTTTTCAATGAAACGGGGGTCTATGTCTACAACGCCAAACAACACACGCTTGAATTGGTTGCCAAAGGTGATAACCGGAAGCTATTTTCCGGTCCAGTTGCAACAGACTCCCACCCATCACTGATTTTGTTGCTGGTTTCCGACATCTCCCGTTTCAGAATTGGGGAGAATACCCAAAAGCTGGAATGGGCCGCAATGGATGCCGGCATCGTTGCACAAAACATACTGCTCTTCTGTAGCTCAATTGATATGGTTGGCCGTCCCCGGGCAGGGATGAATAAACAATCAATTAATGAGTTGCTTCACTTAAATGATCAACAATACCCCATGCTAAACATTCCCGTATCGTATAAGAAAGATTGAGCGACAGTGAAGGTATTGCCGCAAGAAAAATCAGAGGCTGTTGTCGCAAAAAGACGTGCTTAGAACAGAAGTTGACGCGTTCGGCAGGCAGATAGGCGGACTCAACCGATTTTATTTGAATAATGCACTGAAGCTAAATACTTTTGCCGAGTAATTTTAAAATTTTATATTGAAAAAATGAAAACAAAAGTATTTACTGTCGTAGGAATGGTTCTGCTGTTCACCACAGGCATCTTCGCCCAAAACAGCAACAAGAGATTTGGATTTGAGATCAATGGCGGGGCCTCATTGGCAACAAAAGAGTTAAACAATACCAGCCTGAATGTCGGTGGAGGGTATGAACTTCTATTACACTACCGCTTGATGACTCATCTCGGGGCTTATGCAGGCTGGGGTTGGAATAAGCTGTCTGCCGACAACTCATTTGCCGGTAACGATGTCTGTTTCGAAGAGACGGGATATCTTCTCGGTCTTCAGTTCACGCATCCGATTGGTGATTCCCCATTTTCATACTATTTACGGGGTGGAGCTTTGTACAACCATATTGAGACTGAAAATAGCGAAGGCGATATCATCAACGATACAGGACATGGATTGGGCTTCCAGCTGGCTGGTGGAGCGAGTTATGACCTGGGAAAGAGTTGGAGTTTAACTGCAGGTCTGAAATTCAACGCGCTGAACCGGGATACAGATTTTAATGGAACGATGATGAACTTCGATTATCACTATCTCTCTCTTCGAATTGGACTGATAAAGCAATTCTGAAAAAGGATAACAGACTATTCCTATTTGGCAAATGGTGTTCAAGATAGACAAGGAACTGATCTCCTATAAGCAGCTGGCTTGGCTGCTTATGGTTTTAGTTGTAGTCATACAGGTCAATGTCATCACGTACAACCATTTCAGTGGCTATTTTGCACTGAAGAACTTCCAGCATTTTCTTTTGCGTCTGGCACGTGGCTGTTCATTAAGCCTATTGGCTTCACTCTTTGTAGCATATTCAGACTTGATGATCATTCAGGTCTTGAAAAGAGAAGCTCCATGGGAAACGAAAGCCATCAAGAGGGTTGTGATTGAATTTGGTTTTACCATCATCATTGCAGTGTTCTTTTCAGTCTGTTTTACACTATTTGCCAATGCATTAAGTCCCTATTCACATGCTTTAAGCAACGTCCTGCTGAACAATGCACTTATATTTTCGGTAGCCAATATTTTATTGATCTCCATCCTCGAAGGTCTGGTCTTCTCTAGGAAGAAAAATGAAGCAGAGCTACTGGCCAACTCCCTGAAAGAGGAATTGACCCAAATCAAGTTCGAGCTGTTGAAGAGTCAGATCAATCCCCATTTTCTCTTCAATAGCTTGAATGTTTTATCGGGATTGATAAGCAAGGATGCAAAGAAGGCGGAACAGTTCGTAGATGAATTTTCACACATCTATCGTTATGTGCTCGACACCATCGAACAGACTGTCACCCCCCTGGAGAAAGAGCTCGACTTTATACGCTCATACTTCTTTCTGCAGGAAATTCGTTACGGAGCCTCTCTCACCCACTCCATCAACCTTCCTGCCTCAATCATGAATTGTTATTTGCCACCCCTCTCCTTCCAGATCATAGTTGAGAATGCGATAAAGCACAACGTGGTTAACGAATCGAAGCCGCTTCATATCGACATCGCTTTTGAAAATAATTTCATCATCATCAGTAATAAGATAGAGCCAAAAATATCTCGCGGCAAATCAACCGGAATTGGTCTAAAGAATCTACAAAAGAGGTATGCTATGATTGGTGGTATACAGCCAGACTTCCATGTGGATAACAACCGGTTTATTGCCAGATTACCTATAATTGAACAATATTGAGTGTTGGATCAACAAAATATCCACATCAGGTTGGAACCATGCAACACAACCGATAGCCAATTGATTAAATATGGATGTATTGATTATTGAAGACGAAAAAATTGCTGCCGAAAAGCTGGAGCGTTTGTTGCTCGAAGTTGACCCTACCATAAAAGTAAGGGCTAAGATCGAGTCGATTAAGAAATCTGTCAACTGGCTCATGAAGAATCAGGCAGATCTGATTTTTCTTGACATACAGCTTTCCGACGGGATCAGTTTCAGCATCTTCGATCAGATACAGATAATAAATACACCCATTATCTTCACAACTGCCTATGACCAGTATGCCATCAAAGCGTTTGAGCTGAACAGCATTGCATATCTTTTAAAACCCATTCGAATTAATGATCTGGAAGCAAGCCTCCGGAAATATAAAACACTAAAAACAAGCTTTACCATCGACTTTGATCACCTGTTGAAGCAAATTGAAGGCAAGGAGGCGGAATACAAGAAGAGATTTATCATCCAAATCGGCGAGAGACTCTCCAAGGTGGATATTGAGAATGTGGCATACTTCTATATATTTGAGAAGTCTGTTTACCTCAAACTGTTCAAGGGCAATAGTTATCCTGTTGATTTTTCACTTGACAAACTAGAGGAAATGGTCAATCCAAACGAATTTTTCCGCATCAATCGCAAGTATCTTGTCAACATGAGATCCATAACCAAGATGACGACATTATCCCGCAGCAGGGTCAAGTTAGAGCTTATCCCACAACCTGAGGATAATTCAGATACAATTGTGAGCATTGAACGGGCTTCCAACTTCTGGAGGTGGCTTGACAGATAGGAGAAACAACCTTTGAAAATTAAAATAATCATGCAAAACAAAAAGATTATCACCAACCTTGTATTTTTGATTGTCCTGTTCGCATCAGCAGCAACGGTTGCAGGAATTTTCTCTACGGGGGGCAGTGGCGAGTATGAATACAGATCGATTCGGGGCCAAACCGTTACAATCCATGGCGATGGCTTGTACCAAGACATGTCGGCCGATGTTGCCATTCAAGGGATAGCCCAGGATTGTGTGACCCTTTTCATCGCCATTCCCTTTCTGCTGGTTGCACTGTACCGCTTCAGAGTTCAATCGCTTACCGGTAAGTTCCTCCTGGCTGGCGTACTAAGTTACTTTTTTGTAACTTATCTCTTTTATATGAACATGGCCATGTATAATGTCATGTTCCTGGTTTATGTAGCCTTAACGGGATTTTCATTTTTTGCCTTTCTCCTCACGCTGTTGTCAATTGAGACCGACCAGCTTCCGGCTATCTTCAGTGAAAAGGCACCAGTTAAGTTTGCGGGTGGATTTTTAATTCTCAACGCAATTATTATCACCCTATTGTGGCTGCGTGTCGTAGTTCCCCCACTACTCGACAGAACCATCATTCCGCTTGAGGTAGAGCATTACACGACGCTTACCGTCCAGGCGTTCGATCTATCGTTATTCCTGCCTTTTTCAATCGTGGCAGGATTATTACTGATCAGAAAAAGTAAATATGGCTATCTTTTTGCCCCGGTCTATCTTGTTTTCCTTTCGTTGCTGATGCTGGCATTGATTGCAAAATTGATTGCCATGTCGATGGACGGTCAAAATGTCATTCCGGCCATCTTTCTTATTCCCGCTATCGCACTTGTTGCGATTGTATGCACAACCATTTTATTGAGAAATATCAATACTCACCATCATGTATAGACATAACAATCATATAGATATAAATATACCTTAAAAATCTCATTTAAAATTCCCAACTCAAGTTAATAGTTTTCAAAGCGGAATTTCTCTTTTTTTTCGAGAGATACCGTTTTATTTTCTTTTCATCTTCACTGTTTCTTGCACGTTTAACGTGTTGATTTACTTTTTATGGTGGCATTTTTATATATATTAACATTATCACTCTTCCAAGGCATGGCAATTCCTTGTCATAAACCCTTTTACGACACGAAAGATGGCGATGGACGATTAAGTGAAAATCCGTCATCCGGTCATCGTTGTCGTTATTCGCTGCTCAAAATCACGCCACCCCGCTTTTCGGTAATACTCCTTTGGCATTTTTACCGTGACCTGCCTGCCGGATTTCACCACTTTTCCCGGCACTCGGATAAACCATTCTCGGAAGGTAGAGTGCTCTTGACGCCAAACCCAAAAGTCGCCCCGGTATCGCATGAGCACCGATAAACTGTAGGCAAATGACGAAAGTTGCCAAAGAATATCGTTTACCCAAAAATCATGCGTGATGGTTTTTCCCGCACAAAGCGAGTTTTTGGTTTGCTCGATCCAATTCTCACTCTCTGATCGGGATCCATAAAGGGTATGGAGCTGCAAGGCATCCAATCCTTTCAGGTTCGAGCAATAGCAAAAGTACTCATACTCGGGTACAAATTGTTTTTCGCCAAAATAATCGACTTCAACCATTTGCTTTATGATGCGCACGGCATAAAACATGCGGGGATTCCTCCAACCGCTACATTGATGTGTAAACTGACAGGTCGCCGTCCGTGGGCCAATCGGCTGCCAAGTCTGCCCGGCAAGTAAATCTTTCAGGTTTTTCAGCTTTACTTTCACCAAATATTCATGTTTACCGTCTTCTAACAAATTAAATAATCCACCATTGAAAAAACCGCTGTCGGCCCTGAAAAACACCTTCTCCACCTTTTGGGGAAGAGCGGCCAAGGTTTCTTTGACAAACTCACAAACCCCGTTTGAGGTGTAAGCTGAACCCGGGCGGAGCCATGAATTGACAAGCAGTTTCATCTCCGTGACAAAACATAAGATGGGGTGATAGCTTTTCGAACCCTTCTTATGCGAGTTATAACCCACCTCAGCCCCTTGTTGGTTGCCGTAAACGGTAAATGTGCTTGAGTCGCAATCAAGCGTCACGCGTTTTAACCCGCAACGGGAAACTTGCAAGCCGGTAAAATCCAATAACAACTCGTGAAGCGAACGGGCGCCCCTTTCACCCAAACCTGTCAAATGGCGGCGTATGGTGTCCTCGTCAATGTTCTTGGGTAACTTCAACAAGCGGGCAACCAAGGCGTCAAAGGTGAAGTTTTCAATCCGCTTCAAACGGTGAACACCGCACAACGATGCCAACAGGATACTTGAGAGTATTTGGGCTGTGCTGAAACGGCTTGCATTGTGGCGGATGGTTGGAAAAAGATGTTCCAGCTTGCCATAAATACCGCAATGGTTGATAAAATCAGAGGTTACGCTTAACCCTGAATATGATGTTAATTGTTCTGAACTGAACTTTTTCTTTACTGAACAGGCAGTAAATGAGATTTTTTTACTATTTTTGTCTTGCATGTGTCGGGTGAATGTTTGTTTTTGTATAACACTTTAAAGATAAATACTTTACCTGACATATGCAACTTTTATTTGAGACTTTTAGGTATACTATTAACCGACTAAACTTAAAATCAGTCGATATTTATTTTTAGTTTACTGTTTATTAATTAGTTGTATTTCTTGCTTGCCTTTTTTCAAAAAGCTCCCCCCCCACTTAGAACAACGACATCTGCACGTTTGCTGGACTTTTATTTCTACTTTTTGTGCGTTTAGTGTAGGCTCTGCGTCCTTCGGTTACTACCCATGTTAAGTTCAAATGGCTTATTAGGTGTATCCTGATCAAAGCAGCAATGGTTGAAAACGCTTTTTTGCTTTCGGACAAAACCCTTACAACGTTCAACAGCAAGTGTGCAATCAGCGTACACCAGATTTGCGTTTTTATTCCGTTCTCTGTTTCTGAGTAAAAGAAATGCAACTGAAAGTTTTGTTTCAGTTTCTTGAACGTCAACTCTATCGTCCAGTGGTATTTATAAATCAAAGCCACCTCTTCGGGCGTTATTTCCCAATTGTTGGTGATAAACTTGTACTTTCTGCCTTTTTCGTCTTTGTAGTAAACCAAGCGAAGACATAGCGTTTCGGGTTTCTTCTCTCGCTTATACTCCAAATGAATGTGTCCTATCTTATAAACGCCAAATTCTTCTTTTGTGAGATTTTTTTCAAAAAGAACCTCCTGTAATTGGGCTTTGGCATTATCTTTCAGGCGGCAGACGAAATTTACGCCCTCCCTTGTCCAATCGGCAAACTGCTGATAAAAGTTGTAGGCTTTATCGAAAACCAACATACTGCCTTTTGCCGGATTTAGATGTGCCAGAAACTTTTTGTCATGCATTTTGGCTTCGCTGATAGTGGCAAAAACCGCCGTGTCGGCGTGTATGTCGGTCAGCATATGCACTTTTAGCCCGCCTTTTTTCTTGCCGTCATCTTTACGGTTGCGCCCAACACCCTTCATGACTTCCGAAAACAGAGTGAATGTGCTTGAATCAAAGGCGTAGAATTCTTCAAAACTCACATCTTTTTTTCGGCTGACCGACAAAAGCGGACGAAAATAAGCTATCAATGCAAAATAATAAAGCTTGAAAAGCTCTTCGCTTCTGTCGCGCAAAGCATCGCCTGCAGTGCTTTTAGCCGGCGAACAGTCCATATTCAGGTAATTCAATTTGCCTTCCAAAGCTCGCATGCTGTCGCACACTTCGCCCATCGAATCGCAGCGTGAAAATATCCCGAATAGCATGACAATTAGCTGATCCCATGAAAAAAGGTTTTATAATAACGGTCGCTACCGCATTGTTGTACCAATAAGTCAAACTGCTCGCGTGGCAGCATTTTTACAATTTGTTTAAAAATCGGCTGACCGACTAAATTTTTTGTCTTACCTTTGCTCATAGTTGAAAATTTGCGTTGCAATACAAATTTACAACTTAGGGGTGAAACTTAGGTGGAACCCCTACTTTTTTCTAAATATTTTTGTCGGTCAGTAGTGATAGTTAATATAATGTTAAACCTGTACATTGCATGTTGCCAAAAGTTGTACACTCAACATTGCCATTTTTTGTACATTGTAAATTTGCTAGTTACAAATATATCAAAATATCATTTAAATAAACGATAAAATGAAATATCGTGAAGTAACTATGCTTATACCTTTGGGAACACCCAGGGATCTCTGTAAACAGGCTTCAGATACTTGTCAGCCTCAGCAGAGCCAAAAGTCCTTTTCTTATCATCATACCGCAATGATGTACCACTCAATCTGGCAGCAATATTACCCAGCTGGGCATATTTAGCACTCAAGCTGCCCGTTTCAATTGAGCATGCAGTATTCCTGTCCCTTTTCTTCACGCAATCCAGGAAATTCATAACATGATCCCTGTGATCCTTATAGTCCGCCTTCACAATCTTCTCTGCAACCGATTCACCTTTAGGAAACACCTGCCAATCGTCCCTGTTTGCAACCAAAGTACCGTTACTACCAGTGAAAATCAATCCATAATTTTTGCCATACGGACCAAATTCCATGCCCGCATTATTCTCCCAGGTCATTATATAATCATCAAACTGGTAAAGTACCGACTGAGTATCAAAAGTTTCATGCACACCATCAGGGAAAAGGAAATTACCACCGTTAGCCTGAACAGAAAGAGGCATTGACTTCACCCTCTTCGCCCACAAAGCCATATCCAGCAGATGCACACCCCAGTCGGTCATCAGTCCACCACCATAATCCCAAAACATCCTCCATGAACCGTGAAAACGCTGACTGTTGAAATTACGGTCAGGTGCAGGCCCCAGCCATGTATCAAAATCAACACCTTCCGGTACTTCCGAATCAGGAACCCTATTGGTTATAGCAGCATAATTAAAGTTAGCATACACATGAATACGTGCAATATCACCCAATATACCAGAGTCAAGATATTCAATCATCTCCTTCCAAAGATTAGCACTCCTCTGCTGCTGACCAACCTGCACCACCCTCTCATACCTGTTTGCAGCCTCAACCATCACATCACATTCAGCTATTGAGTTACCGATAGGCTTCTCAACGTAAACATCCTTACCAGCTTTGCAGGCATCAACAAACTGCAGGCAATGCCAGTGATCCGGGGTTCCAATTATCACCGCATCAATATCCTTTCTATCAAGAATACGCCTATAATCACCATACAGATCAAATTTCTCATTCTGCAAGGAAGCCAGATCCTTTGCGCGAGAGTTCAGAACCGAATTATCAATATCACATAAAGCCAGGCATCGCACTTCGTCCGACTTCATAAAATCAGACAAGTTGCTCCACCCCATATTGCGGCAACCAATCAGCGCAACATTAATCCTGTCGCTTGCAGATACAGCAGAAGTTGCAGAGCTCAGATACGACGGCATAGCCATCCCTGCGGCAACAGTAGCAGAAGTTTTCTTCAAAAAAGAACGTCTTGATATTTTCATAGCCAAAATAAATAATAGTTAGGAAGTGCAAGTTAACTTAATTTGTTTTTAAATAAACAAATATTGATTGTTTTTCTAAATCGAGTTTTTAACAGCATCCAGTATTTCCTTTGCAAGAATATCTGATATTCACGGCAATTCAAAGTTGTTTAATCAAACATCGGTATAAATATTTCCTCGATCCTTTTTTTCAAGTCCTGCTTAGTAGACTCGAACAGCTCACCTAAAGAGGGTTTCTCATTAAGTGGAGAAGATAATAATTCCCGTTTTATTATTGGCAGCTGAAAAGCTCTAATTAATATCTCTTTATTATCAGCCAAGGCATCCTTTATGGATAGAGATGTCTCATTCTCTTGATTCTGACTGATTGTATTTGGATAGAACAGTATAATCTCATCTACTTTAAATCTCACTGCATAAGCCAGCATCTGATAAAGGTCGCTCTGAGATATCCCCTTTTTAGGATCCTCCTCACTCGAGTAAACAATCTTATACTTAGTCGAGCCTTAAAAAGCCCATTTTTCTCTGGTTTGTAAAATTTCACCTCCCCTGATGGGGTGAAGTTGCCTGTTCAGGAACACAATTATCTTTTCAAGGAAGAGCCAAAAAGATGACTTCCGCTTGTTCATCATCCTTTTGAAGTTGAATCCGGCAGCTGCGAGCATAACATTGATCTCATCCCCGGTGATTCCCTTGTAGTAATTGCAGGAGAGACGGTGATCTTCTTTCAGGTGTCCGATTACAGGCTCAATACCTGCCCGCTTGCGGAAGTACTTTCTCTCTTTATTCTTCCTATAGGTGCTTAGAGCCTTTGAAAAGGATTTGGGGATGTGGATGAGTGTATCCCTGACTTTACTTCTTCCCCGGTACCCCCTGTCGCAGATACCGTTTCGGGGTTTTCTTTCCGTCAACTTCTCTACTTGCTCGATAGCCTTGTCTAGCGTGTGCCCGTCAAATTCATTTCTAAAACTCAGTGCTCCAACAATTACACCGCTACCGGTTCGTGTGATGGATACCTTGTTTCCAAACTCGTACAGTTTATGCTCTTTCCCCTTGCTGATGCATTGCACATCCACCTCGTGCAGTGAATAAACCTTGTTCTTGTCTTTCTTCTTCTGGGCCAGTACCCGCTTGTACAGGTCCAGTTCATTCCGGTAACCATCAACCATGGTACCCAGCTTCCTTTCCACATCGCGTACCAGCCGTCCGGCTATGGTTCTCACTTTCTTATCCGCTTTCCTGGCTTTACCCTTGTTTCGTGGGTGATTTCGGAAGCGCTGATCGTAGGAAAGATCTTTCAGGATTCGCCTGTAACTCTGGCGCAAATCCAAACTGTTCCTGTCTGCTATCTTCCAGCACCTCTTGATAATCTTCTTTGCCAGTTTGTCATCCGTGGGGAAGGTGATATTTTTCTCCTGGACAGTGGTGTCGATGTAAACGTCCTTGTCGTTCGAGTCTTTACCATTGATACGGATGCTCTCCCTTAAGATCAGCTCAATACCCTCTTTGCCGATGCGGTGACGGAAATGAACCAACTCTGACGCTTCACAAGGAACACGAGGTTGGAATTCCTGTTCACCACAAAAATACTGGTAGTAATTGTTTTCACTCCATTGTTCCACCACGCTTTCATCCGAGAGATCTCGGATGTGTTTCAGGATCAATAATCCCACCATCAGGCGAATGGGCTTCGCCGGACGTCCGTGATCGGGACAATATAGGGGTGAGAACTCTCTTTCAAACATCTCCCAATCAATTTTATTGGCCAGAATGAATAGCGGGTGCTTATGATTCAATGTGCTTTCCAGTGAAAAGAACAATGAGTGTTGTGAACGGTCTTGTTGTTTTGCCAGCATGATTTTCTGCAAGATTTATATCTCAAATTTACGAAAACTTGCAGATATAACCAAGGAAAATATCTATTATTTTACTGTATCATAGACGATTGAATACTTTTTAAGGGCTGACTAAATACAATTAATGTGCTCGGTTATTACGGGCTAATACAATTGGCAATATTGATGTTACTCTCATTGTTGAACAGTGCATATTTCTTCCTGGCAACAGCCAAGTTTGGTTTGATGCAATGGTTGGCCTTTAATGCCTGTTCCCTATCCATCATTGCATATCTGGCCTGCTTTATTTGCTTCCAAATTACAAGGAAGGATCTAGTTCTTGCAATTGCATTGCTACCACAATATTATTATGGTACAATGGGACTATTTGTAGTATCATGGGATGCAGCCAATCTGGTTCCACAGATTACCCACATAATCATTACACTTAATGTCATCTGGATCATATTTCTATTGTTGAAAGGGTCGAAATATGACCTAAGTTCAACTTAGAAGTGCAACATCCACGTGTTGTTTTTTGAAATGATTCTTCACAACAATCATGAAAAACACCGGGGGGGTTTGCCTAACGGCCGGGGGCGCGCAAGCCCCCGAAGAGAGTCGGACAGCAACATAAAAGAAAAAGGAGACCGAAGTCTCCCTAAAATTAACTATTATGTTGCTTATGAAAAAATACAAACAGTTAACTTCAGAACAAAGGTACGCGATTTATTTAGGTTTAGAAAACGGTGACACCCAGCGGACGATCGCGAGCTTGATAGGTGTCAGTCCTTCAGCGGTGTCCAGGGAGTTGCAGCGCAACAAGGACAAGCGCGGGGGCGACCTTTACAAGCATTGCCGTCACAGGCTCAAGCACCGCAAGAGACCGGTGGGCTCCGTTAGAGGCATCCCCAACCGCAGGAGCATCCGGGAAAGGCCCGTGGAGGCCGACGGGAAGCGCTTCGGCGACTTCGAGATGGACACGATGATAGGGGCCGACCAGTCGGAGGCGATACTGACGGTGACGGAAAGGAAGACGAACCTCGTGATGATCGGGGAACTGCCCCGCGGAAGGGACTCGAAAGGGTTGGCCAAGGTGCTGTGCCGCATGTTGCTACCCTACAAGGACGTGATAAGGACGATCACCACGGACAACGGCTTGGAGTTCGCGGCGCACGAACGGATCACGGAGATGCTGGAAGCCCCGGTGTACTTCACCGACCCCTATTTGGCATGGCAAAAAGGATCGATCGAAAACGCGAACAAGCTCATCCGGCAATACATCCCCAAGGGGGCGTCCTTCAAGGACTATCCACCCGACAGATTGAAGCGGATACAGCACAGGCTGAATGAAAGACCGAGGAAAAAATTGGACTTTAACACACCCAAAGTTGAGTTTTACAAACAATTAATGTAAATTGCACTTGCTGCTTGACTCTGCCATTCAGCATATTTCCTTTTATGCCTTCAACAATGCGCAGATACTTTCTATATTCCGAATGAACTGCTTTTTGTTCTTCTGTCAACATGAGCTACTTTTCTTAATTATAACATAGTACAGTACATCTTCATTATTACGTACAACACTGACTGACCCACTGAGAGTATCGAGATTCATATATTTACTATCAGACCTATAGCCACCACTTATACCATGATCAGGACGTATTTCAACAAGTGCGCCATCCTCGGTGTTTATTCTTAACCATCTGTGATGATCTGCATCATTGAAAGAATGTTCTGGGTCGATTCCAAAAATATCAAGGAAAAGTTGGTCTGTATATTTGTCAGCTTCCTCCTTAGATGAGAAATTCATGCTAATAGGAGTCCAGTCATTAAATCGTTCATTGACACATTTACGCTTTGGCGAATCTAATTGCAAAGTGATATTATCTATAGAAAAGCCGAATAAATTGCGCATCTCATCAATAAGATAAACCAGCATAAGACTTGCTAATGCGCTGTTTACATACATGTCACTAAATGATATATCCACACGTTTCCCTCTGAGGATATCAGAAAGAATGTCAATATCATCCTTTTTCAGTACATATGGTGCAATGGCAGTAGAAAAATAATTCTTTATCTGAAATGTTGTCGCATGAGTTATACCTTCACGGACAATCTGTGAAGGTGAAACTGTGTAGGTCGGTTCATCTTGACTTACAAATGTAGGCAAAGAAGAATCAACAAATACATGACTGCAATTCTTTCCCCAGTTATTGGAGAATGATAGAACTGCCTCCTTATTAGTGAAATATCTTCTTGTCTTGTTTGATGTTTCAACTATTATTGAAGTTTTCAAAACACCCATGTCTTTAACCAGTTGCACATTACAATCCGGAAATTTATCCTTTAGATTTATGAAAGGTAATTTGCCTGAGAGCGATGTATGTAGTTCTGGATGATACTCAACGACAAGTGATATTTTCTTGCCATTCACTAGGGCATTATTAATGAGTTTGCCCATTTCCGAGCGAACACTTGACCAGTCACTGATGGCATAGTCATCAGATTCATCTGATACACACAAAGTGAGCTTCTTTACTTCAGAATCGTTATTGGCCTGTTTGAAAATATCCTTTAGAGATTGATAAACAACCTTGGCAGACGGACTAACAGCCTTGATTGAGCTGGGTACGTCAAGGGCTTTGTCCTTTTGTCTGTTAAGCCAATCCATTACTTTAGCTTTAGACAAAAGATGTGAATATCTGTAGTTGTTTCTATCTACAAGACATCTCGCACAAGCACCACCATCAACGTGACAGTTACAATTTGTCTCTTCAAGGTCTTTTCTGGCGATGTCAAATATTTCCTGACAAAGGACGGGATTCATCAGTTTCAGCGAATATCCGCATCCACCTTTTGCTGTGTCATATATAAATAGAACCCAAGCATTGATCTCTTGTTTAATGCCAAAATCAATTTCCCCTTCATCGATACCTTCACTTTTTGCTAAGGCCCGTTTTAGAACTACACCTAGAGAAAATACAAGTTGCTCATCCATTTCATATTCAGATGAAGCGGCATCTTTTTTGAAACGAAGTACAGTATAGCATGTGGGATGATTACCTGTGAATACGACATGTCGTGCAATATCTCCATCGTTTGCCTCACAATCATCTCCCCATAATCTCTTGTGGCCAGGTTTTACTGAATACGGAATACTTTCTTTTGTTGAAGTTGCAGAATACTCTATGGAAGCTCGACCACAACGCTTACAGAAAGCAAAACCATGACCATTTCCAACATTATAGAATAATATATTACCAGTCTCACCACTGCTAATGATTTCGACCATGTTGATTGCCTTATGTTGACTCCAATCTGTTTTTAGTAAAACAGGTCTAATGTCGTAGAAGTGTTTCTCTGTTTTCTCTTCGCGTGAACTGTCAACATTTTGGTCTGTACAAAAGCCTATAGGTTCATAAGCTAATGTATATGTGTCATGGTCTCTATCGATTATACTATGATAGGGATTCTGACAGATAGGACAGATTCTGTTCTCGTCCAAATTTCTTCTGTATTCAGTATGACCACAATGAGTACAATGATATATTGCTCTAGTTTGAGTTTCTTCATTGTATGCGCCAAGAAGTTTTATTCCTGCGGAAACATAGTTCTTTTCGTTTACGACTACGGTTTGTTCTGGGGCGTACTCATTAAGAGCCGTATGGATATCACGGGAAGCAGTGGTAGCACGGCGAAGTTCTGCAATTTCCTTTTGAACCTTATTTAGCTCGTTCTGCAAATTAAACTTCTCTACACTATCACTTTCTGCTGCAATCTTGTTCTGGAGGTTTTCTGCCTTATCATATAAACGATGAAGCTTAACAGCCTGGTCTCTATCAGTAAAGTCAAATGTCACGACTCCCGTTGGCATATTAGCATTAGGGATAAACTGATGTTCGGATAGATAATTCAGCAATCCTTCGGATTTTGATTTGCGAATCTGATTGCTAATAGCCATTTGGCGTCTTGTGTCGTTCTTGAATTGAACAAACGCATCATTAAGTTCGCCAATTATATCATTGTATTCTTTCTGTATAGTTTGTATTGAATCTTTAGTGATATTAATCGTATAAGGGGTGCTCTCCCCAAATACCTTCTTGAATTTACGCTCCTCTGCTTGATTAGCTCTCATATCATCCAAAAATTGAACAAACGTATCACATGTAGAAGTCATAAACTCGTCAACGGACATAGTAGCTTGAATACCAGATCCATTATCGCAAATAAATTGTCTGAAGAAGAAAGAGTTTATATGTCGCTGTATGATAGTCTGGCTTGGACGAACCTTAATCATGTGCTGTGTCGTTTGAAGAGCCCACATAGGATTAGCAAAAGCATGTTGACCTACAGGGGTGTTATTGCAGAGGGAGAAAGCTATAGCTTTGCTTTGTCCCATACGACCAGCACGACCCACACGCTGAAGATAATTAGCAGCTGTAGGAGGAACAGTGTCCATCAGAACCACATCAATGTCACCAATATCAACACCCATTTCCATTGTGGTAGAACAGTGCAGAACATTGACTAATGGGTTCTTTTGGCTAAATGCTTTTGTGTAATCACGCAACAACTTCTTAGATTGTTGGGCAGAATGCTCTGCAGCTATATATATAGGAGTCTTGTGATATGAATACTTATGTCGGTCAGTCCATAAACCGTTAGCCTTCAGGTTCTTGATATTATTATCATTCTTTTCCCATTCTATGACTTCATCATTATCTTTGGGTCTTGAAGGTAAAGATATCTTTGTACCATCGCACTTGTATTTAGCAAATAACTTTTCACAGATAGTACCTACGATCAGTGGGCTATATCCGCAGAAAGTAGTGTCAAGAATCTGATATGTTACAGGACATATCCATCCTTCTTGCAATCTCTTGATTTTACATACATTATTCCCTTCTTTACCTGAGAGGTCGAGAAAATAGCAATCAACGTATTTATCATCAGGATAGAAGCGAGTGTTATTATAGCCTTCGGTGTCGTCAGCTTTTACCTTCGTAAATATCTTCTTCTCAATCAGAGTGTTCCATGCTTCTTGAATAACGGCATCAACAACCCTGACATTAGCTTGAAGTTGGTCTAGTGTATGTATACCTATACCTGCACAAAGAAGAACTACTAGACGAGACTGTTGTTCTGAAACATTTCCACCTTCATTAATCTTCACTGATGGCCAATGTTTGAGCTTTTCTCTTGTATCGTCGGCTGCCGCAATAGGACTACTCAAATTGCTGTCACGAACATATTTCTTCTCATCATCTACTAATGGCTGAATATGGTTATTCAGTCTCATAACATAGTCGATAGCAAGTTTAAGATAGTCTTGCCAGTCTTTATCTTCAATACGAATGTTATTTTTATCGGCATAATCCGCTAAGATTGATGGTACTTTGGCAGTTTTCAATGAAGGATAATCAAGATAAATGAATCCCATTGTTTCTGCATTGGTTTCATAAGCAGGTCGTCTACCTATAATTCCTCTAACTAAAGCAGCCTTGTAAGCTTTCTTGTTTTTTGCACCATCAGTGTTGGACAGATGATCAAACATCGCTTGATTATAAATCTCTTCCGAAAAATCATAAAGAGATACACCATCTGGCGAAGATGGGGCTGTCGCCATAATCGATGCTATTTGTTCAGCTGTTAAGAGTTTCCTTACTGGTTCTGGAATTGCATCTAATGGATTCACCGCTTGTATTTGTGCAAGTCTTTCCAAAATGTTTTCATAACTTTGATTTCGTTCAACATTGATATTAAACGTTTTGGCAGAAATTGCAGTTCCTTGACGGCTATCAGTAAATGCAATATACTTTCCCCAGCTTCTTCCTTCAGGAGCGCATTCACGAAGGAAAACGGGAGAGACAGTTTGGTTGATAAAGTTGATAGGAATTCTAAAGTGTTTTAAATTTAGGCGTTTGCCCTGAGCTAAACGGCCACAACTTGGACAATATGAATGTCCATCATCTTTTCTAACTTCAACCCACTGACCTTCGTTGTCGGAACGTACTTCAAGTACCGTTCCATTAGCACTATGAATTATATCCATTGTGCCAACATGTGCTTTGCTTACAGGATTAAAGAACTTCTCTTTTTCATAAGGCATTAAGAAGAATGTGTCAGGACGACCTGCACTAACCAATTCATCCTCTTCTTCTTGTTCTGGTGAAAGGTCTATAGAGAAATAATCATCTCTATTAGCACCATCTTCACAAGGAAAAATCTTATGGTTCTGTGAATCACTACATCCCATAAGAACAAATCCACCACATCGCTTACATTGTACTATTTCGAGCAGAGGAACGCCACATTCAGGACATACTGATGCTTTATATGTAGTAAGATGCCCATACATCGGTACAGCAGGGTTGACCCCTTGGCAATCAGCATTAGCACAAGCATAAAGTCCGCTTATTGCGCGCATAAAATAATGTGCCCTTAGGGATAGAACAGGATTGTTGCCTTGCGACATTTCACAAAGTTTATCCAGGAGTTGTAAAGCTGGCAACAATTTCTCCTTGTTATATGGAGTATCTGGACATAACCACTCCCACATTTGCTGAAGTGTCATGCCTGGAACCTTGTTAATTTTGTCGCGTAGCGATAGAACTTTGTCAACTGAAGGAAGATTGTTCTTTTTCAGTTCAGAAGAGAGTTCGTCCTTATCAAGTGGGCGAACCAAACGATTACCTCCAATCACCTTTATCTGTTCAACTGGTTGTCCAGTGACAGTTGATATAAAATCTGCAAGTGACTGTGCTCCTTCTTCACCTCCAATAGTTGCTGATGTACATGCAAACCTAACTTGTTCTGGTGTTCTATCAAATGCTTCTAATATTCGTTTTATCTGATATGCTAGTTCAACTGCTGCAGAACCAGAGTAACTATGAGCTTCATCGATAACAATCCAGCGAAGTTTACCTGCTGACTCTTTTATCATATCTTGGTCCTTTTGGCGCACAAGTATATATTCTAACATGCTAGGGTTAGTCAGAAGAATTTCGGGTCGTGTGCCTTGATGTTTTGGATCTCTGATATCATCACGAGTAACAATCTCATTCGGAAGTATTTCGTCACGCCCATCAGCACGATATTCAGGAGTATCACCATTATAGACAGCAAAATGCAAATTGGTTGCTTCACAATACTCTGAAAGACGTTTCTTTTGGTCTTCCATCAATGCATTCAGTGGGTAAAGGAAGATGGCTTCGATAGCATTTGTGTGGCCTTGTTCATACAAGTCACTCAAAACAGGATACATAAAACACTCAGTTTTACCAGAGCCTGTACCTGAAGTTACAACAATACTTTTGTTTTCTGCCAGTGTTTTCCAACTCTCTGCCTGATGCTTGAATGGGACAAATGGTCGAAACGTTTTCCCTGCTTCGATGGCCTTGTTTTCACGGATCTTTTCAAGCTTATTCCAGACATCTCTGTTGATTGCAGACCTCCAAGTTTCATCTGAAGAAGGCTCCCAACCAAATGTACTTTGGAAGACAGGTTCAGCCAACAATGGTTCTCTATCAAAAAGTTCATCAATTGCAGAACGCATTGGATGACTTCCTGGTGCCCAAAGAGAAAGTAATGCTAAGCGCATATTCTCTTCTGTTTCTTTGTATATGTTTTCAAACTTCATATTCTTAATGACTTAACTTGTTATTTAATGCTACGATGAAATGACGATTACATGACTTGCTGCAGAAGATAATACTCCTTCTTATCTTATCTCTTTGTATCTCATCTTTTATTGAAAATAGGTCTATTTCTTTTCTTATATGAGCGACAACAGCATTAACACGCTTGTATAACCACATTTCATTCCCTACCTTTCCTTGTTCATTGAAATTGTTAAAGAAGGTACCAACTTCATCTCCAAGGTAATCTTGATTTGACTCTATATATTCATCTGTAGATAGTTCGAGAAGTCTTATTTCTTTAGGCTTTTTAATGATAGTCTCAGCCAATTCTTCGACAAGACCGTGTGATACATAACCATACGCTTCAATCAATGATGATACGCACAGGTCTTTAATCCATTCGGTAAACGATGTCAAGACATCATATAAACATTGGACAAGATTCTTCATATACTCTTCTTCAACATTCAATGCACTCAAATATTTCATCATGTCTTCGCCTTCGTGACTCATTGCCCACTTTATGAAGATATCTTGCATCGCAGGAGTCATTGGATCAGACATGAAATTTTGAAGTTGGATGAAGATGCCAGACAGATAAGGTTGTAACCAATACCACTGGAAGGCTAGGTCATTACTAAAACTTTTCAGTTTTTCTTTAAGAATCTCGCGTTCATCATTGTCTGAACATTTTACATACAGTTGAAAAGCCAAACATAGCAATGCCTTGTAGTCCTGAGCTGTACAATATAGTTCAAGAATCGAACTTGCCGGAATATCTTCTTGCTGGGCACGATTGAACCAGCCGATAATTCTTGTCCACAATTCATCGCCTAACAAGGAATCATTTAACTTTTCCCTAATATTGAGAATGGCATTCTCTCTATTCTCAGCACGATATGAACCATTCATGTCCTTGGTTAAATCAACCAAAGCCGGACATATACGTCCTCTTGTGCGTCCAACCAGTATGGTTTTGCCCCATGAACGAATTTCCTCAGGAAGAATGTAGTATTGCGATTCTTCATCATACTTCATTTCCAAAGGTTCCAAGTTCGGTTCATCCAGTTTTATGAGTTTAAGCACACCAGTAAACTTGAATGGCTTTCTGTTTTTACCAGTGATTACAACACGGCCATCTGATATTTGTCGAGGACGGAATGGGGATTCTTTAATACCGAAAGCGATTCTTTGTCCATTTGAAAGAACAAACTGAACATTTACTTCTGCATTTAACATGTTTTGCGCTGTGCGTTCAAGTAATGAACGTATGGCCTCACGCGAATCGAATAATGTCAAAAGACTACCCTCATAGGGGATGGTCTTTCGTGCTCGACCATCTTCGAAAATATATAATTTTTCTCCCTTCCATCTTAACTCCCTTCTGACATTGCCATATGTGTATTCTCTTATATCTTGTCCAACCAGGTGGTACTGATACTTATCGATGTCTGAATATGGAATCCAGCAATCATTTTCTATGTCATCACCATATATGTTTTTAATCGAAAAGTCTTTGAATGGAGCTTTTATAGAAATGTCAAATTGGTTTTTGCTGTTTCCAGAAGGAGTAAAGGTGAAACGTATCTTGCGAGGATCGTTGCAGTTTTCTTTTTTGATTTCCCAAACATCACCGATTTTCTTTTCCCCTTCTGTTGTAGATACATGACCATGCGCCCATGAAACCTTTATTTGGCAAGAGCTTTTATCAGCCTTTTGTAAACTGATAACTAATCCTTCACCAATGTTTATGAATCTCAAAGGGGCAACATAGTTGCCATTAGTATCTATTGCACGAGCAAATATTTCACCGAAAGATGGAGTATCTGTCCAAACATTCTGCCATTTGTTACGATACTGAACGTTGTGACGTTTTGACTCTGTTCCATCTTCTGTATCATAGCAAAGTGTAAAAGCGCATTTGTTCGCGTCATATAGTGATTCTATCACATCTGGTACATAAAGTGGTGAAGATTGCAATTCTGTCCAATATAGAGGAGCATTCATACCCAATGTGATACATCCATCTTCGCCTTTCAGTACGATATTATCCGTGTAGTCGGCAGGAATGTGAAGTCCTTGCAACTTTGTCATTCCCCAACTATACTCATATATGTCAAGATTGGTTTCTGTCTGAAGATTCCAACCATCAGGAATAAGAATAATAGACTCCTGTCTTCCTAACTGGTTCCCTAATTCATACTTACCATCCTTATTCCTATACAGTAGATGAGGTACACTTATATCAAGATTATCTCCTATATGAGCATATTCTTGATTGTGGAGGAAGAGAGAGATAAAATCTCCGTTCTCACATGGATGTTTGCTAAATACTGGGTAGCGACAGAAATTATTAGCATAATCGAAGGTGTCAACAGCCTGACCATTCTTTCTTACTTGAACTGAAAAGAATCCAATATCGTCAATTCCTTGTTCTTCCAAAAATACTTGCGGAAGACGTTGAAGTCCTTTGACAATATACTTGGTATATATTTTCTTCTCTACAGTATCTATTCTAAATTCCCATGTCAATGAGAATGGATGAAGCTGATGACGACGAACCTTTTCCTGTTTTGCAAGTTCTTTTAGATATAGGAACCAGACATCATTTTCATTAGCACAGTAGAACGGCATTAAAAGATATCTTTCTGCTTCAACGCCAAGAATTAGCTGTTCGCAGTAGTCTTTCATGCACTTACTTTGCGAAGCAACCAGGCCAAGGTTCAATTCCTCAAAATTGATTTTTCTATTTACTAGACCACGAGTGAACCTATCCCAAACAGAGTTGGTTATGTTAGCCGTCACCAACTTCATAGGGAGTCCACCTTGATAAAGCATGTCATTCAAAGGATCTGCCCGTCCTCCATCATACTTCTCAATTTTCAGCATCTTTGCACCACGACGAGCAGCTTCATAGAATTCGTTCGAATAATTAACGCTTGGTCTTGTTGACTCCAGTGCGTCATAAACCATCTGTTTGCTATGCTTTCCGTCAACATACATTCTACGCCAATACTCAGCAAAGAACAATGTGGCCTCTTTGCATACTGTTATGAATGGATTATTCAAGTTTATAACATGAGTTCTTTTTTCAAGGAGATCTCTCAATTCCTTGAACTCTTCTTCAGTGATTTTTAACTTCCACAGAGGAAGTGGACATTCTTCAAGTCCTCTTTTTTGGAGTATTGTCTCGAAGTAACTCATATTTTCATATTGATGGTTATAGATATATTTTAAATCGGCGCAAAGATATGGGGCATCAGTGCAACCTATCTGCACTGATGCCAGTTTTTTTATTCTTCTACGTCAAATTCCAGCCCAAGCTGAGAAGCAGACTCTTTAACACTCTTAACAGTGGCTGAGTTTTCTGTAAGAGGATTAGCTCCAGTCGTTTTGGCTGTAAATTTGACCTCTATCTTCAGATTGTTATTTCGCAATGTCTGAACAAAACTGGTAAATAACTGAGCATAGTTCTCCAATGGTACTTGTCCGCTTATAACAACCTTTTGATAGGTCTTTGTCTCAGGAGGTGTTCCTCCTGTAGGCTCGCCACCTCCTGTCTCACCTGAGCCAGAACCGCCTGTAGCACCGGAGCCTGTTCCTGCACCAGAACCCGTTCCTGTGCCAGTACCAGTTGCTCCAGAAGGCTCAATAACGACAGATGGGTCAACGAGCCAATAGTCCTCACTTGTTACATCGAGGAATGGTACATTCTCACCTTGGGTTATTCGTGTCCATCTCCCTGGTGCTCCGAAAGCCACGTTAAATACGCCATTTACGCAATAACGATTGACGGTTTCAGCTATTGCTGATGGGCCAGTAATCATAGGTTTGTCATCAAAGCGAAGGAATGTCTCATAAAGCTCTTTTACTGCGATTGGACGATTCACTTCTGGAAGCATATTGATTCTATCCAGCAAGTTCCTCCCAATAGCCTTGATGACCCATTCTTCTTCCATGATTTCTGTCATCAAGTTCATACGTATCTGTGAAGAGAAGTCGCCAGCATAGTTCTTCATTTCATAGCTCTCTATGCCATCTTTTGCTGAATACTTAATTGCAATATTATAGGCGCGAATCAGAGCTTCATCGACACCGTGTTCGTACTCGCGCTTGCGATTTTGCACTTCTGTATTTTGATCGCGCTCCAGTCTTCCTGAATATTCTGCTATGATTTTGGTGCAAGCTAAGTAGTCTTTAAGTTTGTCACTCAATGCACCACGTCCGGCTTCTGAACAGGCAAGATAGAAGATAGTGTTGCGCATCACACGATCACTATTACCTCGTTTCAATGCTATTTCTTTGACTGCCGTGGTAAGACAATTTGATGGTGTTCCACCAGTCGGCATAGCTATGCTTGGAGGCAAAATTACCAATGTGAGTTGCTTTTGTTCTGGAACATCGCCAGTTGGACATACCAGAACATTGATTTCATGTATAAAACTTGCCGAATTCTTCAGTCGTTTGATAATCTCTGCCTCTACATCTTCTTTTTTGACCTCAGACTTAGCCTGTGCGATGAGGATATTGATGTTGGCTTTGGACTCAAACCAATACGTTGCTCCTCCAACTTTGGTAGAGTAAAGATAATGTGCTACCTGTTCAAGTTTGTTTAATGCTCCATCAATATCATTGTGATTGAATGCTTTGGGACGTAAAACACAGAGTTTAAGCTGCTTGATATCAAGTCCTTTGTTCTGCTTTGCGCCTACAGATGCCATAAGAAGAGTTGTAGCAATACCTTGTGTCAGATGGTACTGGCCAATATTACTTGTTGGATCTGCTTCATCTATCTTACGTGCATTACTTGAAGTTCCATATACATCAGCTAACATGACTGTTTCCCAGTTGCTACCCATCAGGTTTGTTATGGTGCCAGTGAGTGAACCAAGATTTTCAAGATTAACGTCTGATGTATGTATCAAGGCTTGTGAACCAGTAAGTGATTCTCTGCGTCGCCACAAATCCTGTACAATTGATGCCAAAAGACGAAGAACACCACGAGTGCGCTGGAAACGAGGATCACTTCCCCAACGTTGACGGAACATTTCAATAAGTTCCGGGTGGAAAGGATAGGATTTCTTTATTTTGTTGGCATATTCCATCTTGTCACAGTACTCTGGTAAGTCTCTGTATCGATTATGGAACATATCCTTATAGCGTTTGGCCACGAGGTCAACAACAGAAGTTTCATTGATTTGTTCAAACAGACGACGACGTACAACTTCAAAGATTTCTTCATCATCAACAGGCTTGACACTTGAACCTATACGAACGATTCTGGTCTGCAAAGAGTCTAATACTGTTTGACCAATCTGAGAATCAGCGACTTCTGTTGCACTTGCAGGGAGAGTGGCAATCAATACGCATTTTGGCACAGAAGAAACCACCTCAGTCAGAGTCTGCATGAAGCTGTTTGTTTGGCTGAAGAGATTGCCATCTCCAACCTTTTTTGAAGTAGCTTTTACACAATAGTCAGCCAACTCATCAATAAGGATGAGGGAAGTCCCTGCATTCTGGATGATGGGTTTCAATATTGCAGACGTGGGAGCAGTACGGTCTATATCATTTTGCTTAATTTTCTCGTAAGCTTCCTTGCCGCCAAGTTGATAGGCAAGTTCACCCCATAGCGTATAGATGGTAAATCCTTCTATAGTCTGGCGACCTTGTGATACGTCAGTTGTGTTGTTGGTAAAGACTGCAACTTTGGCATTCTCAAAGTTCGGAGTAACTCCTTCCTGGAGAATATGCTTGCAGCTTTCAGATTCCAACAGACGAGCTCCACTTTTTACTATATGATATATTGAAATCAAAGTATGGGTTTTACCACCACCGAATCCTGTCTGAAGAGAAATGACGCGATTCTCAGTTTCTTCGCCGTTTAAAGCGCGAACAACCCGGTTGGCAATGTCTCGTAATCCTGCTGTTACGTAAGTCTTGGCAAAGAAGGATGTCGGATTGTTGTACACTTCTGGGCCAGTGCCAAGAGCTACCTCATTCAAGTTGGCAGCAAAAACAGATTCGTCAAGAACGCCACTGCGAATGTCATAGTGTGGCAAACAGTTCCTAAACCAGGATGGCAGTGGTGAGCCATCATCCACGATTGAAGTGTCAACAGGTGTCGATGTTACAGTTGTTACGGCAATGGGTGCAACAGCTGCAGGAGCAAACGTGCGCTTGTTTTGTAATCTTTCGATTTCTTGGCGCAAATCAGCCATGCCAAGCATATTTGCAACATGCTTCATGTTGCTGAAAGCACGGTCTTTCTCGTCTTCTGTGAGTGGAGTGAAATGCTGGCACTTGTTGCGAGCATCCCTCAATTCACTCATAGTACTTTCAAAAATGAATGTTTTGCTTTTGTCATTGCCGAGTTCTTCCGCTAGTTCATCACGGAATTTGCTTGCAAGAAAAGTCAAATTATGATAGTCAATACGCAACATTGGCTCTACGCCTTGGCGTTGGGCTTGATTCCATTGATCTTGTTTTTGTGCAGTTAAACGCTGAAAGAAGACACCTTCCCACGGCTCACCGGGGAAGTGGTTTTGCAAAACACTGACTAGGAATGGACGCATTGCGTCGAGGAAGATTCCTAATGCCTGGAAGATGTTCTCGTTGTTCATATTGATATGTTTTTTGTTATTTTACTCGATACCTTCAAACAAGTTTCCTTGTATTGGTTTATACTCCTCGTGGCAATGTTGACGGAGGTCATCGGCATTCTGAAGGATGCCAACGATTTGCTTCTGGTCATCATTAGCAGGAAGAAGCTCTTTTAATGTGGCAAGTAATCGCCATAGGGGAGAGGATGAGTCTGGACAGATGTCGCGGACAAATCGGAGAATTTTTCCACGGTCGCCCTCTCTATACAAAAGGATGAAACGATGTGCTTGCTTAATTGGTGAATCCTCAGGGCGCGTTCCTTCGACAGACGATCCACCAATATGCTCTTTTGCCATAGCAATGTGCATTTTCTTTCCTTCTAATATTAGTAATCGTTCCTGCTGGATGTCCTTAATGTTGACATTTACACCAACACGAGTGAACTTAGTGGCATCGTCAAAGTCTGTATCACTAGTGCCATTCAACTGAAGCCATCCAATATAGAACTTTGTGTAATCATCACCTTGCACACCCTTCAATAAAGAATCGAAAGCTGCATTGCGAGCCATTTCAAGAAGTTCGGCTACAGAGACTTCACTACCATCAGATTTCTCCACTGATTTATATTTGCCAAATTCACTAACAGCCTGTCCAAAACATGCAGTCAATAAGTCTGCACCACGGAAACCAAGTTCGTAGAGGGATTCAACTTCTTCTGCCACTTTTTGTTCTATATCCTTTTTGACACTCTTAAAATCGCCATAGCCTTTACGCTCCGATGGTCTACATGCAACGGTAACAGATGATTCTAAAGTTGCCATGTCTGCCTTTAAGGCAATGCTAACTTCAGTGTCCATTGGCCAAGAACCTGTAATGTTCATTCTCGCATCAAGAATTGAATTGCAAAGAGTTGTCCATGCCTCTGTACTTTGATGTGCGAACATTATACTAACTACATCCGTAGTTTGCGTTTCTATTGCATCAAAAATTGATGTGAGTTTCTTCTCAAAATGGTGTTTCGCTTCTTCGTCACTATTGCCATGATGATGTTTAAGTGCAGTACATTCTTCTTGTTTTGGCGTTTTGGGCGTAGCAAATACCAGCTCAAATTCATTCAAAAGAATTGATTTGAGCCATACATAAAAGAAATCAGATAAATCTGCGTATGCGATAGCATCGTAATATGGTGGATCAGTTATGACAGCAGTAAGAGATTTGGGGTCAAATTGAGATTTGTCTCCACTTATTACATTATTAAACACCGCAGGGAAAGAATTTTCAGACTCCAAATATGAAATTATGGCATCTAACTGTCCTTTACAAGCGCCAGACAATGAAGAAAACGGATTCATTTCTGGATAATCAAATACCATCGGTATTGCTTGCCGTCCAAAAGGATGTTCAACTGTTTCTTGAAGCTTATGCCATACACCGAAAGAAGTGTTTCTACACAAAACTTTATCAAACAAAATGGCAAGATAGGTTTTGATAGCTCTAACGTAATGTTTATCATCGCTAATTGACGAACAAACATTATCTATCTCGTTCTTAAAGTTAGTTAGAAATACACTTTGTCTGTTGGAGAATAAGCCATCGAAAGAGTCTATACCCCAACCAGGAGTATTAAAATTCCTTACATTTCCGACCTCTAATTGTTCTTTTGGTATAGCCTTACTTTTTTTTATGTTGGATATTTGCTGAATATCTTCAGCAGACGGTACTCGATACGTTCTCTTTGAACCATCCTCAATTATGGCCAATAAACGCTCTTTGATAGGGGAAGTGTTGAACTGTCTCTTTATTTCTGAAATATTTGTCAAACTGCCACAACATGGACAAGTGATATTTCCGTGTCTATTCCAACCTTCTTCTTCAAAACTGCCATTTTTAATTTCAAAATCGATATGATTACCAGAAATGATAGGATTAAGATACACCCAATCTTTTGCTTTTGCTGTTCTTCTCTTTGATATGTAGAATTGTTTAAGCATAGGTATTTCTGCTTTGCAAGTAGGATTACTACAAGTTGCAGTTCGTGCCCAATAATAAACTAAAGGAGTTTTACCAGTTGTTGACTCGTATAAGTCAGAACATTTACTCTTCGTGTTGTTGATTACTTTCAAAGCATAATACTCAACATCAAAAGACAATCTATTAGGAATCAAGTAGAAACCTCTTGCATCTTTTGAAATTCCTTTTTCGGTAATCAGGTTTAATCCTTCTTCTCCATAAATACGATTGAACTCTTCTTCACTAAAACATATAGGTTTGCCGAATTTCTGAGGAAACTCTGCACTGCCTTTTTCGATAATATGAGCAACTGGATTAATGTCATTACCATAGCTGCGGCATCCAAGACGTGCAGCTTCTAAAGGAATTGCGCCACCGCCTGCAAATGGGTCAAAAACAGAGGGCATCTGATTTTGAAAATTCTCAATGGCAGATTGTAAGTTGCCTTCTAAATCATCTGTTTCTGCTGATGGAAGGTGTCTATCAATTACTTCATAGAGAGCATCTTCAGCTGCTTTAATAGCATCAAATGCCTCAGAAAAGTTTTTGTGGTGAGTCTCATAACCAAGATCTGGATACTTTTCTGCATTATAAGCTACCCATATCAGCTCTCTGGCCATGCGAAGTATGCGAGGATTGTTTTTGTTTTCCCATTTGATGAGTGAACCCTCGTCTAATTGTTCCTTTGGAGTGGTAGATTTTCCTGCCAACATTTCCTTTTGACATTTTTCAGAAAACTTACCTATGAACATCAGTAACCTATTGCGTAAATTATCCTCCATTGGATCGACAATGGCGGTATAAGGAATATCATTGTATGGCTTATATTGATATTGAGTCAATACATCATCAGCCGGATTTAAAATATTCTGAACGGCATCTTTGAAAGCTTGCGTACAGTTCTTGTCTAGTGGATCAGGCACAAGACTAGCAAACACGACTGCTCGGCATACTGGCAAAGGACGGCGTGCCCACCAAAGATGAAGTGTAGATATATGACCGTTTCGTATACTCTTGTCACGTACACTTTCCGCTGAAATCTCCTTAATCGGGAGTGCTACTTCAATTAGCTTCTTTGCTTTCATATATATTGTTCTTTTGTTTATTCTTTTTTAGATTGCCATTCACTTAGAGGCAGGTAGAACTGCACTCCCTTGGTCTTTTGCTCAAAAACAAGCTTTCTGGCAGGATCGTTTACAATGTTGAGAATGGGCGACTCACTACGGCATTCTGTTACGATATAGAGCCAGGCTTTTGTGCCTAACTGAGCAAGACGGTTCATTTCATTCTCACTAAGCATAACACCATCGGTACCAGCACGACCTTTTACTTCGATATAGCGTTTGTTGCCTTGGACATCGATACTTTTTACATCGTAGCCAACATTATCTTTCGACACATCAGAAGTTTTGCGGCCATGTTCGGTTTCATAGTCCATAGCCACCTTCATAGCAATGGCTTCTACTTCATCGTCTCGGCTCATACCAAAGGTGTTTCGATATTCTACTTGATTCAGTGGCAGAACATAAGCACAGCCAAGAACCTCTGGTTCGACAGGGAATAGTTCTATCATATTGTCCAACTGAGCCAGTCGCTCTTTCTTGCGCACTTTCAAAGCGTTATAGCGAGCCTCTTTCATCATCAGCTTCTGCTGAACTTTTTCATCGTCACTGAAGAGTATCTTGTTTTGGAGTTCGTTAATCTCACCTTGAATGTCGAGAATGATTTGCTGAAATGCCGTCTGCAAGTATTCCCTACGGCTTTCTGTATCTTCTTTAACCATTTTCTCTGTGGCCTCTAACAAAGGTTCCGTTTGGTGGGAGTATGCCCATTCCACAACTTCGTTTTCGTTGGCAGGTTCTGGAGGAACAATCTCCTTCGCAAATTCCACAGGAGGACAGAGGTCGAGCAGCTTTGCAGGTGATGTTTGTTGGAATACACCATCTTCATTCTGACAGATGAGAGTAAGCAGCTCATTAGAAATGTTGGGCTCGCCACTTTGTGTTGGGCGATTGTCCTGTATCTGATTCTTGACAAAGAAAGCAAAATAAGGATGCTTGTCTTCTGGAGATACAAGGACAGTACCTTTCAACATTTCGTCTCTGAAAGAATCGCGGACAGTATCAATCAGGCAATCGAAGAGAGCGTTTCCTGGGTTGATATAATGCGCTTTACCATATTGAGCCGTACTATTCTGATATTCTAAGAACTTAGCCTTATCAAAGAAAAAATAGAGTGATGTCAAATTCTCAGCATAAATCCTATATTGCTCTTTCAAGCGTGATACGATTATGTCGGGAATGTAGGTGATTTGGAAGATGCCATCAGCTATTTCGTCATACTTGCCGCCCAAATACTTGAATGCTCTTTCAAAGAATAGACGGATGTAGATTGGCTGCAAACGCTTTTCGTCACTGTCTTCTTTAAGCCTGCGAGCATCTTTATAATCAACAGACGAGTGGGCAATGGATTTGTCTTGATTCCTAATAGACTGAGAAAACAAGTCCCCAAGATCTTTTGCGTCTTTGTCAATGAACAGGTCAAGGTCACTTTCCTGTCCATTAAGTACGGAAGATATAATACTGTCCAAAGATACACCTTTCAGTACATCTTGAATTACATCATATACACGATCATCACCCAATTGCTCTCTGATGATATCTAGTTTGGTCAGAAGTTTCTTTAGGACTTGACCTTCACGAGTATTACTTGCAACCATGTTGAATACCAGTACATCAGACTTCTGACCATATCGGTGTATTCGTCCCATGCGCTGTTCCAGACGGTTCGGATTCCAAGGAATATCCCAATTGATTAGCAGACGGCAGAACTGAAGGTTGATACCTTCGCCAGCGGCATCAGTACAGATTAGAATCTGAACTTCTTTGCTCATGAAACGACATTGGGACATACGACGTTCATCAACAGACATGCCACCGTGGATGGTCGCTACATGATAACCATTGTTGGTAAGACGTTCCTGAAGATACAAGAGCGTGTCTTTATGCTCGGTGAAGATAACAAGTTTCTCTCCATCAATGACCCCTTCTGATGTCAGAAGTTTCTTCAGCTCTTTATATTTCTGTTCTTCCTGTTGCTGATTATAGAGGGTATTGGCCATTTCGTAAAGTGATTTCACTTCACCGGCTTCAACCTTAATTTCCGAAAGACTCTTGGCAGTGGTAAATAGCTTCAACTTCTTTGGATCAGCCATAATATTATCAAGAGCATCCCTTTCTTCATCATCAAGTTCGTCGAGGTCGTCAATGTTAGCTACTTCTAATTCCTCAAACTTGATACGCTGCTTCCATAAAGAAGGATTCTTGTCGAGTTCGTCAGCAAGACCTTGGAGGGCAAGCCAACGTTTTTGAAGTGTATTACGTATTGCATAGATGGAACTAACCAACCTTCGTTGCATCACCTGCAAAGCCAAAGAGACATGGATGTTCTTAGTTTCGTTAGCCTCTTTCTTGCGCTTGGTAAGATATGTAGTTACTGCATCATATAGACGCTTTTCGTCCGAGGTTAGATTGTAGCTGGTAGTCTTGGTGTGACGATTCTTGTATAACGCATTGCCATCCCAATCCTTCATATCTTCCTTCAAACGGCGGATAAAGAACTTGTTAGCGCCATTCATGCTAAGTTCGCGGACTCGCTCTGTAGCCAAGTCTGCTGTTGCAAAAATATCGTCATCAAGTAATTGAAGAAGTCGCTTGAACGTGTCCTTGCGTCCACGGTGGGGTGTAGCAGTCAGCAGAAGAAGATGCTCACATTGTTGTGCAAGAATGTGGGCAGCTTCGTATCGTTTAGATTTATAAATCTTTTCGCCGTACTCGTAAGCAGACAGTTTATGAGCTTCGTCAAATATAACCAAATCCCATGTACTTTTGGCAACGACTTGCATAATATCCTCACGACATATAAAGTCAATAGATGCTACAAGTCGATCGTTAGTCTGGAACACCGTTGGTTCAGAAGAGAAGACATCTCTATTAACGAGCTTAAAGGGTATATTGAACTTGATGCCCATTTCATCCTCCTGCCATTGCTTCGTCAAGCCACCAGGTGTAACAATTAGAACACGCTCCACGATTTTACGCATAAGCAGCTCTTTAAGCAGAAGTCCTGTCATGATTGTTTTACCAGCACCTGTGTCATCCGCGAGAAGAAAGCGAATTTTGGGCTGTGGTAGAAGATATTTATAAACAGCTTCCACCTGGTGAGGTAGAGGATCGACAACACTACAGTTGATTGCAAACAATGGGTCAAACTGGTACGCAGAGTTGATTCGCTCTGCTTCAGCGAATAAAACAAATTTCTCAGGGTCACCTTTGAAATTGAATTCTCCATCGGAAGTGAGAACTTCCAATGTTGACATTTGCTGCTCATCAAGAATCTTTGAACCTCGTTTGTTAGTATTCACGCCCGTATAGCTCAAAGAGTATTTTGAGCCAAGCTTGCGGATCTTGTCAATTACTACAGCCTCTGTTGGGCTGAGATTCTTGATAATGTTACCAGTTTCTATCATATTTTACCTAATAACGTGAGTTCGGGATAACATATTATCCCCAAATGGTTAATTGACTTGACTTTTCCACTTCAAATTTGATTGAAGGCTTTTTGGGAAAGAAACAATATGCCACCAATGCAGCAATTATGTTCATGATGAAATTATGTGTGGAACGATGCCTTGAATGTTCTATCTGGCAGATATTCTTCAGTTCATCATTGATGGACTCAATTACAGATCTTTTGCGTAAGAGAATCTTGTCGCGGAATGACATCAGGGAATTTTTCATATTTGAGCGTATACCGGTCACTAAATGAACTCCCTGGTCAAACAGCATCTCGAAGAGCTTTGTGCTGATGTAACCCTTGTCTGCATATAGTTTACCGAAAAGATCTTTGGTAAGAACATTGATTACGTCAGGGTTTCTATCGTCGACATTGCCTTTTGTGAGAGAGAAATTCAGCAATTCACCCTTTTCATTACAGACCAGATGAAGCTTGAATCCAAAAAACCAGCCCATCGTACTTTTCCCTCTTTGTGCCAGATCCCTGAATACTTTATTCGAGTGGATACGCTTGTTATGACATACTTTGATTGGAGTGCTATCCACATATGTAATGCCTGTGCATTCACCAAATCCAAAGAGTTTGAGCAACAGCATGAAAGGTACAATCACCCTGGGTTGCAACTCGACAAAACGGTTGTAGGAAACGGCATTTGGAAAATAGCTCTTCATGTGCTTGCAAATATAAAACAGGTAATAATTCTTGAAATTATGAAAGGTTCCACAGTGGAAGCAGACCATCACGGCAATAATCTCGCTCTGGGACATTTGCGTTTTCCTGTTTCTCCTTTTCGTTATGTCACCTGCTTGAAGTTGGTGATTCCGGATTTCATTCTCATATTCTGCACAAAAATCGTCGGCAATACAAAATATTTCAATAACTTTGTCTGTTGTGATCATAGGGTTGATGTTTGTTATTTGTTTGATTATCAGCTATAAATATACAAATAATCTCCCCATATCACAACTTTTTTTATGATTTTCTTATCCCGAACTCACGTTAATATTGCAGTTTTTGCTGCAAATTTATAATGTATCTGTGCAGTCATTCTGCACAGTCGAGTATTTTTTCAAATTATTCGCTATTTTTTCTTTGAATTCCTCCCTTAATGATGCCGGAGCAAGAACTTCCACATGAGGGAAGTATGAGAATATAACAGATTCAAGTTCTTTATTCGGACGAACTTCTATTTGAAGAATGCAGTCCTTCTCACTGAGAATTTTCTGACTATGGTGTATAGGCTTTGATACAGCATAAGGGAATCGTTCTGGATCAAATTTGAGCACCACAGTTTCCATTCCAACGCAATCTTCTGGGATGCTTACGCCAACGACATCATCGAAATGATTTGTAAAATCGATAGTGGTGTTAGGAATAAACGCCACGTTTGAAATTGAAAACTTGACTATTCTATCAAGTGGTCTGTTGGCGATTCTATCTCCATTAGGTGTCTGTTCTAATCCGAACAGGAACCAACGGTTGTTGTACTGTTTTACGTGATAGGGATGAATGACTACGTTGGTCTCAATCCCATTGTACGTTCTATACAAAAGATTCAAAGGTTGATGGTTGATGGCACTATCTATGAGTTCTGATAAAAACTCCAGGCCACGTAATTGGTCATTTTGCTCGAAAGATACAATATGTTCACGATTGGTTTTGATGCCAAAACGAAATTCGAGGTTCGAAATAACTTCTTCTAACCATCTGTTTGCTCCACCACGGTAACGCCCAAGCATTTTAATGGTAGAAGTAAGTTTGGTAACCTCCTCAACTGTCAATTCGTTGTTGAAAATTGTAAAATCTGGGTCAGAGTAACGATAATAGCATCTTTTGCCATCGAAAGGTACGGCTTCAATTGGCGCATCGTAGGACACACGATCACGCATGTATTTGATGTCATCACGTATCTGACGCACACTTACTTCAGAACCGTACATATCATAGAGGGCTTCGTTAACAGCGTCAACGAGGTCTTCAATCGTGTACTTACGATGACGATTGCTAAAACAACGGTCAAGTATCTGATACCGTAACAGGGCGTTTTTGTTTGTAGGCATATTCTACTTTAATTGCTCAGTTAATTACTCTTTTTTCTTGTCAATGACAATGGAGTCGTCCTTTCGAACAAGATCTCCTATGTCGCATTTTAATACTTTGGCAATCTCAATGAGATTTTCCAGGGTGGGCTGAGAAGTATTAGTGACCCACTTCGACACTGTGGCCGGATCTTTGCCGAGCAATTTCCCAAGTTCTTTATTGGTAATCATACGCTCAGCCATCATCACTTTGATTCGGTTCAGAGGTTTGTTGTCCATAACGTAAACATTATATATTTTAATGTGGCAAAGATAATATTTTTATTTCAATTTCTGCCGATTTTTGGTAGTTTTTCTTGTTTTTCAGCTAAAAAAATGACGAACTTGCTAATTTTTGGACGAAAATTATTATATTTGCCAACTGAAATAGGTGCCATTTATGGTATTTGTTCTACCGATGGATTTTTTTTCTTGTTAGTGAGATTTGATTCATCTATGCAGATAGACTGCACTCTTGAACTTTACCTTTGCATCCGTTATCGTGAGTTCGTAACACTTAAATTCATTTAAACATGAAAGAATTGAAATGCCCACATTGCGGACAAATGTTCCAAGTAGATGAAGCTGACTATGCAAGCATTGTCAGTCAGGTTAAGAATGCGGAGTTTGAAGCGGAAATCGCTCGTCGTCTAAGCGATTTGAATGAACGCCATAAGGCAGAGCAAGAACTGGCAACAGCCAAAACAGAACAATCTTATCAGACACAGCTTAACAAGAAACAGCTTGAATTGGGTGTGAAAGAAGCCGAGATAGAAAGACTCAAAGCTGAAACTGAGTCTCAATTAGAGAAAGTTAAGGGAGAAAAAGATGCAGAGATAGCACGGTTGAAAACCCAGTTGGAAAATATTGAAAGTCAGAAAAAAGGAGAACTTGATCTTGCACTGTCTGAGAAGGACAAGACTATTGCCCAATTAAATGCTGCTATCGAGCAGAATGAAACAAGACTTCAACTTGCTGTGATGGAGGAACGAACAAAAGCACAGCAGACAGTCCAGGCGAAAGAAACAGAGATAACTCAACTGCGCTCAGCTGCAGAATTAGATAAAAGAGAAGCGCAAATACATGAGGCTGCTTTGGTAAAACGTCATGAAGAAGAATTGAGATTAAAGCAGGAACAGGTTGACTACTATAAGGATTTAAAAACTCGTATGTCTACCAAAATGGTGGGAGAAACATTGGAACAGCACTGTAGCATTGAGTTTGAACAGTATATTCGTCCGATGATGCCCAACGCCTATTTTGATAAGGATAATGATGCCACCGACGGCACAAAAGGAGACTTCATCTTCCGTGACTCTGAAGACGGTACAGAGTACATTTCCATCATGTTTGAGATGAAAAATGAAATGGACACAACGGCAACAAAACATAAAAACGATGATTTCTTGAAAAAACTTGATGAAGATAGACGCAAGAAAGGTTGTGAGTTTGCGGTTCTTGTAAGTCTGTTGGAGGCAGAAAATGATTTGTACAACAATGGTATAGTTAACAAGTCACATATATATCCGAAAATGTATGTCATCCGTCCACAGTTCTTTGTTCCATTTATCAACCTACTTGTTCAGGCTTCAAAGAAAAGCCTTGAATATAAGAAACAACTTATTCTTGCACAGAGTAAGGAAGTGGATGTAACAAACTTCGAAAACAAAATGGAGGAGTTTAAGTCAAAATTCGGTCGCCACTATGAGTTAGCTTCAAAAAAGTTCGAAGATGCCGTGAAGCAAATAGATGACACTATCGCTAAACTTCTGAAAGTTAAAGAGAATTTGCTTGGCTCGGAAAATAATCTTCGTTTGGCACAGCAGGACACAGAGGATTTGACCATTCGCAAACTGACATACAAGAATCCAACTATGAAGGCTAAATTTGAAGAGGCCCGAAAAGAGCACAATTCAACAGATGTTGAAGATAGTAATGAATAATTCAAATTCAAGAGATTATGGAAAATAAATCATTATCCAAAGAAGAGCTGATTGCACAGCTGAAAGCCCTTTCTGAAGCTGAAGCTCCAGAAAGTATTCACATGGGAGCAATGTGTTATTCTCCTGCACCCCCTCCATTGCGTAAGGTTAAATGCGAATCATGCGGTCAACTGATTGAAGAATTCGATTGGATGAGTAGTCGTAACGGCATTAAGAAACAGGTTGAAAAGATAAAAGCACTTGGATATGATGCCAAAGTGGAACATATTTGTGCTGACTGTATAAACAAGTTAGGCATAACTGATGATGATGGTGATGCATTCACAGAGGGGTTGTACTATGTTTTCTATTTCAAAACAAAGGAACAACAAGAATATAATATTGTGCAATGTAGTGATGAAGATGCATATAAGGCAGTCCTGGCTTTCTTGAAGAATGAGCTATCCTATACTGATTATTATGACGCAACGCATCTGATTAAGGATGAGTTAGATGTAATTAAAAAAATGACAGGAATATCCATAGAATAATGAAGATAGCACATCTACCCAAATCCGTAGCATTGGAACTGACTTATCGATGTAATCATAAGTGTAAGTTTTGTTCTTGCCCGTGGGATGCGCCTAATTCGGCATATCCCAAAGGTGAAGAATTGACCGTATGTGATTGGAAAAAGGTAGTGGAAGTCCTTTACGACAAAGGAGTTGAGTCATTTTCAATATCTGGTGGAGAAGTACTATTGAAGGATGGTTTTGAATCCATCCTTCGCTTTATCCGGCAGGAAGGCGGAAAGAGAGGTCTTGATTTGCCTATAGTCCTTATTTCCAATGCTCGTAAGATGAATGAGGACTACATTCGTCTTTTCAAAGAATTGAATGTTCACCTTAGCATGAGTTTACCTGGATATGACACTTTCCAAGAGCATACTGGCGTTGATAATGCTGATGGTGTCCTACATTGGTTTCAAGTCGCAAAGAGACTAGGGTTGAAAACAACGTTGAATGTGACTGTAACCAAAAAGAATTATGGGGAACTATTTCAAACAATGTCCTTAGGATTGATAAATGGAGCCGATGATGTCTTGCTAAACCGATTCCTTCCTGGAGGAAGAGGACTTGCACATATGGATGAACTTATGTTGACGCCATCGCAAGTCAATGGAATGCTCGATGTCGCAGAAGAAGTGTTGTCTTACGCAAATAAGCAAGGTAATGTGGGAACGGAAGTACCACTTTGTGCCATTAAAGATGTTGAAAAGTATAAGCATATCCATATAGGTTATCAATGCGCAGCAGCAAAAGGATTCTTTGTTATAGACCCAGCTGGTAATATTCGTACTTAAAAATCTCATTTAAAATTCCCAACTCAAGTTAATAGTTTTCAAAGCGGAATTTCTCTTTTTTTTCGAGAGATACCGTTTTATTTTCTTTTCATCTTCACTGTTTCTTGCACGTTTAACGTGTTGATTTACTTTTTATGGTGGCGTTTTTATATATATTAACATTACCACTCTTCCAAGGCATGGCAATTCCTTGTCATAAACCCTTTTACGACACGAAAGATGGCGATGGACGATTAAGTGAAAATCCGTCATCCGGTCATCGTTGTCGTTATTCGCTGCTCAAAATCACGCCACCCCGCTTTTCGGTAATACTCCTTAGGCATTTTTACCGTGACCTGCCTGCCGGATTTCACCACTTTTCCCGGCACTCGGATAAACCATTCTCGGAAGGTAGAGTGCTCTTGACGCCAAACCCAAAAGTCGCCCCGGTATCGCATGAGCACCGATAAACTGTAGGCAAATGACGAAAGTTGCCAAAGAATATCGTTTACCCAAAAATCATGCGTGATGGTTTTTCCCGCACAAAGCGAGTTTTTGGTTTGCTCGATCCAATTCTCACTCTCTGATCGGGATCCATAAAGGGTATGGAGCTGCAAGGCATCCAATCCTTTCAGGTTCGAGCAATAGCAAAAGTACTCATACTCGGGTACAAATTGTTTTTCGCCAAAATAATCGACTTCAACCATTTGCTTTATGATGCGCACGGCATAAAACATGCGGGGATTCCTCCAACCGCTACATTGATGTGTAAACTGACAGGTCGCCGTCCGTGGGCCAATCGGCTGCCAAGTCTGCCCGGCAAGTAAATCTTTCAGGTTTTTCAGCTTTACTTTCACCAAATATTCATGTTTACCGTCTTCTAACAAATTAAATAATCCACCATTGAAAAAACCGCTGTCGGCCCTGAAAAACACCTTCTCCACCTTTTGGGGAAGAGCGGCCAAGGTTTCTTTGACAAACTCACAAACTCCGTTTGAGGTGTAAGCTGAACCCGGGCGGAGCCATGAATTGACAAGCAGTTTCATCTCCGTGACAAAACATAAGATGGGGTGATAGCTTTTCGAACCCTTCTTATGCGAGTTATAACCCACCTCAGCCCCTTGTTGGTTGCCGTAAACGGTAAATGTGCTTGAGTCGCAATCAAGTGTCAAGCGGCTTAAACCGCAACGGGAAACTTGCATGCCTGTAAAACCCAACAACAGCTCGTGAAGCGAACGGGCGCCCCTTTCACCCAAACCTGTCAAATGGCGGCGTATGGTGTCCTCGTCAATGTTCTTGGGTAACTTCAACAAGCGGGCAACCAAGGCGTCAAAGGTGAAGTTTTCAATCCGCTTCAAACGGTGAACACCGCACAACGATGCCAACAGGATACTTGAGAGTATTTGGGCTGTGCTGAAACGGCTTGCATTGTGGCGGATGGTTGGAAAAAGATGTTCCAGCTTGCCATAAATACCGCAATGGTTGATAAAATCAGAGGTTACGCTTAACCCTGAATATGATGTTAATTGTTCTGAACTGAACTTTTTCTTTACTGAACAGGCAGTAAATGAGATTTTTTTACTATTTTTGTCTTGCATGTGTCGGGTGAATGTTTGTTTTTGTATAACACTTTAAAGATAAATACTTTACCTGACATATGCAACTTTTATTTGAGACTTTTAGGTCGTACTTGTAATCATTCGCCACATATTGTGGGGCATATTTTTAGAAAACCTATGATTGAAGATATTGACTATTGGAATACGTTTGCTAATAGCGAATATAGTCCGGCATGTGCTCTGGATGTGCGATGATTAAGAAATGTGATTGTGGCTGTCGAGAAGTAGCGAATATTCTTCATGGAAGCCCAAAGAGAATAGATTCAAGCATCATTATCTGATTTACAAAATGACAGAAGAAGAAAAAAGTAAGCTCATAGATGCTGTTAATTGTAAGTTTCCTCACAATAACATCATGGAACTCTACTACAATATCGGTAGAGCCTTGCCTTTTACTGCACAAAGATTTCCTGATGGAAGGGTGTCAGGTTGGTACAGGTCTCAATATGTCCAGGTGGTGAAGGTGATGCCCCATGGAAAATATGGAAAGTATGGAAAGGCTTATGGATATTATTATCGCAACGGAGAACGTGCTGATAGTTCAGATATTGAGGACCTTTGTTGGTGTAAAAAGGAAGATCAGGAGCCACAGGAAATTCCAAATTCAGGATGTGGTTCTTGGAAACTTCTGGATATACAGGGAGAACCATCCTCTGATAATTCGAAAGTTTTAGGTCTCGATGACTCCATTGACTTCGGTAAATACAAAGGTGTAACCCTAAGAGAAGTCATAGAGAAGGATTGGCAATACATTGAATGGGCAGTATTGCAGTCACAAAGATTATATGTAGATGTGGAAGCTGTTGTAAAATATCATGAATCTTGTATTGTTAGCTTAAAGCCTACTGATGTAATACAGTTTGGCAAATATAAAGGTCAGTCATTAGCCTCAGTATATGCTACAGATGCCCAATATTTGCAATGGCTGGAAAGTAACAATGACTCTTTTCGGGTTGATTGGGATTCTTTTCAAGCACAAAAACTAAACAATAAAGATGAATAGTATGGTAAACTATTATACACCAGAAGAACAGTACTGGATGACAGGTGGCAATACAGGAGAACTACCTGTCAGAATAACTCCATCCAAGATAAATATTCTAGGAGAAAACGAGATATTCGTATTTGGTAGCAACATCAAGGGGCTTCACATGGGCGGAGCGGCAAGAGCTGCATATAATAGATTCGGTGCTGAATGGGGCAATGGAGAAGGACTTCAAGGAAAGTCTTACGCACTTCCGACAATGGAAGGAATTGATAGTACCAAAGAAGCAGTTGGGCATTTTACACAATGCGCAAAGGAACATCAGGAACTAAAGTTTTATGTAACTCCAGTTGGATGTGGTATTGCTGGCTATACATCAAAGGAAATAGGGCCTTTGTTTAGGGACGCTGCAAAACTTTCAAATGTATTTCTGCCAATTAGTTTTTGGAAAGTCTTATTGGGGATAACTGAAAAAGTATGAAATCGTATCTTGAAATATATGTTCCAATACAATTCGATGAACCTTGGTTCGTTGAATTAAGAAATGCTCTTACTGGAGTTCCTGTAAGATGGCAGACTGGGTATTATCATATTACAATGGCATTCTTAAATGAAACGCCAGCGAATCTTGATTTACTCCCAATACTGAAGAAACATCTTACAGTATTCCCAGCTCCTGTTTTGACATTCGATAAACTGGATGTGCTTTCTACATATTCAGGGATGTTTATCGTACATCTAACATCAACGACTATACCTGATGATTTTCTTTTATTGACAGAGGCTATTCGCTCAAACATGAAAGCTGTTGGATGCCAAATTGATTCGGAGTTCAGACTTCACGTTACATTGGGACGTATAATAGATAAAGATTTATCACTTCAAAATCTTCAAGATTTGGTTTCTACAGTCTCGTTGAAGCCGTTTACTTTGATGCTGTCAGATGTTGACTATCGTGAGTTTCGGGGAAAAACTATATATGAAACAAAACTTAGTAATAATAAAACGTATTAACTATGAAGCAATTGATTTTATCGCTGCTACTCGCAGTTTGCACAGTCTGCAATGCTCAGACTAATCACATGAAGTTCAAGGGTATTCCTATTGAAGGTACACTTGATAGTTTTGTCCAAAAGCTTAAAAGCAAAGGCTTTACTTACTTAGGACAGCAAGACGGCATGGCTCTACTGAAGGGAGAGTTTGCTGCTACTAAAGGCTGTACGGTAGGTGTGGCACGTTTCTCTGACCGTGATCAAGTTAATCTTGTGGCTGTCATTTTCCCTGAAGAAGAATCTTGGAGTGGTATCACAAAATCGTATTATACTCTGAAGGATATGCTGACAGAGAAATACGGAACACCAGAATGTATAGAAGAATTTTCAGATAGAACGCCGTCCGACGATTTCTTGAAATTCCATGCTTTACTTCGTGAAGAATGTCACTATGTATCAGAATTCTCATGTGAAAATGGTAAGATACAGCTCACAATGAAAAAGCAGGATTACAATTCAGCCGCTGTTATCCTTCGCTATATTGACAAAGCTAATGCTGATGAAACACGCAAAAAGGTTATGGATGACCTTTGATTATGTGAATTAGTTTCGATTTAATCTGACAGTTAAAGGGCAAACAAATTAAATTTGTAATGCTAAAGACAAAATCAAGTTTCACCCTTTAAAACTGTCAGAAATGAATGTAGAAACAAAAGTAATCAAAAGCAGGTTAGGTTTATTGAACTTGGCCGAAGAATTAGGAAACGTATCATTGGCCTGTAAGTATTTAGGATATAGCAGGGATACATTTTATCGTTACAAGGACTTATTTTCAGAAGGAGGAGAAGAAGCCCTCCGGGAAATGAGCAGGAAGAAGCCCAATATCAAGAATCGTATTGAAGCGCATATCGAAGAGCGAGTCGTCGCTTTTGCGATAGAGAACCCAGCTTTCGGGCAAACCCGGGCCTCTAATGAATTGAAGAAAGAGGGCTTGTTTATCTCTCCCTGTGGAGTCCGTTGTGTTTGGCTCCGGCATGACCTGGAGACTTTTCAAAAGCGATTGAAAGCCCTTGAAAGTAAGGTTGCACAGGAGGGATTAATTCTTACCGAATCGCAGGTGGCAGCCCTGGAGAAGGCCAAGGAGGAAAAAGTCGCGCACGGGGAGATAGAGACCTGTCATCCCGGTTATCTTGGCGCGCAGGACACCTACTATGTCGGTCATATCAAAGGTGTGGGCAAGATTTACCAACAAACCTTCATCGACACCTATTCCAAAGTGGCGACAGTCAAGCTGTATGACCGCAAAATAGCACTGGTTGCCGCTGATATGCTCAATGACAGGGTTGTCCCCTTATATGACCAGTATGGTATTCCTTTACTGCGTGTTTTAACTGACAGGGGTACTGAATACTGCGGTGCTAGGGAACATCACGAATATCAGTTGTATTTGGCCATTGAAGACATAGAGCACAGCAAAACAAAGGCCAAGAGTCCCCAGACCAATGGTATTTGCGAACGGTTTCACAGGACTATGCAGGATGAGTTTTATGCCACGGCATTCCGCAAAAAGATTTATAACAATCTGGAAGAACTTCAAAATGATGTGGATGTCTGGCTAGAGTACTATAACAATGAAAGACCTCATACCGGTAAACATTGCTATGGCAAAACTCCAATGCAAACGTGGCTGGACAGCATTCATCTTACAAAGGAGAAAATGTTATCCGATCATTACCAAAATGTTGTATCTTTGCCTCCGTCAGGTGAAAAGGAAACAGGCTCTGCTGGAGAGCAACCTGCCAGCGATAACCTGACTGACTGGAATGGTCAAGGGGGACTAAAATCCCCCTCTCATTATCTTCCTATTCCAAGAAATTATGGCTTAGAAAACCCATCGTATAGAATATAACAAAATAGCCCTACTGTCAGATCAAGTCCAAACTTTTACAAATTAGAACTAAACAATTAACTTATTTTTTCTTCCATCCCGATAATCGAGTAGGAGGAAAACGAAGTAGTTTTCTTCCTACTTTCGTTTTCCGACCTCTCACACCACCTTACGTACGGTTCTCGTATACGGCGGTTCCTTAACCCACATTGCAGCACGATTATAAATAGAAGTTAAACTTACCCTCTATTTACGTTAAATCCGCTTGTTTTACGTCTGTTTGATGACCATGAATTTTTGTATCAGGCTGATATTCAATGTCGGTTTATTTTAAAACACGAATGTAGTCCCCCATTTGATGTTGAAAAAAACGTATCCCTTGATTACTTTTGCGTTGTATGTTTTTCAAGACAAGCATAAAGCAAAAGGATGGGGGCCATGAGTATACCCATTACCGGTTGTGTGAGAGCTACCGGGAAGGCCGCTTCATCCGTAATCGCACGCTGCTCTCTTTGGGTGACCTGGAATCAGTTCTTCCACCTGAAAAGATTCCCTTTCTCTGTCAACGCATCAACCAGGTTTACTTCGAGGGCAAAACATTCATCATCTCATCGCTTCGTGATGACAAGGTGGAAGCCCTGTGCACGAAATACGTGGGACTACTCCATGAAGCGCAAAAGATAGAAAAGGCAAAAAAGAAGGCAGCCGGTATCGAGCAGGTGTACATTGACAGGACAACGAACAGCGATATTCGGGAGGTTGGTGGCGAATGGCTCTGCCTTCAAGCTTGCCGCCAATTGCTCCTGCCAGAGTATTTTGAGACTTTCGGCTGGGAGAAACAAGATATCGCCCTTGCTTTAACACAGATCATCGCCCGGGCTGTTTACCCCGCATCGGAGTTTAAAACCAGCCGTTGGTTGAAGGAGAACTCGGCGCTTTGTGAACTAACCGGTGTTGATCCTTCGGCCATCACCAAGGATAAGCTTTACCAGATGGCTCACCGGCTTTATGATGAGAAGGATGGCCTGGAACGTCATTTTTCCAACCGTACGAACGATCTTTTTTCCTTGGATGACAAGATCATTATCTATGATTTGACAAATACCTACTTCGAGGGAGCTATGCGAGAGAGCCGGATAGCGAAGTTCGGGCGCAGCAAGGAAAAGCGTAACGATGCCAGACAGGTGGTGCTGGCTGTGGTGGTCAACCCGGAAGGTTTCCTGAAGGAGTCACAAATCTTTGAAGGCAACATGACTGATCCTGAAAGCCTGCAATATATTCTTGACAAGATGAAATCCCATAGGGGGAGATCCGATAAAAAGCAGGTGGTGGTCATGGATGCCGGCATCGCCACGAATGATAACCTGAAGATATTGAAAGAGGAATCCTTCGACTACATCTGTGTCTCACGGGGTAAACTCAAAGAATACCGTGCAACAAGCCTTTCCCCTGTGGAAATACGGGATAAATCCAACCAGCTCATCGAGATCAGTCAGGTAGAAGTGGATGGCGAAAGTGACAGCTTCTACAAGGTGAAGAGCTATAGCAAGGGTCTCAAGGAAGCGTCCATGGAAAACCGTTTCACGCGGGCCTTTGAATGTGGACTGAGCCAGGCAGCCGAAGCCCTGAAAAAGAAAGGAGGCACCAAAAAGCTTGAAAAGGTGTGGGAACGCATCGGCCGGCTAAAGGAAAAATACCCTTCGGTACACCGCCTGTATCAGATCCATGTGGAGCCCGACGAAAGGGGGATTCATGCCACATCCATATCCTGGGAGAGAATCGAGGCAAAGAGCGAATCAAGACATGGGGAATACTTCTTGCGTACTTCCCTGTCGGTACATGGAGAGGAGATCACCTGGCTGATTTACAACACTATAAGAGAAGTAGAGTCGACGTTTCGTTGCCTGAAGACTGATCTGAACCTGCGTCCCGTGTTTCATAAAACGGATGAGGCGACAATGGCTCATCTTCACCTCGGGCTGTTGGCCTACCAGCTGGTAAGCACGATCCGTTTCAAACTGAAACAATTTGGGATTACCCATGAGTGGAGAGAGATTGTCCGGATCATGAACACGCAGAAAATGGTGACAACGCACATGGTAAATACCGATGAAGAGTGTGTGTCGATTAGAAAATGTTCACTCCCTGAATCCAAAGTAAGAATCATATATAAGGTGTTGGGATACGATGAAAAACCATTTATCAGGAAAAAATCTGTAGTCCCCCAATTGAACCTTGAAAAAAATATATACGCAGGGATACAGGGAATTAGCTCCGGTTAGCTGCAATGTGGGTTAACATTTCACTCTAACCGTTTTATAATAATCCGAGAAGAAAACGTAACCGGCTTTTCTTAAACGCTCGTCAGTAACTGTTCGGCTAAGGATAAAACTATTGGCTACATGCCAATAGCCCTTTCTGGTATTTGCCCACTCATATGCCTTGTATCTGTTGATACCCAGCTTAACAAGATTAGCTACCTTGGTTCTGATCCGTTTCCATTGTTTCCATATCACCATACGTAGCCTTCGACGCAACCAGGCATCCGTTGTTGTGAGTAACGTTTTAATGTCTGCCAGTTTGAAGTACTGCACCCAACCTATTATATACTGGTTTAGTGCTGTCTTCCTGCACTCATTCCCCCATCCATTGCTTCGGGATGTAAGTTCTCTAATTCGAGCTTTCATCTTTTCCACACTTTTGGAGTGAACCCTCAGCCTGCATTCTCCCTTGTATCGGTAGAAACTATAGCCAAGGAATTGGATATCCCTGATGTAGGCAACTTTCGTTTTGTTACGATTGACTTTCAGGAAGAGTTTCTTCTCAATGAACGAGATAATGCTCTCCATCACTCTTTCGGCACTTCGCCTACTCTTGCACAGTATTACCAGATCATCCGCATAGCGAACGAACTTGTGTCCCCGTTTTTCGAGTTCCCTGTCCAGCTCACCCAGAAGGATATTTCCCAAAAGAGGACTTAATGGTCCTCCTTGTGGAACTCCTTCATGGCTCTCTTCGAAACAGACTCCATCTTTCACTCCTGCATTGAGATACTTATGTATAAGTGAAACCACTCTCCCGTCCTTGATAGTACGGGATAAGACCTCTATCAGGTTATGGTGTACGGTATCGAAGAAACGCTCCAGATCCATATCTACGGCGTAGATGTAACCCTCGTTGATATACTGTTGACATTTTCTGAGGGCTCCGTGTGTTGAGCGTCTGGGACGGAACCCATAGCTATGGTCACTGAATTGAGGTTCACAGACCTGAGACAGCTTCTGTGCAATGCTCTGCTGGATAACCCGATCTACTACTGTGGGGATACCCAACTGGCGCTGCTTCCCGTCTTCTTTGGGTATGTATACCCTTCGTGTCGGATTGAGGCGATACTTGCCCCCCAGAATGGACTCGATCAATACATCCTTGTTCCCGACAAGATAATCTTTCAATGATTCAACCTCCATCTTGTCTATACCTGCTGCGCCATGGTTGCTCTTTACCCGTTTGCAGGCAGCGTTAAGGTTGGAAGGTGAAAGGATGTCTTCCAGTAATCCATTCTCTTTACGGTGTTCATGTACGGTGAGGTTGTTTTCAGTTATCCATAAGAAAGTCTGCCCTGTCGCATGGCTTTCGGATGCCGTCCTATTATTCTGCGCTACAGGTCTCTGATATATAGAGATTTTCTGCTTTCGTCCTTTCATAACGGTAACTTTCATTGACTACTCGACCATTAAGGTTCAGCCCTTCCCATATCTGGTCGTGATGTGGTACTATGGCTTCTGCTGACTTCTCACGATGAACTTGTTTTGACCATGCTTCATACTCCGTTTCCGCATGTTCGTGAGACCTCCCGCGGTAAGGCAGTTAACTTTCATTCCATGTCTCCGCCATATTTACACCCCGACGTCCGTGTAATCTTTGGACTTTGACTTGTTTTGCAGTCTCGTCCCGACGGGTATGCCTGATATGATTCGTGTTCCTCGGGGCGGAACTTTGCCTTAAGCTTCCTTCAGATTCCGCTTCATGGCGGACACCCTTGCCCTCGGCTAATGGTTGGCGATCACAAACCCCCATAGTGGACTTTCACCACCAAGTTAACTGCCATGCACGGCACAATCGAGTAGGTAGGGGGATTACTCCCCCGCCCTCTCACACCACCGTGCATGCTCTCGCACACGGCGGTTTCTTTTAATGGTTTAACCTTGCATAATTTAATGAGAGATTGTAAAGACCTACATCGTTGAACCACCGGTTGGACAAGGCTTGATGCGCTTGCGGGCATCCCGATTTACACCAAAGCCCTTTCCCCGAAAGAGCCAATATCCAACTTTGCCAAGTCTCCACACCGTGGCTTTTCAAAAATTGCTGAAGCGTAATTACACGCTTGCATTGCTTTAAGCGATAGCACCGAAGTTTTCGCCGTATCCAAGAATCTATATTCTCCAACAGGCGTTTACAGCGTGCATGCCGAAAGTAGTTAAGCCAACCGCGCATCACAGGTTCGAGTTCCACAATAATTTGTTCGAAATTCACGCCCCTATTGCGTTTGGTTAACTTCCGTACCTTTTCCTTAAAGCGTTTTACACTTTCGTTGGCTATGCTCAGACTGCCATCCCTTTGAATGGTATAGCCCAAGAATTTGGTGTGATTGACCGGACATACCCGGCTTTTCTCTTTGTTTACTAGTAATTTCAACTTGGTTTCGATAAATACGCTTATCGATGCCAGCAATCTCTCGCCTGCCCGTTGGCTGCGTACGTAGATGTTGCAATCGTCCGCGTAGCGAACAAATTTGTGTCCCCGCCTTTCCAACTCTTTGTCCAGTTCGTCTAAAACGATGTTGGACAGCAAGGGTGAAAGAGGACTGCCCTGCGGCATCCCTTCGGTACGTTGGCTTACAACCCCGTCTATCAGTATACCGCTTTGAAGGTATTTGCGTATCAGCCACAAAAGCGTTTTATCGCTGATGGTGGTTGATAGCAGATACATTAAACGGTCGTGGTTGACCACATCGAAAAACGTTTTCAAATCCATATCTACAACGATTACTCTACCCTCTGATACGTATTCGCTGCCTTTCTTTAATGCTTGGTGTGCATTGCGGTTGGGGCGAAAACCATAACTGTGGTCGGAAAATTTTCGTTCGTAAATAGGATTGAGCACCTGGGAAATCGCTTGTTGGATTATCCTGTCCGTTACCGTCGGGATACCCAATTTGCGTTTGCCGCCGTTGGGTTTCGGGATTTCGACCTGTTTTACCCCTTGCGGTTGGTAAGCGCCGTTGTAAAGTTCGCTTTGCAACGTTTCTGCATTTTGAGAATACCATTCAGCAAAATCTCCTGTCGGCATTTGGTCAATACCCGCAACGCCTTTGTTGCGTTTTACCTGTTTGTAGGCTGCCTTGATATTGTCGTGAGACAACACCAAGCTCATTAAATCGGGGGTTAAGGCTCGTTCCTGTTCGCCTGCTTCTTTTACTTGAAACGCCTTTGTTCCCGAAGCTCCACATACGGTTTCACTCGTGGGAAAAGGGCGGATAACATCCTGACGCTGCTCACTAAACAGGTCATATTGGTACGTTATCGCTTGCGGTTGCGCCATAAAAGAAATTTTGAACTAACTGCTCCTTAAATTAAAAGATTCAGACCTTCTTCGATGGTGTACACACACCGAATACTATGTCTTCTGCTGACTTCTTGAAAGGTGAAAACAACATCGCTGTTGTTCGTGCACTGTTGGTGCGCCTCTGCAAGACCTCTCGGGATAAGATACTAAACTTTCTCTGAGTTCTGCCTGATTTACTCACGTTGAGTTACGGTTGAATTTTGGGCGTTCCCAATCTATGGCTCGGTTGCCCGCTCAAATGAGCCTTATATCTGGTTTCTGTTCGTCAGAACTGCAGATTTGCTAATGGCTTCTTTCAGATTTGCGGTCGCCCGCAACACCTTTGCCAATCACTAATGTTTCCTATCAACTCGGCACATACAGGAACTTTCATCCTGTTAGCTTAATACCATGCCCGACATACCAAAAAGAGACTGCCTCCTTTTTAGAGGCAGCCTCAGCAAATATTTACCGGTTTTCATTGCCGGCGATATCGGAAAATTTATTCAGATAACAGTTCCATCAACTTTCTTCTGTGCTCTCTGAACGCAGCTATGTTGTTATCATATCTATCAAAACTATAAATCACTTTATCAATGATATCGCGGGCCGCTTCTGGATCTTTCTTTTCGAGCATCTTGAAAAGTTCATAATCCACAATGCCATCACGCATAGCTTCAAACCGGATTGAACTAAGAAGTTTATCACCTTTTGGATAAATTATCCAGGAGTCGCCTCCCGGTAAAATATTTCCTCCTTCATAATTAATTGAAGTTTGTTCATCCCAGGGATCCGTTCGCCAATGATTGAGCCCCCAATGCAAATAACCGGGTATGTTATACTTGAAGTTTAACCAATGTATATACCGGGTTTTAAGTAAAGGCAACTCAATAAACCGATTGGCGTATTCTCCCTTGGGAGACAGGCATGTATAAAACCATGCTTCCTTCCCTTCACTATTTTTATTGATGTTATTGTAAAAATAATAATCCTTGTTCATGAAATCCAGTTGAGGCACGTATATGTCCACAATATCCTCCAGATCTTTGCTATGTGTAGCTTCAATAATTTTAATCTCCGGGTAAACTTGCTTGACAAACCGTGCAATTTCCACATAACTTTGTACGTTAGAGGACGTAGGTTCGTCGGCAATATATTGTAAATAATTACCCTCCCACCCTTTTTCCTTCAGGTGTTGTTTAAGAGAAGTGAAGAAATCAACGTAAAACTGCTGAGCTCGCTCATTGGATAATGGCAGTTTTTCAAACCTATTTTCGGCGTTTCTATCCACTGAAGGCACTCTCACCACAAACTGTGAATCCCAATTACTTTCTCTTGTTCCAATGTGCCCCCCTTCTAACCTGCCAATAACCCCTTCCTGTATGAAAATTTCTACCACCTTGTCGAATCGGCTGAAATCTACTTGCCACTTTCCATTTATGAATGCAAAATCAGATAAATCCAGTGGGGAAATTCTGGCCGAGTTCTGTCTGTATTCCGCCATCATTTTTGCCAGTTTCCGGATGTACTCCCAATGTTGTGGAGAAAAAGATTCAAAATCTTCACCCCGGTTCATCCATTTAAGTTGAGCCGCATCTATTGTGAACCAATTTGTTACCCATAAACTGGTTTTATCAATTGTTACAGGATAAACCCTGACAGAATAGTCCTTTTCGATATGAAATTCTTTGTTTTCAATATTCCCGTTTATTATCACCTTACCACGATACAATCCGGGGATGGCATCCGAAGGGATGGGTATAGTGATCCAAATTGGCTGTGAATTACCAAATTTCACATCAATCTCATCCTCTTCCAATAACGGATCGGGAAAATAACCCGAAGGTGAATTGATTCTGTCCCTGGAATAATCCCAGATACTTCGCCCAACTTTAACAAAACCAACAAATCTTGCTTTCGATGCGGGGAGCAGTTTGTCTTTATTTGATGCTTGGGTAACCGTTACCCTTAAGTTGTTTATTGTATAGGGTGAGCGAACAACAAACTGTAGACTGGCATGTTCGCCTCGGACCACTTCACTAATTGCTTCTTGTGAACCCGGGAAAAAACTGCTTTCGGCAAGAATTTTCTCCATAGGGTCAACATATTCAAATTGAATCTCTTTACTGTCGCAACTAAAACCAGAGAAACAAATCACAAATAGTAAAATGATTGCATTCAAAAAAGTTCTTTTTACTGAATTAGACAGATAAGATGTGTTATTTTTCAACGTCATGTTCATCGATTTTTTAATAAATTAGACAAAACTTTATCACTCACTCCCAACCCGGGTTTTGCGTCAACTCACCGTTCAGTGATATTTGGGCAGGAGGAACCGGATATAAATAATCCCTGTCGGGTTTGAATCCGAACCCGTTTGGTAGATTTTTCTGATACGGATCAAGGTAGCCGTCTTCATTCACAAAAATATCTTTTCCAGGAATTAACAAAGGGCCTCCATCTACATAGTTATCCTCACTATCCTGAACTCCCGTCCAGAAGTCCTTGTCGAACCAGTAACCAAGAGGACGTTTGCCAACAATCAAATGATGCGCCCTCCATCTCAGCAGGTCATCAGCCCTATATCCTTCACACGCCAGTTCTACTCTTCTTTCCCTACGCACCTCGTTAATAATGGGTGAAAGTTCCGGAAATTGCCAATCAGGATCGTTCGCTATGGAGTGTAAGTTTAGAGACGGCATACCTGCCCTTGAACGAATTTTGTTTATTGTCAAATCTATATCGTTTTGTGTTATAGTCCCGAGCTCCGCTTTTGCTTCCGCATAATTTAAAAGTACCTCTGCATAGCGAAAGATAGGCATGGATGTTTCCGATGCATTTGGATCCAGTTGTCCTCTTGATTCGGTGTCAAGCCCCTTTTTCAACATGTAACCGGTAGTATTTCCTCCCTCTCCGCCCTGGTCTATATAAGGCCGGGTAAATTCATATCCGGGTACTGGAACTCCGTTTTGGGTTCTTCTGGGCTCCCCTTCTTTCCAATAAATCATTTGTCTTAATCGTGGATCCCTATTCTCCACTACCATTTCCAATGATTTATCACCCCTATATAACGGGCTTAAAGATATAGGCTTTCCGTCCTCGCACAGGTAGCTCTCTATTAGCGATTTAGTCAATCCCGTTCCGGCGCCGCTCGTTGTATATCGTTGAAGATTATGCACTGTGTTCAGCGAAATATTATAATCCCTCGAGAGTAAAACCTCACCTATACCGCTTAGGTCATCACGGTTAAACAATGAAGCATAATCAACTTCGGGATTGCCGGTGGAGTATAGTTCTATGGTATTCATGTCCATCAGCTGCTTCGCCGCAGAGGCAGCGATTTCCAGGTATTCCTGTCCATTACTACCCTTCACTCCAAAGACAGTTTCCTGATGATACTTCTCCCATGTTCCTTCATAAAGAGCCACTCGCGATTTATATAAAAGAGCGGACTCCTTATTGATGCGATTACGTGTTGATGCTGCTTTAGGAGGTAGTTTTTCTATTGCCTGGGAAAGGTCATCCAGAATGTAGTCGATAACCTCTTTACGGGGGGTACGTGCTGCAAAAAGTTCTTCTGAATCAGGGGTCAGCACTTGCGAAACATACGGAACATCCCCATACTGTCTTACTAGATTAAAGTATGCAAATGCTCTGAAGAAATATGCCTCACCCACATATGGAGCTATTTCAGACTCGGAAACACTCATCTCTTTGTATTTGTTTAACATGATATTGATGCTCCTGATTCGTGAATAATCCCAACTTCCGTTATTTGTCGTAATCGTGTTGGTTCCGGCTAAACGATTATCATAAAAGCGGCTTGCCATATTGTCACTGTTGTTATCTTCCCACAGATATCCTCCTCCCCAGCTGGGAAATTGAGGCAGCATCGTGTAAAATTGATTAACGTATAGCTGCAGGTCCGATGCAGACTTCCAATAATCGACATCTGTAATGGAGTCAAGCGGTGTTTTATTCAGGTAATCATCCAAATCACAACTTGTGAGAACCGTAAAGGAGAATACTATTAAATATATAATTTTTTTCATACTTGTAATTCTTTTGTATTTTATAAATCAACATTTAATCCAAACGAAAAAGTTCTTCTCAGGGGATAAGCTTTTCCCGATCCGTAAGCCCCAACAAATGCAGTTTCAGGATCAAATGTTTTATGCATCTTGGTTAGTGTAAATAAGTTTTCACCCGTGATAAAAAATCTGATTTTCTCAATTGGGAATTTTATCTTTTTTTCTACCGGGAGTGTATATCCAAATTGAAAACTCTTCAACCTGAAGTAAGCTGCATTTTGCAGAAAACGAGTCTGAGTCTGAATGTTTTTTGAATGTTCATTCGTACCTAAATAGGGTTTTGGATAATAAGCGTTCGGATTTTCCGAACTCCAGTAATCCAGATGTTGAACGAAAACACTGCTTTGCCATACGTCTCCTGTTATTCCGTAAAACATATTACCCGACGGTGCTGCATCACGCTTGCCAACACCCTGACAAAAAACACTTAAATCAAAATTCTTCCAGTCAAGTCCAAGATTAATACCGTAGCTAAAGCGCGGAGTTGAGTTTCCAATAATAGACAAGTCGCCATGATCGTCTAACGTATTGTTTCCGGGATTAATTTTTCCATCCTTATTTAAATCTGCGTATTCGATGTCCCCCTCACCCCACCGTGAGAAAAAATATGTTTGATCGGGGCCAGCATCAGCTTCTTCCTGGCTTTGATAGATACCCACGGTATTATATCCCCAGATCTCCCCTATCTTACGTCCTACATAATAATCAGACAGTACCCCATTGTCATTTTTATACCTGGTAATTGTTGTCTGGTTGTCTGAAAGATTAAAAGCCATGTTGTATCCCAAATCACCAATTTTATCACGCCATGCTATTTGCATTTCAAACCCTTTGGTCTGGAGGTCTGCATTATTTCTTTTTGGCGCAGATGCTCCTAAAGTTGCCGGCAAGCTTTCTGCCGGGCCAAACATATTTTTTGTCTCCCTTACGAAATAATCATAAATCAAGCTCAACCTGTTATTCAAAAAGTAAGAGTCAAATCCAATATTTGCTGTCCGTACCGTTTCCCACGTCACATCAGGTGATATTAATCCGGCTGCACTAACGTATATGGGACGAGCGCCATTAATTATCCAGTTGAGGTTTTTATTTATACCCATTGTCGGCAGGTATAAATAATTTGCAACGTCCTGGTTACCCACCTCACCCATAGAACCTCGAATCTTTAAAAAGCTGACTTTAGATGCCAGGTTATCCTCCCAAAAATCATTGTTTGAGATTACATAACCTGCCGAGAACGCGGGGAAAAACCCCCAGTTATATCCGGGTGCAAACCTGGAAGAACCATTGTATCTGCCAAGTACTTCGAATAAGAACTTATCGTTGAAATTGTAGTTTATCCGGCCAAAGTAACTTAAAGTGCTCCAATGGCCTTTATAACCCGAGAGGTGAATTTGGCCCGTGGCTGTCCTTAAGGACGGGACTGATTCTGTAACCAGGTAATCATTTCTACCTTCAACGGATGTATGGTAATAATATTCATTCTGCATACCGCCCATAAAAGTAATTTTATGCTTTGCGATATTTAAATCAAAATTAGAGTATAAATTGTTGGTGTTGTAAAAGTCACGGGAACAGTTTTCCAGATAAAAATTCGGAAAAGAAACCCCGCTCCTGCTTTTAGTTATACCATCCGCCAATGTACTGTAGACCGTTTTTTTATGGTTGGTCTGGTTATTGAAATTCTGGCGTATATTGGTTTCAAAGTTAATTTTCCAGCCTTTAAGAGGTTCAAGAATAACATTGACGCTATTCAACAATTCATTTTGATTTCTTTTGTTCCTGCCCGCTTGTGATAACAACAAGTGATAACTTTCGTAATAGTTGCCGTTTGGATCTTTTTCCGGCATATTCGACCAGGTTCTGGCAACTGAATGATGAAAGTCCCCAATGTCGGAGTAATTATGAGGTGTATCTATATCGCGCCGTGTGTATCTGTTGTTGAATTGTAACGATAGCCAATTGCTGATTTTTGAATCAATATTCGCAACGAAATTATACCGTTGGAATTTCTCATCTCCAATTCTGTAAATTCCATCTTCATTATAGAAACCACCTGAGATGAAATAGTTAGCTTTTTGACTTCCTCCGCTTACGTTGATATCATGTTTTTGCGTAAGTGCCCACGGTTTATAATAAACCTTATACCAGTTAGTGTTGCCAACAGCCTCGTAATAGCTGGTGAACTGTTCAGGGTTAGTCGGATTAACCGTCATGGCAGGATGCGTCCCGGGATGTTCGTGGTTCTCCCTGGCTTTTTGTAACGTTTCGCTTGTTATGGGAGAGGTTAACCCTGCATTGTGAAAAGCTGTATCCAATGTGTACAACCATTCATAACCTGAAGCAGGTTGAGGAAGATTAACAGGGCCATTCATTCCGAAAGTAGAATTAAGCCGGACCGATATTTTTCCTGCGGTATCCCTTCCCCTTTTCGTTTTTATGTTGAGTACTCCAAAAGCTGCCCTGGAACCAAAAATAGCTGTTGCGGTAGCATCTTTCATGACAGCAATAGATTCAACGTCATTCGGGTTTATATTTTCCAACTTAGACTCAACACCATCAATAATTACCAATGGATTGCTTCCCGACAAAGAACCATAGCCACGGATATTAATAGAGGGAACCGAGCCGGGCTCGCCTCCTTGATTGTTAATGGAGACATTTACGTTAGCCAAAACCCCTTGTAATGCAGATGTCATGTTAGAGGTTATTCGGTTTTCCAGTTCCTCTCCCCTAACCTGGGCAATGGCCCCTGTGAGGGTTTCCTTTTTCTGTACCCCATAGCCCACAACCACCACTTCATCGAGCGTCTCCGCATCCTCTTGTAACACGATATTGAGGGTTGTTCTTCCGTTAACAGCAACACTTTGTGAAGCCATACCCACGTAAGATATTTCCAAAGTAGCGTTGGAAGGGACGTTTGAAAGAATAAAAGTGCCATCGATATCCGTAACTGTGCCTACGGATGTTCCTTTCACCTGCACCGTTACACCTATCAACGGTTCTCCCGAGGTATCGGTTACCGTGCCTCTTACCGTTATGTTTTGGGCAAGCAGACATAAGGAAAATAACCACATAAAGAGAAAAAATATCTCTTTTTTTACACTTAAAAACACTTGTTTCATTCTTGAATTTTGTTTTAAATTAATTATTGATTATTAGATATTATGTATCCCGTCAAGTCTTTATACGTCATGGTAAATTACATACTGCAGGCCGATAACTTCATTTCTACAGGCAGATCAACAGCATGCGAAACCTGAACTAAACGGGTATTTCCGGGCAGAGCCGGTTGAAAGAGAAGAGAGTTTGCAGATAACTGAAACCCGGTGCGGTAACGGGCAATCGTAGTATGCGCGGGGGTATAAAAAAAGAGGCGCGGACGATTGTCAATATCCCTCACAACAGGCTCCGCAAGGGCCTTTCCAAGAGAATATAACAATGTCCACGCCCTTATTTCTAAGGGCGCTTCCATTCTTTGATCTCTTGGTTTGAATTTTGCGGATTAGTCGTGAAGATCAAAAAAGCGCTATGTAATTTGTACCGTATTTAACAGAACAAAATTACTCATTCTTTTTAATTTCTATGTTTTCATAGGCATTTTGTTTACGTTTTAGATATTTTTTGTAACTTTACTCATCTCTCATTTCAAAGATGGATATTCCCTTTGAAATCGGTTTTCTTGGCAGATAGTTATCGTTCAATAATGCAAATGAATGAAAAAACAATGAAACCCTGCGTTATATTGAAATGTTTCGCACAAGCGTATTCAAAAAACTTACAAGAGTAAAATGTATTGTACAAGGAGGTATACAAGTTGTATAACTTCTTATAAAATTATCTTCATCTTCGATTTTCTATTATCTTTGTTATAAAATTCAATTTGAGTCAGTTATGAATAATACGGAAACCAATAAAAAAAGTGTTCATCAAGGTAAAAATGCAAAGTTATTCAGGGAAACCAAGGGTATTAAACAAGAAGTAATTGCTATTGAATTGAATATTACCCAACAGGCTGTATCCCAATTGGAAAAACGTCGGGAACTTGATGATGAGACAATAGAAGCGTATGCCAGAATTGTGGGGATAGACGAATATTTTATCCGGAATATGCCTGATAATTCTCTACCAGAAGTCACTTCTAACTTCTTCGACCAAAGTTCTCAAATATTAAATTTTAATCCTTTGGATAAGTTAGTGGAACTTTATTCGGAAAAGGATGAGTTATATGAACGAATGCTTTTAGAGAAGGAAAAAGTAAATAATTACCTTGAAAAAGCCTTAGATAAATTATCTAAATAGCCCTATTCGAATAATTATTGATTTGACTGTTGGTTGAGAAAAAAACCTTCGGAAGAAGTTATTAGAGGACAGGAAATAAAAATTCCTGTTTCCTTTTTCCAACTTTTATCTCGTATAAGTACTTTATGAAAATTGTCATAGTGTGCTTTTATACTTTATTGCAGATATTAATAATTCAAGTTTCGCAAGTTGCTAACTTGCCGGTTTTAGTTCATAAAAGTTGATAAAGTGAGCCAGATTATCCGATTTATTAATGATTGCATCGTATCCCGTCGGCTATGAGCGTGTTGCAGGAATGGGTAGAAATTAGCATATCCCTCTCCGGTCCACCTCCTATGGTTTATTCTCTGCTTCAACCGGCACATTGAATCAATGGCGGTATGACAATATTGTATTCGATCGTTGATCGGGGGTATCGTGCATGTAAGGATCCGTCTTATCCAAGGATATTCTCTTTCCAATTGTGTGGGAGCAGCTCTTCCAGTTTATTCGCGTGATGATCGGGTATTCTGTTGAGGACATCAGTCATCCATCGCGTTGGATTCACGCCGGCTTCGCGACAACAGGCGAAGAAAGAATACATCATCGCGTTACGCTCGGCTCCCTCGTGGCTCCCGCAGAATAAATAGTTACGGCGTCCCAGGGCAAGTTTCCGGATTTTATTTTCAATCTCGTTATTGTCTATCTCGAATTTGCCGTCCGTCATCGTCCTTTCCAACCTGTCCCAAATTTTCAGAGTGTAGGCAACCGCGATTCCTATGGGAGATTTAGGCAGGACTTGCCCCCGCTGGTCTTCCAGCCATCGTTTCAGCTCTTCCATCACCGGTATTGATTGTTGTTCGCGCAGCCGGTGCCGTTCCTCGAATGGCATCTTTTCTTCGCGTGCCCGTTTCTCTACCCGGTAGAGTTTCGCGAACAAGTCAAGGGCTTGACGCGATCTCGATGGCGAGTTCTCCTTGGCGTGTTCAAATTTTCGCCGGCTATGGGCCATGCATGCCAAAAGTGTGATGTGCTCCGCGTCCTTATACTGGTCATACCCCGCGTACGCGTCAGTTTGGAGCGCGCCGCGGTACCCGTCAAGAAATCCGGCGGCGACATCCCCCGAGCGGGATTTTCCGTACCTGAAGCACGCCATGCCTTCCACGGGGGCATGAAACACCCACATGTACCCCTTGTGCGTGGCACCGGGCTTATCCGAGGTAAGAACAGGTATCGGGGACTCGTCCACCTGAAGGTAGTCGCGTTTCATTATTTCATGGATCAGTGTATCGTGTAACGGCTCAAGCAAGCGGCAGACGGCGGCGTACCAGCCCTTGAGCGTCGACTCGGCAACCGGTATCTTTTGCCGCTTGAATATCTCGGCCTGGCGATAGAACGGGAGGTGGTCGATGAATTTGCTCGCGCAGATATGGGAGAGAATGCCCGCCCCGGCATTTCCTTTCACGATGGGCAACGAGGGCATGGGGGCTACAGTAACGCAGCCTTCACCTTCCGTGCCCGGCACCACGTACTTGGGACGGATAATAACCCGCACGTAAACGTCGGCGGGCTTGTACTCCAGCAGCTCGGTGACAGACTCCCCTATCTTGACGGCTCCATCGGGGATAAGGTCAGGTTCAATCACCTCCTCTTCCCGTCGCAGGTGCTCGGGAAGACGGCTCCGGACAGGCTTTTCGCGTGTCTTTTCGCGTTCGTAAGTGATCGTTTCCTTGTTCGCTTCCGCTTTTGGCTGAATATCGCGAAGTGAATCCCGCGTGCCGGCAAAGAGGTCCAATTGCCCGTCATCGGTTTTTTCCGACCTGAAGCGTTCACTTCTCACACCGTAAAGCATCCGTTTTAGCTCGGAGAGTTGAAACCTCAGGTATTCGCAATCGGACTTGATGGACAGCAATTCGTTATATTCCCCGCGGGAAATAACAACCTGGTCATTCAATTCCGTATTGCTTGTTTTCATGGTGTAAAGATACAAATTATCAATGAGATGAACAAGCACGAAAGTCTTTATTCACGCGGTTTTTGGAGCAATATTGAATCTTTTCCGGCGGGTGGTTTTTTCCATGGAAATACCCTCGACCATCATGACCAAATCGCGCCAAAGAATACTGCATCCCTTGCCGGAAGAATGGACGCGGGGAAGGGAAAAGCGGCCGCTTTCCAGGCGCTTGTGGTACAGCACGAGCCCGCCCCGTTCCCAATGGAGCAGCTTGATGGTCGTCCTGGACCTGTTGACAAAGATGAACACTTCCCCGCCTAACGGGTCGCGTCCCAATTCCGATGAGACAAGCCCGCATAAACTGTCAAATCCTTTACGCAGGTCGGTGGGTGAGAGGCAGAGGTAAAAACGCTGGGATTCGTTAAGTGAGAACATCGTCCGGGAAATTAAAAAGTGAGCAGTTCCCCGAGTAGCGTGATGTCGGTTACCCCCTCGTCCACGCGAAGAGTTACCCCGCCGGGATAGGCGATCTCGAACCGGGGCATCCGCCGGGAGGACGGCTTGCCGATAACAGTTACCGGCTGCAAGAGGGATGGCTCCTTTGCAGGGGGTGTTTTTGAGGCTTCATGTTCCGGATGGACTTCAAGATACAATTTTCTCCATTTGTAAAACTGCCATTCACTCATGTTTTTGGACCGGTAAAAATCCGTGGCCCGCTGACCACTTTGAAAGTACTCTTCAATCAGGGAAAACGCTTCGTGTTGAGTAAAACGACGATTCATTTTGTTAGTGTTCATCTTTTTTTGACAAAGATCACGGTTTAATCGAAGCAATCCAATACGCCTATGACCGACGGCTTACATTGCATCGAAGATCTCTTCCTCTTCAATGGAGAAGATCCCGGTCATGATTTTCACCATTTCGAGGATAATACCCCATATCCTCTCCGTTACGGAGAGCTCCATGCCAGAGTGTTGCACATCCCTGAAGATTCCGCCAATGGTCTCATAACTGGTGAACCTTTTGGCCAGGGAAAGCAAATTGTATTGCAAGGCCGTGATCGTGGTTGCGGCAAGCTGCGCAGCAAAGTTCCGGGACTGGCACTTGCCCATACCCAGCAATCCCTTGGTTTCCTTGAAGAAGACCTCGAGGGACCAGCGCATGGCATAAATCCGATAGGCTTCCAGGAACTCCAGGGAGAGGTTGGTCGTCATTATTCCATTCCAGGACTCCTTTTTTCTCTTCACAAAATAGAGACGTACATCTGTGCCCGCAAAGCGAACGTCAGCGGTAATATACTGACAACCAAGCTTGCGGCTCCTTCTGGCTTCACCCCTGGCTTCAAGCAGATTGATCAGTGCCCGGGCGGTGAGTTCCTTCCCTTCAAAACCGTACCTGGTAACTCCCTTCTTCCCGATCTTGATCATACCCAGGTAATGGCACTTTATGTGCCGGGCACGTATGAAGCGAATCACCTCCGAGCAGGTGAACCAGCTGTCGGCAAGCAGGTAGTCAAAGCGGATGCCCTTTCTAATGGCTCGCTTTATCATGGTTATCATCAACTGGATCTTGCTCTCCCCGTACTCTTTTGCCCGCGTTACAACGGGGGACGCTTCATCTCTATCCTTGGTAAACCGCGATTCGAGCTCCTTGTCGCTCATGCTGAAGTTGTTCTTCCTGCCCTTCTCCCCGAGGATGGCGAAGTCGAGGATGAACTGGCTCTTGCCATCCGTGATGCCCAGAAAGAGAGATTTGAAACCAAGGATCGTCTTGTGTCTCAGGTGGGAATAGACCCTACCGATGTTTTCAATACGCCTTCCCGTTTTGGGAAAGTCGGTATCGTCCACCATCAGGCAAACAGTTTGATGCTTGTGGTCACTTCTCACGCGAACCTTGTTCCATATTTGAATGGTGAAGTGGTAGAGTATCTTGCGCCAATCATAAATTTCGTTGTTTACGAAACGGTAGAAAACATCCTTTTCGCAGCCAAAGAAGCCGCTTAGGGATGATCGACAATAATTGTAAGGATTCTTGATCATGAAACAGGGGAACATAATCAGCAACTCGAGCACCTGCAGCAGGGAATACTTGCTGTTGCATTTGCTCCTGCTCCCGAAGAGGACCTTCTCCGACATGTTGAAACCTTTTAGCATATCCGTCAGGGTAAAAAGGGCACTGTTTGAATCATCTTTCTTGAAAAAAACGCTGATTTCTGATAAAATGGAGTTACTTTTGTATATCGGCATAGGGCTGTTAGTATTTTTGGTTTTGACGCTTAAATATACTAATAATCTGTGAATTACAGAAGCCTCTGTGCCGTTTTTTTATGCGATTATTTTTACTGAATTTTTACTTGCGAAACTTGAATTAATAATAAAAAATGTATATCCGCAGTTATTCCTAAAGAATTTAGCGGAAAAATAGTTATAAATAAGTTCGCAAATGCTTACACAAATCACAGATATTCATTATATTTACATTCTGAACACATGTAATATTTCAAGCTATGAATATCCTGGATTTTGCTATAAATTACCCCGATGAGGAAACCTGTCGGGAAAAATTCAAACAACAAAGAGACCAAATGGGAGTTACCTGCCGTCGTTGTAATTGTAAGGAGCATTATTGGCTGGAAAACAAGCAGGCTTACGAATGCAAGCGTTGCCAAGCGCGCCAGACGCTGCGTTCGGGCACGGTCATGCAGCATTCCAACCTGCCATACCGTTACTGGTTCGTGGCCATGCACCTGCTCACGGCTACCAAGGGCTCCTTTTCCGCCGCCGAGATACAGCGACAGCTGGGGCACAAGCGTTACCAGCCCATATGGGAAATGGTCAATAAACTGCGTGACGTGATGGGCAAGCGTGACGACAAGTACACGCTCGAGGGCGCCATCGAGCTGGACGACGCCTTCTTTTCCACCGAGATATCCGTTGAAGAGAAGGAGAAACCGTTGAAACGCGGCCGTGGAAGCCAAAAAAAGACCAAGGTCCTGGTGATGGCTGAAAGCAAAACGGTTGAAAACCCCAAACCGGGTAAAAAACCCAAGAAGGCCAGATACCTGAAGATGAAAGTCATCAACGACTTGAAAGCCGATACAATTACAAAGAATGTCAAAGAGCATGTCGAAAGCACGGCGGATCTGACCACCGATGATTCAACTTCTTACACTAAATTGAAAGAACATGTCCATTCACACACGGCATCCGTTGTTCCACACGAGGAATTGCCTAACGTGCTGCCTTGGGTACACACCGCGATCAGCAATGCCAAACGACAGCTCCTGGGCGTGTATTACAAGGTAAAACCCGAGTATTTACAGTACTACCTCAATCAGTTCTGTTACAAGTTCAACAGGCGTTACTTCGGCGAGAACCAGTTTGACAGGCTGTTGATAGCCGCCGTATCGTGTGCGCCTGATTTCAAATCAAGAATTTACAATAGGAACTATTGCGGATAATCATTTAATAAAATTACCATCGATGAATACGAGATTATTTGATTTTGCTTGGTTCCCAGACTTTAACAAAAGTATTGAAGAACTGAAAAACTTAGCAATGGATGAAAATTGGGATTATTCAAAACACCCCACGGGCAAGCATCCGATTCTGGTAAATTACATTCACCATACTTTTTGTAAAATTAAAGTCGAGAACAAAATAGAGTATGAAGGTGAATTTTGCTGTTTCAATACAGGGTTAGTAACCGAGAATCAGGAAGAAATTTATGGTTATCTCCAGAATAATAAAAAACCTGGAACTACTATACCGTATTATTTTATTGGCTGGAGGAAATCAAGCAATAGAGATCTCTCTAAATTTAGTAAATTAGCAGAAATTGCCTCTTATATCAGTGATCCCTCTGATTTGATTTATGATACTAAATTGGAGTTGAGAACAAATATTGACCATATCATCCAAGACAACAAAGAACGATTTCCTGTCCCTTTTGACACAATGGATAATTATATGCTGTCAAATATACTCCATGGAACTATAGAAGACGCGAAACGGAGAGTAAGAAGGAACTATAAAACCGCAATTCCTCAATACTACAAGGGAAAATTACAACTTCTTTTGCCATTATGCCTGCAAACCAAAGCCAACGCAGACCTCGCTTTGGTTATCGAAAAAGAAAATGACATTTATCGTGCATCAACATGTTTAACGCTGGATATGGCCATTAATAATGCCAGACTCATAGCAAAACCTGACGATGAATGGTTAAAAGTTTAGTTTTTTTTGTGTTTGTTTGTTTGTTTTTAAAATAGTTATTATATTTGTACCATATTTTTATCGCAAGATATAAAGTTCTTCAAGATAGATTTACATAAGCTATTCAAACAAAGCAAGATAGATTTAAAAGAATAACTTAAAGAAACAAGATAGGCCCTCTTTTGAAGAGGGCTTTTTTTGTTGACAGTTTTTGTTTGTTATTTACGTTATATTAGCCCTCAAATAAACCGAGCAGTAAAAAATAAAAGTTATTTTTACAACTGCTATGGAAAAGAGGAAAAATTTTACATCGAAAATCAAGGCTGAAATAGTTTTATCCTTGTTGCGTGGAGAGGATCCGGAGTTGCTTAGCCGTGAATACGGAGTTACTCTGGCTGATATCAACCTTTGGCGGGATCAATTTATCGAGAGTGGTACCGACGGGTTCAAGCGTAACCCCGACGATTCGAAGCTGAGTGCAGCCGAGCGTAAGATCGGGCAACTACAGATGGAGCTTGAACTCACAAAAAAAAAGAACGAATTGGCAGCAAAACTAAGAAGGAAATAATCTCCATGCTGATAGAGGAGCATTATCCATTAACCGGGAAGCCATACCCGAAGCGTTTGATATTCAAGGTTGTTGGCTACAGCAGCAGCACCTGGTATGAAAACCCTACCCCCAAAACAGGGAAACGGGACAGAAAACCCAAGCATAGCGATGAAGAAGTTTTACAAGAGATTAAAACTGAAATTATGAAAAGTACATTCAACGCTGAAGGTTATCTGAAAGTGAAGAAGCGCATGGGTAAAAGGAAGATAAACGCTCTGGTAGCCGGCAAGGCACGTGTGAACCGCATCATGCGGGAACACAACCTGCTGAGCCCCTACAGAAGGCCAGGGAAGAGGAATAAGCGCGAACATGATGGCACTATAATCACGGATGCACCCAATGTAATGTGGGCCACTGACGGGAAGAAGTTCTGGATTGAAGGGTCAGGCTGGCATTGGTTCTTTGGTGTGATCGATCACTTTAACGATGAGATTATATCGTGGCATATTGCAAAGAAAGGCAACCGTTTTGCTGCCATTGAGCCTGTTAGGGCCGCTGTACGAAAGACTTTCGGTTCGGTAGGTAAGGATGTATGTAAAGGAATGAAGTTGCAATTAAGAAGCGACCATGGCTCGCAGTATGACTCTGCTGATTTTATGAATGAAATGAAATTCCTGGGATTGGAGATGTCCAAAGCGTTTGTACGGTCACCAGAGTGCAACGGGATAATAGAGCGGTTTCACCGCACCCTGGAAGAACAGGTGCTGCAAACAGAAACATTTTCTTCCTTTGAGGAAGCTTATAACAGTATTGATCAATTTATTAATGACTACAACACGGATTGGATACTTCATAGACTGGAATACTGTTCACCTGTAGAATACAGGGAAAAGTACGCTGAAAGCCAGCGAAAAGTAAAAGATGATATACCATCGGGCAATAAGGATCCTGAGGTTCAGCTTGTCCTCATTTCAAGTGGCTCAATGCCACGAAGAAATGAAATAGCTCTTCAGGCAATGGTAAAAGGGGCAATTACTTACAGTAACACCCCTTCTATAAATCCTTCGGTATAATATATCACCATCGGATCAGCTTGTCCGATACAAAAGTAATAAAAAAGATTAAATACAATTAATGTGCTCGGTTATTACGGGCTAATACAATTGGCAATATTGATGTTACTCTCATTGTTGAACAGTGCATATTTCTTCCTGGCAACAGCCAAGTTTGGTTTGATGCAATGGTTGGCCTTTAATGCCTGTTCCCTATCCATCATTGCATATCTGGCCTGCTTTATTTGCTTCCAAATTACAAGGAAGGATCTAGTTCTTGCAATTGCATTGCTACCACAATATTATTATGGTACAATGGGACTATTTGTAGTATCATGGGATGCAGCCAATCTGGTTCCACAGATTACCCACATAATCATTACGCTTAATGTCATCTGGATCATATTTCTATTGTTGAAAGGGTCGAAATATGAATCTTTGGGCAAAGGATTGCTCATTGGAGTACTGCTATTTGTGCCTCTGTTTGCGATAATCCAAAATTACTCGCAAGCCCACATGGCAGAGTTTATGGAACTGCTTCAAAAAGCAGGCTATTAACCGGTACGTTAATGTTATCAAACAATTTACTTATGAAAACAAATCAAACACGTAGAAAATTCTTGGCCACCGCAGTGTCGGCCGTTACCGCATCGACAGCTACGTCAGTTGCATTCGCGACCAAAAGGCCGGAACTTCCGTTAACTGTTGAAAAGCCTAACTCTTCCAACGAGAGCACCGCTGTTCAAAAGACGACAAATTACGCACGGGTTGACCCTTCTGAATTTATAATCTTTCCCTGGGGCGGAATGCCGGATTCACCTTCAAGAGGAGAATGGGGAGACATTGCAGATATCAACGCGATGATGAAAGATCTTTACGATTGCGGATTCAACACGAGTGGATTTACCGGAGTACAAAACCTCAAGTACATCAGAAACAATCGACTGGCAGGTATTATTACAGCCGGTATCGATACAGAGAAGGAGATCACGCAGAAAGAAGCGGACGAAAAGATCAGTACACTTATGGCATCAGTTTCCGACCCCGAAGACCGGAAGACTATCCATGCAATTTATGTCCGTGATGAACCCAACGCCTCACTCTTTCCAAAATTGAAAGTCTGGTCTGAAGCAATTAAAAAGATAGGTGTTTTACCTTACATCAATCTTTTTCCCGAGTGCGCCAGTTTGGAACAATTCGGGACGAATGATTACATGGAATATCTCAACAAGTATGTCGATATTTGCAATCCCCCCTACATCTCTTATGATAACTACTCACTTTTCGAAGGCGGGCGATTGGATGAAGACCGGTTTTACAGAAACTTAGAATTGATCCGACTCAGATCATTACAGGCAGACATTCCTTTCTGGAACGTGATTTTATCTAACGCTCACTTCAATTATGCCGAACCCTCGGATGCGACACTGGCCATTCAAGTCTACTCTACATTAGCCTACGGCGGAAAAGGAATTGGATATTTCACCTATTACACACCACAGGTTGGTAATTATCGACTCGCTCCCATTGACCGTTTCGGCTACCGCACAAAGACCTGGAAGATGATGCGAAACATCAACCTCCAAATACATTCTCTTGTTCCAGTGTACAAGGAGTTGAAAAGCATCAATGTATTTCATACCGGCAACATCCCGCAATATAGCCAGGGCCTCGAATCGGCAAAGCTTGTCAAATCAATCAGCGACACTCCACTATTGATCGGTGAATTTGTGGATCCCAACGGAAAACCGTATGCCATGGTAGTCAACAAAAACATGCACTCCTCAATTTCATTCGACATAGAATTCAAGGAAAAAGGACGAATCATGATTGTCAGCCAATTCTATCGGGGTCGCGTCTCATTTTCTGGCGAACAAAAATGGCTGGCACCGGGATGTGGCGTTCTACTGACCGTTGAGTAAATGGTTTAAAATCTACCAGGAGGACATCTCATGGATAATAAACTATTAATCAAATAGTTTTACAGAAATATAGTTTCAAACAATCTGATAGATGAGATCGGGAAATATGTTGCGGCGGAGTGTACTGCAAGGATTGGCTAAAATTCTGTTCTAATCGGGATAGAGGTGATGAAACAAGATGTTGTCGATGTCAGAAAAACATATCCCGATTTAAGGATCCGGATTGTTCGTCAATATGCCGATAACGATGATGTCATCTCCAAAATAATAACCGAGGGCACTCATCTTGGAGAGTGGCTGGGAATCAAAACCTCCGGGAAAAAGTTGGTGATTACCAGGGTTAACATCGACCGTCTCGTTAACGACAAGATTGTGGAACATGGGGGAGCTGCGAATACAAATGTTCTACAAAAAACAAAAAAAGCAATAATTAAAAACGTATGAATCTGAAATCAAACGCAAATAAGATCAATAGACGTGATTTTTTCAAGACAGCAGGAATAGGAGCTACGGCATTGGCCATAAAACCTGATATGCTTTTTTCACGAAATATGAAGAGAAACCGGAAGGTGAGAATTGGAATCATTGGAGGCCGGTTCGGGCTGGGATTCCAGTTCCAGAATCATCCCGATTGTATAGTGGAAGCCGTAAGTGATCTGATTCCGGAACGCAGGAACGACTTAATAAGAACATACAGGTGTTCAAAGAGTTACGAGTCGCTCGAGAAACTTGTCAAAGACCCCAAGGTTGATGCTGTCTTTATCGCTACAGGAGCACCTGATCATGCCAGACATGTAATCGCCTCATTAAAAGCGGGGAAACATGTGTTATGTGCTGTTCCGGCAGCAATGACAATAGATGAATGCCATGAAATATTAGAGACGGTAAAGAAGACAGGTCTCAAATATATGATGGCTGAAACCAGTGTATGGAGACAACGGATGATATCTGTGAAACAGTTTTACAAAGAGGATGCTTTTGGTAACTTTATAGGTTTTGCAGCACAATATAACCATCCGGGCTTAGAAACATTGTATTTTGAAAACGGGGAAAAAACATGGCGGCATGGATTGCCTCCAATGCTATATCCAACCCATTGCACAAGTTTTGTGGTTGGATTGACCAGAGAACGTCTGACCGAAGTCAGCTGTATTGGTTGGGGCGACAACGACCCTATTCTCCAGGACAACATATACAACAATCCTTTCTGGAATGAATCGGCACATTTCAAGACCAGCAATGGCTTGCCCTTTTCAGTTGAGGTGAATTGGAAAGGAGCATTAAGACCGTCAGAACGTGGAGAGTGGCATGGCGACAAAATGAGTTTCATCATGTCTCATGGCCCCATGTCAAGTACTGTCTTGGTCAAAGCTGGAGCCAAAAGGATCAAGGACGATGGAGGATTTGATGTAGCGGAAAATTCAGTCGAAGAGTATAATACGCCCAACTGGTGGAGTACCGACATGCTGCCTGAACCGTTGCGTCACGACAGTGGTCATGAAGGTTCCCATACGTTTATCACTCATGAATTTATCGATTCAATTGTGACGGACCGTACTCCTGAAGTAGATATTTATCAGGCTCTGGCAATGACTGCACCCGGTATTGTAGCCCATGCATCAGCCATGAAGGGAGGTGAACTTCTTAAAATACCCTCATTTGATAAATGATATTGACTCTACTTTTAACCGGTGAATGAACCTGGTAGTATGTTGAGGCTGCCTCCCGCAAAGAGACAGCCTCTATTTTGTCAGAATGGAGCCCCCGGAATGGAATCTATTTGATGGCCCTCACTTTATACAGGTCAACTTCGGGGATTGTTATGGTTTTGGATGGATTTACAGAGTGTATGTTGTGGGTCCACCAACTGATCTCACCCTTGGTATAGATGAGGTGACCTGTTTTTTCGTCAAAATAGATCGATTTGACATCAGGAACGTCGGCAAGGGGAGCGAAAACCTCAAAGGTCTCCTTTTTCAGATCAAACTTCCACACATTTTTGGAAGTGGATATCAGCAACTGATTTACAGAAGATGCATACAGTTCATGTCCACCCGTTTCAGGCAGAGTCCACTTCTCTTCCAGTTTCAAAGAGGGATTAGGGGTATCCCAGTCGACCAGGGAATAAGCCCTCAGCTCATCATATCCCAGTGCATAGAGCAGATCTCGTTGTGCAATCCAGATAACACCATGACCCGAGTAGAGCGAGTCGCTGAACAGCACGCTATTTGATCGGTCGGCATCATATATCTGCAGCTGGTTACCTTTTTCAGTTATCGACAATGCAACTGCAATCCGGTCACCGGGAAGATACTCCACAGAGTGTGCATTTGGTGTGATGGCATAAAAAAGGCACTCTTTGGTTTCGCGATCCACCATGATAGTCCCGCCACTGGAAGAAGAGATCAGGATCTTGGTATTGTTGTCCACCGACTTGTGATCATCCACGGTCTTCATCCGCCTGATCATGGTATCTGGCATGTTCTGGACTTCGGAAGTCTTCAGATACCAGTTGACTTTTAAATCGGTGTCGGTAGAGTTGGGAAAATCGAGGATCATCACCACATTGTCACCTCCCACAATAATTTCCTGAGGCACTGTGGATTTATTGCACGATACGGCAGAAAAGAGCAACCAGCCAAGAATAAGCTGGGCAGTAAATTTCAATCCAGTCATTGTTTTTAGTTTAGGTAATCCCGCTTGGGGGTCAAGTTTCTGTTGTTAAATGTATGTTGTAATCAAATTGGTTACCGATTATAGTGAAAAGACTCTCCCCAAGTCATGATAATCTTGTTGAAAGGAACGTCCCAACGTGAATAATCCAATGCGTAGGCTTCACGATGATCGATAGTGTGCCCCAGCTCATTCTCATGGGCAGGAATAATCAAATTTGGCGCATACCCTTTGGCGGACCGAAGAGGATCGGTAGTCCAGCAATTGGGAATTAAAACATCCACTTTATGGTGCTCTGCAACCTTGTCTATCCAGGAGAAGTCATCACCCAACGATTGATCGCCGGTATGGCAGACAGAATATCCCTCAGGAGTAATAACAAGCACAACGTTATTCAGGATGTCGGCACCCTGATGACCCGGATAGACAACCACTTCCAGATCCAGCTGCTTGTTATCCAGCCTCAATTTCTGTATTTCATGCGCTTTCCTTTCCAGGTGGGTGATGCTATCATGAGTCTCTTTACCAGCCCAGATATCGGGAGGCGTCACAACAGGTTTACCCCTGTCCAGAAACATCCTGGCCACGACCTCATCGGCATGATCCCTGTGGTAATGGCTGATAAAGAGTAGATCACAGTGATCTGAAAGCTTCTGCAAAACATCGTCGGCCAAGGCGAAGTCTTCCGAACCCGACGAGTATCCCCTCGTGACGTCGAAGGCAACGGTAATGCTTTTGGTACGCACGATGATACCCATATCGTACAGTTTCCAGATCTTCATGCCAGATGACACCTCCGTCCTTTCAATTTCATCCAGAGCAGTCACTATCTGCTGATGGTGAAAATTCTGGACGGAGCTACGGTGCGGTGCTCCTTCGTCATGGAAAACGGCATCCAGCAACACCATAGCCATTTGACGATCTTTCGGCTCATCCACCTGAGGTGGATATTTTAAAAGGATCGGCCTGACAATGTTCAACAACGAAGCCGACTGCCAGTCGAGATATTCGTCCGGCTTTCCAAAAAAATTGGCAGGCGCTTCCGGTATGATAAAAGCGGCAACATCTTCCGAAGTATCTGTTTTGTTGTTGCAAGATGTGGCAACAAGCATACATATGACCGCAAGGAGCGGAAATGAATTTTTTTTGTGTCCCATAGCAATCTATAGTTTTCTCGAGCCGAAGTTACAATTTATTCGGTGTAATATAAAACAATACTTCGGTAAATATTCAATTAACCAATTAAAATTCAATGATTTACATAACATAGTTTAACATAAAAAAGATGGTTAAGTATCTGATTATCAGTATCTTTATAGCTGATCAAAGTCTAATAAAGATGGATAGAACCAGCATACTTAACCAATATAAAGGTATCTGTAGTGATGTTCTAGGTGAACTAACTACGAAGTTAAACAAAAGTTTCAAATCATTCCTTATGGAGACGCTTATTTTGTATCTGGTCATTCCCGGCAGGATTAATTTCCTACAATTGGGGAGATATGGCAAGTCGTGTGAACAGCGATTTCGCCAGAACTTCTCGAAGGATTTTGATTGGCTGGAGTTTAACTTGTCTTTGTCTGATAGGGTATTAACCGGAGATCGCAAGGCAATTGCCATTGATCCCAGTTATATATCCAAATCAGGAAAGAATACCCCTTGGATTGGTTACTTCTGGTCGGGTGCAGCCGGTCAGGCGAAAAGAGGATTGGAAATCCTGGGAGTGGGCCTTATAGACGTCGACAACAAGGATTGCATCAGTCTACAGGCCGTTCAGACTCCGGACCGTCAAACCCTGGAGAGTCGTGATGCGAACCTGATCGACTGGTACCTGCTGGTCATTAAATCGATGCGGGATAAACTCCATCGGACAAGCCGTTACGTGGTTGCTGATGCCTACTTCGCAAAGAACAACTTCGTTACGGGTCTGCAAGAGATGAAGTTTGATCTGGTCAGCCGTTTCAGGGATGACGCCGCACTTTATTATCCAACACTGCAGAAACCAACGGGCAAGAAAGGAAGACCTAAACTCTACGACGGTAAGATTGACATGGCCAACCTGGATACAACTAGAGTGCAAAAGATCAATATTGATAACGGTGATCTCTACACCTTGATAGCCTATTCCAAATCACTTAGACAGATGGTCAGGCTTGTCATCTGGTATTTCAAAGATGGGAAAAAACCAAAACTGTTTTTCTCAACAAATCCTAAGACGAGTGGAAAAGATGTCATAGAATTTTACCGCACCCGTTTTCAGATCGAGTTTTGCTTCAGGGATGCAAAAGGCTTCACAGGACTGATGCAATCGCAGGCAAGGGACGTAGCAAAGCTATCGTTCAACTTTAATGCGTCTCTTACCTCAATAAACCTGGCAAAGGTGCTGGCAAAGGAGAAAGGCATCCCCTTTTCGATGGCATCATGTAAAACAATGATACACAATGCCTACCTGCTTGAGCGATTTATTTGCGTGTCTGGCATTAAACCGAACAGAAGATTAAATGATAAACTTGTCAAAGAACTCATTGAGTTTGCAGCCATTGATGCTTGACTCGAGACTATATTTTTAACGAACTATTGAATTATATCATGCGGGTAAAAACAATTAATATACAAAAGGACGCTACTAAATCTCCTGATTCTTCAATATTTTGCTGGGAGAAATACCATATTTTTTCTTAAAACAAGTACTGAAATATTTAGGATCACTAAATCCTACCGCAGATGCCAACTCATCAATTCGGATTTTCTTTTCCTCATTCAACAATTTATAGGACGATGTCAGCCTGATTTCTCTAATAAAAGCAGTTGGGGTAAATCCAGTGAGCATTTTCAATTTCTCGGTAAGCGTACTCTTTGAATGCCCCATGAGAACCGAAAATTTTTCCAAATCAAACTCCGTATCTTTGATATTCTCATTGATACATTCAATGGCATCATTCAAAAACTGCTTATCCAAGGAGGTATATTCTAAATCACCAATCTCAAAGACCACCTGCTTTTTCAGGTCTGCCCTCCTCTTCTCCTGCTTTTTCAAAAGATTGTTCACCTGAGCATACAACAACGTGAAGTTAAAAGGCTTTTTCACATAACCATCGGCTCCCGAATTATATCCCTCAATCTCATCTATTTCGGTATCTTTTGCTGTCAACAATACAACGGGGATATGACAAAACTCGAACTTATTCTTCACGAATCTGCATAACTCAATTCCATCCATCTCCGGCATCATAATATCAGATACGATAAGATCAATAGCCCCTTCCTCCAAAATATTGATCGCCTCCACTCCATTCGATGCGGTCTTGACGTGAAAGTAATTGGAGAAAAAGCTTGATACCAATTGTCTAAGATCCTCACTGTCCTCCACGATCAAAAGAGTCAAGTTAGACAACGAATCCTCATGCAGTTCTACAAGTGCCTCATCTTCCGTAGTAATCGGTATAAAAAAGGAAGGCACATCAGGATCAATCGTATCATCTATCTCCTCACTACTATATGCCTCCCTTTTCAAAGGCAGTGTAACATTAAAACAGTTCCCCACTTCCTTATTACTGAAAACCGCTATTTTACCCTTATGAATAGTAACTAAATCTTTCACAAGTGAAAGGCCAATACCATGACCAATGGTATTAAACTTCCTGTGATCAGACTCATAGAATCTACTAAATAAATGCCCAATCTTCTCACTATCCATAAGCTCTCCTTCGTTAATCACGGAAAGCTGAAAACCTCTCTCAACGGTATCGGAAAGCTTGACTGTTATTTTCCCCCCATCAGGAGTATATTTCGTTGCATTAGAAAGTAAGTTGTAAATTATCTTATCGACTTTATCTGAGTCGAAATATCCAAAGATCTCCTCCGGGAAACTCTCATAAGTCACTTTTAAATTCTTCCTTTTTACCAACGGTCTAAATGCCTCCACACAACTCTTTATAAAATTGGAAATATTGGCATGTGTCACCACCAGCTTCACATTATCAGACTCGACTTTCTTGAATTCCAATACCTGCTGAATAAGTCGCATCAGCCTGACACTCTGTACAGATATCATACTATAAAGTGGATTCATCTCCTTCTTACTCATGTTCTCCAGCGAGGCGGTGATAATCGTCAGCGGCGTCATTAGTTCATGTGTAATATTGGTAAAAAACTGAAGCTTGGCATGATTCACCTCTTCTGCCTTCTGCCGCTGCAATTCACTCATCTGCACCTTGTAATTCATTTTAATCCGATAACGTATAAACCTAAAAATGAAATACATGATAGCACAAAAAAGAATCACATAAGAAGTAATTGCCCACTTCGACAACCATGGTGGAGGTAGCACCTTGATCTTAAGCAATTTCTCCTCCCTCACCCAATCACCATACTCAGGAGCACCAAGCAACCGGAAAGTGTACTCGCCAGCAGGTAAATTGGTATAAACTGCACTATAATTCCGTGCACCTGTAAACAAGGGGGCAACATCATGCCCCTCCAAAATGTAAGTATAGATATTCTCTTTAATATCAGAGTAATTTAACAGCGCAAAATCAATCTGAATATTATTATCAGTATGGGAAAGGATAATCCTGTCGGTATAATTAATATCCCTCTTCAAAGAAGGCAAAGAGCCCTCCCTCACCGATACACCATTCACCTTAAGGTCGGTCAGCACCAACGGCCAAACAGCTTCCGAATGGCTTATATTGTCCGAATCAATTATTTTAAAACCCTGAGTTCCTCCAAAAATTAACGATCCGTCCTCTCTCTTCACTGCCGCATTTTTATTATAAGTAAACTCATGGAAACTGTAATCGTCAGAGAAATATATGATATTTTCAAATTCATAGTCTTCGTTCACGAAAAAAGCTATAGCCGCATTATTGGTCGTAATCCAAATTCTCTTATTTCCGTCCTCAATGATATTGGTAATAGACTTCTTCTCGATGTTAGGGATAGAAGTGGTAGGGAGAAAATAATCTTCCTTCGGATTATAGTAATAAAGACCGTTCCCTATTGTACCTGCCCAAATGCGATTATTTGAATCCACAAAAAGCGTATTGATGTTTTTTACATTCATCCCCTTTCCGACTGTATAATGTCTTACTTTTTTATCGACGACACTAATTTTTATGATGCCATTGTAATTTGTTCCTATCCAAATATTCCCCCTCTTATCTTCTTTTATACCTGAAATCTGCACTTGGTTAAGCCCGGCATCAACACCAAGCCATTCATTCAGCGTATAAAAAACACCGTTTGCTGTATAAATATAGATGCCATTACGTGAGCCAATCCACAAATTAAATTTTGAGTCTTCAAATAAAACAAATACACAGTCATCCACAAACTGTCTTTCGTTCATTTGTGTAATTGTTTTCACGTCTCCCGTGTGCTTGTTATATATCCAAACCCCATTATTCCAGGTACCAAAACAGATCTCACCTGTTAGCTCTCGCTTGATAATCGTATTTACCAACGAGGTATAGGGCAACGATTTCAGTGAGGGTAATTCATTATAGTTCAAAAAACTGTTATCTGCAGAATTGTATCTGATCATGCCATATCCGGCAATTCCCATCCAGTAAAACTCCTCATCATCATATAAAATACTTTTCACGGAACTAGTCTGGTATCTTTCACGCACACTATTGAGTTCCTCAGTATGAATATTTACATCCCCGGTAATGGCCTTACATACCCCACCGCCAAGCATGCCAATCCACATTACACCGTCTCTCGTCTTCAGGATAGAGTTCACTTCATTAAATGGTAACCCGCCAAAGCTATTGTCGGGAACGTAATTTTCGAAGCTGGGGTTCGCGGCATCTCTATGGAGAATGGTTAAACCACTTCTACTGCCAATCCATAAGGAACCGGATATGTCATCCTGCTCGATCTCATAAATAATATTATCTAAGATACAATTGTCACTCCCTTTTATATTCTTGTACTGTTTATATTGGAGTTCTCCATCACTCTCGTAATTACCCTTGTCGTTCGTAACAACCAGCAGACCCTCGCCCCAGGTACCAATCCACAGATTATGGTCTGTATCGGTAAAGATCACATGAGATTTCTTTAAAATTCCATCATTGAAAGAACGAAATTTTCCCGATCTGATGCTATATTTATAAACTCCCTGATCCCAACCCGTAATCCAAAGATTCTTATTGCCGTCTTCTGTGATAGAAGTTATACTAAGTGAGAGATCCTCATACGTTATTTTTTGAAAATCCTCTTCGCCCTTTCGCTTTCTGTACAAACCTTTATTGGTACCTACCCACAAATTATTCTCTGAATCGATCAACAAGTCTGCAATATTACAATCGAGTAACTCACTACTGTTCACAGCTGCAATATTACCTGTGAACTTGTCCAATACGTAAAGGCCTCTTTCGGTCCCTATCCACATCTGCCTCTCTTCATCCTCCTCCACAACGTTAATGCATGTATTAACGATGCGTTCGTTTTCGTCAATTATTTCAAAAGTCAGCACATTATATCCATCGAACCTAGCCAATCCGTTATAGGTAGGTAACCAGACAAAACCATCTGAATCCTGAAATAATTTCCGCACATCATTCGAAGGTAAAATCTCAGATTGTATCGGTAAAAACTTCAAATCATAAAACCCACTAGGCTCACTGCCGGTACAATGTGCCTTGCAAGATAAAATAAGGAACAAAAAAACTGCAAAATATTGTCGACTTATGTTTGTTATCTTAAACATCCACGAAGTTTTTAATCAGGAATGTGTTATATGATTACAAAAATACAAAAAAACAATCCGGATTGCCAAATAGTTGCCACGTAACGACTGTTTGTCATGCAAGTACGACTCTTAAAGTGCTTCATCGGGAAACATCAACGAGACTTCATCTAACCATTTCTTTCCATCTTTTAAAATTGAATTGAGGTTGTCCGGCCGTTCAACAATTTGAAAATGTTTCATTATATTTTCCAACTCAGATAACTTTTTGGAAGCTTCGTTGGTGGAAGAGGTCATTAACTTTGTTTTTAAAATTCTGAGTTTCTCAACATCCTGTATACCCTCGCGTAGTTTTTCAAAACGTACAGAACTGCGCCCTCCTGGATAAACAATGTATGTATCACCAGCAGGTAATGCACGAAAACGGGAATCCAACAGAGGCTCTTTTACCCAGTTGTTATATGCCCATCGCAAGAAACCGTCCAGTCCGGCAGAAATGGTATGCCATGCAATAAAGACTCCTTCAGCCGGGTCAGAGAAGGTAAAGACATTTGGAAACTCTTGTGCACAACATACATACCATGTGGTTGTAAAACCATTTTCAGACCGAAAATCACGATCATTCTCATTAAGTACAAAACCTTGAGCCACACACAAGTCTGCAATTCGATCTGGGAATATCCTGTAACTCTGACTCTTATCTGCAAGTGAGACACCCAGTCCAGGAGCTGTTTCATCCAACAGGTCGAGAATTATCTTCATCACATCCGCTTCAATCTCGTCCATCGCAATACAGGTGATCTCTCTCCATCCCTTCTCCTCCAGATGTTCTACAAAACTAATCAGGAAAGGTCTCCAAAAATCATTATATGTCGAGGTACCTGGCACAAGCGTAACCGACACCTCTTTTCCTTTCGACTCATCGTAGTAGTACAGATCACCCCATGGAACCATCGAGTAGCAATTAATTTGTTTATCGATGCCCATGTCAAACATAAATTGGACCCAGTTATCAAAAACTGAGTAATCATAGCTCCAGCTCCCATCTTCATGCAGAACCCATTCAATCATCGACTCATAGGCATCCTCTGTCTGTCCGTCCCACGGCTTCTTGTTTATCGTGGTTGTAATCACTTTCTGTCCGGCATCAGCCAGCATTTTCATCACCGGTCGTAATTCCTCCCAATGTTCCTGTGACCAATTTTCAACTCCTGCCACACGGGATACGGCAAATGGGTTTTGCCACAAATCAAGGTGAAACACCCATTCGCTCGGTGAGGGTAATGTTTGAGCCTGTACTTCAAGGTGTATTGCCAAAGTTTCAATCACCTCGTTGCCCTTTAGCAACTCCAGAGAAGCAGTATATGAACCCGGGGTTGCATCGCCCGGAACATCGATGGAAAGCCATACGGGTTGAGTTGTCTCCCCTCTTATGGATAAACAGTTGGTATTATCCAACACATCAGCACTCAGTATCTCCTTGTAATTCTCTGGCTTACGTTCTTGCGGACTACATCCTTCGGCAAACTCATCTGTAATCACGTAGCGGATAAAATTAAAACCAATATTTTCGTTAGAAATCATGGCGCCATTCTCACCCTGTAAGTCAGTGAACCTTATTGACACTTCATCCGCATTCGCTTTGCTCCACAATACAAGTTGCCCACTTAATCTTTCGCCTCTCCAACCGGAAGTATTCCACTGTTTTGATGAATTAACAACGGGAATTTCGAACTTCTCATATCGAATATCCGAAGAGGAAAACGAACTATGAATGCCATCGGGTAATACCCGCCAATTGGATAACACATCCACCTTTATCGATGCCTCTTCATAATTTTTACAATTTTCATTATGGTCTTTTTTAATCGTACATCCAACAAGTAGCAAAAGCGCTAACATGCTCAAATAAAACCTGGCAGTAATCATATACTTACTTAAACGATATCTCAACATTTCCTTCTATTTCCAATCTATCTCCGGCACCTGTAATTTTTTGCCCGTTATAGGTAACATTATTAAATACAATATTTTTCATCTGATTGTTGTTCGTCCGAATGGATGATTTATGCTGATGCCCTTTTGAATCTGATATCCGTATATTTTCAAAAATTATATTCTGCATGGTACTATTCAATCGTTGCGGTGCTTGCTCAAGACAGATTGGACGCCCTCCCTGCTGCATATGGTCAATTTCGATATTTCTGAACGTGATATGATCAATCAATGCAGCACCACCACCATGCATGGCATGCTGAACAACCGCAATAGCTGACCTGTAATCTCCATCACCACTCGGTTGTTCAAGAAAAATACAATTTTCAAAAATACAGTTCTTTATTTTGCCTGTTCCCCAGGTATAATCTCCCGATTCAGGCCCAACCATTACTCCCCTTGCATAATCTGTCCATAAAAGGGAATTTGTAACCCGAATATTATTGACGTCTGTATAAAAATTCGCCAACACTTTCAGACTTATACAATCATCATAGGTACGAATAAAACAATCATTAATGACGGCATCATCCACACTGCAAAGATCTATCCCATCACCATTAAGTATCCAGCAGATCATGTTCATGTTATCTATTGTTACATGGCTAACATCAAATAACGCAACGCTCCAACTGGGTGAATCAATAAGAGTTACTCCCGAAAGCGTGAAATTCCGAGTGTTTGATACATTTACAAGTACAGGGCCTTCGGCATAGATGTTGCCTATATGTGGTAATTTCTCACCGCTCAATATACCTCTACCGGTTATTTTTATGTTGTTTCCTTTTGCACTCACATGTGCATACACAACAGCACCTTCATCTATATATAATGTCTCGTTATCTCCAAGTTCAATATGCCCGACATTATGCTCACCAGCAGCAAAATAAGTCACATTGGGATCATTGGGATCAGGCTTGTTATCATCTTCTCTGTTTGGAAAAAGAAAAAGGTTGTTGTAACGATTATCATCAAACTCTACCGATACCTTCCGACGATTCCAGTCGTCTATCGTAAACTCAATTGTAGTCTCATTTACCCGTGTAGTTTCAAACCCATAACTGGTAGGGCGCACTTTAACTTGCTCAAAGTTCGCTCTTCTGTTCTCAACTCTCACTTTTAAAGGAGCATCAAAATTGTCTGTAAAGATTGCATAAGACATCGTATCACGCAACTTTTTAGCGTTGCCCCAGTCATTCCAAATATCAGGGTGATGGTTCGGGGCATCTGATACAAGGGCATTTCTTACCTCAACACTCTTCCATCTGTTATCCTGGAATATATATACATTAAAATATGCGTTGCGATTATAGTAAAGGTCATCACCAGGCAACAGCTCGGTATTTCCATTGTCTAAGTCGTTTCCATTACTTGCCTTGCATGAAACTGTGAGTAAAATCAACAAAACAAGAGGCAACACAAAAAAATTTCTGATAACTGACATTCCTATTTTCATTTTTGTGAAATTTATGTTCATATCTGATTGAAAATATATTGATTAAATTATTGTAAATACTTTATAAAACTTAATCATGAACGATGTTTAACACCGGCAAGGTTATACTTGAAGGTTTTTTTGGACCTGTGTAAATTGTTTGTACCGCTTTTTTTATTTTTCGGGCCATGTATATGGGTTCATCACAATTTAATTTTCTGTTGAACCGTGGAAAACAACTTGAGGTAATGACAACACGAAGCTTGTGTCCCGGATTAAGCTGATATCCTGTTGGCCAGGAGTCAATATTTACTTCGGTCACCTTATTTGGTTTCAAATCTACACGTTTCCCTCCTTCTTGAATATTGATGATGGTGTCGTTGGGGAAAACATCCTGCACCATCATGATAAAGTCTGTGCTTTTCACGGAGCTACTAACGTACAGCTTGGCTGATATACTTCCAAGTAGGGTTAGAGGGGAAGAAAGCACCTCCGATTCAAACACCCATTGGTCGTTTCTGGCGATATTTTGATTCTGAACAGCCGGACCTATCTTGTTACCTAAAAATGTTCCACCTAAAGATGGATAAGGATCAAGTGGATCATAAAGAGAAAGGATTAACAGTGAGGGAAATATTTCACTTTCATTTGAAATATAAATATCTGTTGCGAGTTTTAATCCATCGGATGTAACAACCGAGTCGGTAAATAATAAAAAATGATCACGTTCCTGGGCATGAATTGACTCAAGCAATATTAAAAGCGTAAAAACTAAAAAACTCATTCGTTTCATAAAGATGCCGGATGTTTTGCTCCAATAAATGAAAAATGATTCTACCTGTTAGGGTGAAAATGAAACTTTAAAACAATTGACAGAAATACAACAGATTCTTGACCTTTACTATTGCCTGACTAGTAAAAGCCAAGAATCAAGTTGACATGTTTACCGATCAGTTAGATAGGAATTCAAGCATTTCTCTTCGGACATTCCTGAAATTCTTAATTTCAATATTGTAATCGTCGTACCCGTATACGACTGCCCCTAAAAACTCCTGCGCCTTTTCCGGACTGCGTCTTTCAACCATTTTTAGCAAATTATAGTCATGGATACCATCTCGCATAGCATTTGCCCGAATCGACATGTAAAACTTATGATAACCAGGATATATTAAATAGGAATCACCACCGGGTAAGAAATTGCGTGGATTGGAGCTATCTTGATATAAATCTTTCCATAAATCACTGTGCCACCACATAAGTCCCCAGTGCAAGTATCCCTTTGTTCCACTGTAATAGTTAATCCAATGTAGGATACGGGTTAAAACTAGCGGAAGGTTGACAAACCGGTTCGCGTAATTTCCCCTGGGAGACATGGAAGTATAAAACCAGTTCTCTTTCCCTTGCTCCGTGCGTTGCCGATAAACTTCATCATCTTGGTGAAGAACGTCCAATTTCGGTACCATGATATCAGACACATCTTTCAAATAACTCGACGAGCCAACATCCATTGCATCAATCAACTTTATTTCCGGAAAATACTTTTTTACAAGTTGTGCATAAAAAATATACCCATCGTAATTCGTCGCCGTGGGCTCGTCACCCAAATGTTGTACAAACATGTCCAGCCATCCTTTTTCAGTCAGATGCTTTTTAAGGGCTTGAAAATAATTCTTAAAGTAAGGTTCTACACGCTCCTTATATCCTTCTTCTCTCCAGTCATCATACAGGCTTATCCTGCTAAAACCTCCGTTTTCATTCAGTTCCCATGCGGAATTGAGTCCAAAGCGTGTACCCACTGCACCACCTGTTACAGACAATATATGACCGGCTTCGATACGTTTCAAACCTCCGTGATCAATAAAAGCTTGTACATCTTCGTCGAAAGTATCAAAATTAAAAATCCAACTGCCATCAGGGTTTACACCTATTGGATATGGTCTGGCGTCTATCAAATAGGTATTTTGTCCAAGACTTTTACATGTTTCAGCCAGTTTTTTTCTTAGTTCATTGAAAAGCTGTGTTCCTCTTTGAACTTGTTCCCCATTATTGAGTTGATGGAAACGGTCAAAGAAAACCCAGTTAGTCACAAAAAGTTCCGGTTCACCTACGTTAACAGGGTAAACACGCAGTGAGAATGTTTTTTCAGCAGAGACAGGAGTCGTTCCATCAAGTGCGTTTATTTTAACTTTACCCGTATAGAGACCAGGTTTGGCCGATTCCGGAATGGGTATGCTAACCAGAAGTGAGGCATGATTACCTGCATTGATATCTTCTGTTTCATCATCAATAATGACATCAGGATACTTCTTCGACATAGATTGAATCTCGGTAAAACCCAGCGAAGGTTTTGGATAATACTCAAGGGTAGATAAAACGTCACGCACCCATCCAAATTTCACGCCAGACAATTGAGCACCTGACTCATTGGTCAAACTAACCAATTCAGCCGAAGCAGCGGTCAATGATTTCTCTGCTTTGATAATTAACTGAAGAGAAGCGGTTTCACCTCTTGCGACATCCAACACATCCACCTCCTCTGTAAACTGGTTGTTTTCAGCTACAATCTTGATAAGAGGATCTACCTGATATATTCTCATGCCGCTTTCATCTGAAGGAATAACAGTTCCCGTATCAATATCATCTATAGGATATAGTGGGGTGTTATTCTCACAAGCTAAGAAAAAGAGAACGGATAAAACAATGATTATTTGTTTCATTATACGTACATTTAATAGTTATTACTTTTTAATTCCACCCCTCGTTTTGAATGAGAGCATTATTTTTAAATATTTCTGAAGCGGGGATAGGATAAAAATACATTTTATCATCCCATACCCTATCCTGAACAACTATTCGATCGTAAGTAAAGGTTCCATCAAAATTGTTTGTAATATTTAATCCATAGATTGTTGTAGACTCTTCGCCCATTTTCCATCTGCGAATATCCCAGAACCTATGTCCTTCAAAAGCAAGCTCTACTCTTCTTTCATTTCTCAATCGTTCAACAAATTGAGTCTTATCCATACTGGGAAGAGAAGGCATATTTGCTCTGTTTCTAACAAGATTGACTGCTTCACGGGGTGACAAAGTAAAATCTACCCCATTCTGAACACCTTTGAAATCGGGATCACCTGTTGCTTCAACCAGCGATTCCGCATAGTTCAGCAATACTTCAGCATAACGAAAGAGCGGGAAAACATGCGAATAACTACTTTCATTCCCGGCAACCAAACTGGTTTCTTCTCTGATATGCTTCCTTAGATAATAGGATGTAGGGGACGCTCCTTCTTTTGGAAATCCGTTTTTTCCATTTTTGTAAGACTCAATGATATGGTTTTTAAATCTACTACCATTATATAATACAGTCTTCGCAAATCTCGGATCTCTCTCCAAAGGATTCATCATCTTGCGACGGTGATCTCTATTCGACCAATCAAAAGGTGTACCATCTATCATTTCAAACGATTCAACCAGATTTTGTGATGGGCAAACTCCTGAGTTGCCTTCTTCTAAATAGAGACCAATAGGAAAATTTGCTCTTTCAAATGAATTGCTTGAAAAGTTTCGTTTGCCAAAGATAAGCCCCAATGCACTCTCGTTGTTCGTTACATCTTCGGGAACCAACTCATATTCTCCAAGTTCAATGACTTCTTTCGCTGCAATGGCAGCCTCGAGCCAAGGCGAACGCATATTTTCACTGTTGTTTAAAGGACTTGCGGCATATAATAAAACACGTGCTTTTAACGCCATCACCATTCCTCTCGTCACTCTCCCTAATTCTGCACTTGGTGTATTTTTATAATTGAGGGGCAGATGAAGAGACACCGAATCACACTCGGCAACAATCCACTCTGCTGCCTCCTGGTAACTAACAGGCTGTAATTCATTTGCTTCCTCCGGCGTATAAGTGCGGTCTGCAATCACTATCTGGTTATACCTTTTCAAAAGATTGAAATGGAAGTAGGCCCTTAATGCCCTCACTTCGTAAGGAAAATTTCTCAGCTCAACCATTCTCTCCTTGTAATCATCCAGGTATATACTTGCAGGAAAATCATCGGGACAATTTTCCAAAAAGTAGTTTGCCGCTCTTATGGCAGAATAGTAATAGGGCCATTGATTGTCAATCAGATTGATGGGTGACCAACTCCCATCGTAAAATTTACGTATGGAATGGGTATTCCACGCATAAACGGCATCATCACTCGCTACATCCAACATGGTTCCTTCTACATCTGACAAACCATCTGTCACATATCCATATACACCTGTGACCACATTTTTTACTCTGTTAAACTCAGAGAATTGATAGTCTTTTGTTTGATATACAGATTCATTGAGTTCCAAAAAGTCACTGCAGGCACCCAAAATTATAACTGAAAGTAATATTATTGATATTTTTTTCATACTCTTCGTTTTTAAAATACTAGATTAACGCCCAAGGAAAATGATCTTGTTGTGGGATAATACATGCTAATGTGTTCGGGATCCATGATACCCAAATAATCCAACGAAAATAGATCTGTTCCACTGATGTAAACTCGGCATTCACTGATCGCTACATTGCTAAATAAGCGGGCGGGTATATTGTAAGACAATTCCATGTCACGAAGTTTTAGAAAATCTCCTTTTTCTGTCCACAATGTACTACTGCGAAAATTATTTTCATTTGGCAGAGTTGTTAGACGAGGATATTTAGCATCCGGCGTATCAGAGGTCCATCGATTTCTTAAATAATGCACGGATACATTTTTATTGTTACCGTAGAGTGGCCAATAAATACTTTCCAACTCTGTTGTGATTGTTGACTTGCCAACACCTTGGAAATTCATGAATAACGACCATTCTTTATATGCCATCTGAATATTGGTACCAAAGTATATTTCCGGCAGGCTATTTGTCAGGTAAGAGTAATCATACTCGTTTATGATCCCGTCATCATTTAAATCCTTGTATTTCACATCACCCGGTTGTAAATTTTGCATAAATGCCGAGCTAACCAGACCTTCTTTCAGCATGCCACCCTCTTGGAAATCGCTCTCCTGATACAAACCATCATAAATGAGTCCATATAAGGCATTGACTGATTTACCTTTCCTGCTCATGTAACCATAGGGGACATACTCTTCCGAGATGCTTACAATCTCGTTTTTCTGAAAAGCAACCTGGGAATTTACAGCATAGCTGAAATGATTTACTTTACCCGACCAGCCAACAGAAACCTCAGCTCCCATGTTTTTAACCTCTCCTGTCGAAATATCGGTCATTCCGATACCGATTACATTGGAAATGCTGCTGGAACTAGCCTCCCTGATATTTTTCCGATGGTTATAAAATGCGTCCAATCCAATTGTCAGATTCTTAAAAAGTCGCATGTCAAGCCCGATGTTATTTTTCAGTTCTTTTTCAGGCTCAATCAAATAAGAACCCAAGGCACCTTCTCCCAATCCATTTTGCATTTTATTACCAACAAAAATATAAGAGAGGCCGACGCCATTGAATTGCTTATCCATATCGTATGAAAGGTTCCTATCCATACCGGTCACGCCACTTGAAACTCTCAGCTTCAGATAGTCCAGATTACTCCATGAACCGAAGAAATCTTCATTCGATAAAACCCAGGCTGCAGATAAGGCAGGATAAATCCGATACTTATCATTCTTTGGCAGTTTTCCACTACCAGAAATGTTTAACACCCCTTGAAGCAAATAGCGATTATCATAATTATAGTTCAAATGTGCAAGATAATCGCGATACATATAAGAATTATTCGCTCCCGCATATCTTGCATAAATCTGCCCATAGATACCCGATACTTCAAACTGGTGCTTACCGATGTTTTTGTTATAAGCAATCTTTGACCAAAAAGTAGTTCTCATTACCTGATTACTCAGCCAACTACTGAAGAAAAGCTCGGTATCGTTTCCGTATCTGGTGAAAGTATTCTCTTCCACATTTCCCGCAGCTCCCCGTACCGGGAGAAATTGCAGGTATGCGTATTCTTTTGACTTAGAATCTGTAATATCTGCAGAGTTATCATAGGCGAGCCTTATTTGTGCCGATAAACCGGGTAACAACATGTCGAGATTCTGATCAATTGTAATATCACCCAATAAACTTCGTTGCAGAACCACGTTATAGCCACGAGCCGTTTTATTTGCCAAAGGATTCGCAAACATCTGATTTTGGACCCACTCATTGCCATTGCGTACAGGAAAGGCGGCAGATGGAACATTATAAATACCGTCAAGCCAGAGCCCCGTTGCGGGCTGTTGATACTGCATTAAACGACCCATCACGTTCATTCTGGCTACGGTGGTAGGTGTAATATAGGTCTCGAGGTTACTTCTAACTTTCAAGGAATGCTGGGTAACCTGGGTAGAGTAATCCTTGTTGAGATCGGTATTATTTAATAGCCCATAATGACTGGTGTAGTTGGTATAAACATAGTATCTTGACCGTTGAGTAGAACCATTCAGTTCTAAATCTGCTACATTGGAGTAGGCATTCTTCCGCAACATTTCTGCCTGCCAATCAACATCAGGAAGCAGATTTTTTTTCTCCCCGTTATACATTGAGATCAAATCATTCTCGCTGTATCTCTGAGGTAGGTTGTCGTTCCTTAAAGCTTCATTCAATGCCGAAGAATAGACATATGCATTGGCCATATCAGGTATGCGAAATGCCTGATCGATCGAGGCTCTATATCCTGTTTTAATCTGCATTCCATGATCACCCCCTCTTTTGGTAATAAAATTGATTATACCATCGGCCCCACGATTACCATGGAGTGAGAGCGATGCAGCATCTTTCATGACCACCACCGACTCGATCTCATTCGAGTTGAGAAGGGTGACGTCTCTCTCTACTCCATCCACCAGGATGAGTGTGTGATTCCCGGAGAAAGATCCTCTACCCCGAACATAAAAATCGGGTGTAAGGTTCCATGGACTTGTGTCTCCCTGATAAAGCAAGAGACCTGGAATTCTGCCATAGAGTTGTTTCAATACATTGCGAGAATGACTACTCTCAAGCTCTTCTGAAGATATTCCTCCTATGGCTGCAGCTGATTCTTCGTTTGTCGTTTTTATGTCGTAACCCAAATCCAATAACAAATAATTATCCTGCAGTCGAATAGTCGCTTCATGATCTGTTAATTCAACGGTCGTTTGCGATTGATTAAATCTGCTTAATAACAATTTGTCTCCTTTTACAGCGGGTAAATCCACATAACCATCTGCATCTGTTACAAATGACTCCAACTGATTGCCTTCAATTTTCACCACTACGTGTGACAACGGCCGATCATTTTTGTCCGTAACTCTGATCCGGCTCTTATTATCCTGAGCTGGTAGAACCTGTGTAATAAAGATGAATAAAATGAATAATATATTTTTCTTCATGTCAATATAATATTTAACGACAATAGTTTACCATCCGGGATTTTGTATCAGTCCATACCCTTTGTTTATTTCAGTAGTGGGAAACGCACTCAAATACCATTTGGGCGAGAAGTTATTTTTCCAGTAACGAGGAGTCTCTACTTGGGGAGATGAAAAGCGTAATTTAAGATTGTCGCTGTCAATTGAACCACTCTCCACATTTATTGCTATCCCATAAAGGTCTTCTTCAAATATATCTCTACGTTTCCAACGAACAATATCAAACCATCTGATCTCCTCAAAACAAAACTCCCTTGCTCTTTCGTCGAGAATTTCCTCGCGAAGCAAAGCATTCCCCATGAGGTTAGCTTCAGGATACTGTGGCAAACTCCCTTCCTCATGCAAACGTTGCAACAGGGAAGTTGTCATATTAGGGAGTCCCACTCTATTTCTTACTTTATTCAACCAGACCATTGCTTCTTCCGGTTTGCCTAGTTCATTCAGCGCCTCGGCGTACGTAAGGTATATTTCCGGTAACCTCAAATAAGAATAGTTTGCTGGCTTGTAGTGAAATGTAGCCTCGTTGTAATCCCATAGATATTTGCGAACACAAAAGCCGGTACTGGCACGTGGATGGTCGGCTTCCTTTCTTTCGCGACCGCCAATCCACATCTCTGCAGGACGTCCTCTAAACTTGTCTCCTACGATCATGACAGTCTCGTATAATCTTGGATCCCGTCCTGTAAATGGATTTTCATAAATAGAACCTATATTGCCATTATATTCTAACCAGGTACTGTAAGATGCCTTTTCTCCATTGATATAGGGGAATTTATCCACATAATTAAGCGTGACCGCACCTCCACCATATCCTCTACCTGTATTACCATTCACATCATCGGCGGGGCCAAAATAATAGCCCAGATAAAACTCGCCATACGTCCGTTTATTTCTTCCTGTAGCAATCAATATTTCACCATTATAACGGGCCGAATAACCATCGGAGAATGCTTTTCTATAGCCTTCGAGATCTTGAGTCTCGGACTTTACCAGGTCATAGAAATTGCCATTGCTTTCATTCTCTGTGATAAACTCTCTGCACGCCTGTGCCACCATTTCCCATCTTTCTTGCGAGTATGAGCCTAGCCATACCATCTGTTGTACATCCACACCAGCAAGTTTGTCGGCATTCGCAGCGGTAGGAGCAGACATCGCCTCATACGGAGTATTCGCGTTAAAGAGGGGACTTGCCGCCATCGCAAGCACTCTCACTTTCAGTCCCATTGCACCGGCTTTCGTAAAACGGCCATCGTCGGCTGCTGTCACAGCCCATGGCAAATCTGCAGCGGCTTCATCACAAAGTCCAACGATAAAATCTATCGTCTCTTGCAAAGTTCTTCTGGAGAAATCGTAGCTCTCCTGATTATCAGAATCAATGGTCAGATCAATAAGCGGAACCCCACCAAAATGCCTCATCAACTCATGATACTGACAGGCAATAATCATTTTTGCTTCTGCTTTTCGAACTTTCTTCTCATCGGCAGACATGTCGGGGACCTTATCCACATTCTCAATAAAAAGATATGCCTTTCTTATACCTGTCCATGTCACATCCTGCCCTGGTAAGAAACCGAGCTTGGTACTATGGCTCTCGTTCTCCGTCTCTGCGTTATACTGACCGGAGTAATATATGCCATAAACACCGCCCCAGTTACAGTGTGAATTAATAATATCAGTCAGTGCATCCAGGTTATCCCATCCCAGACGATTACCCGCATTGGCGTGTTCATAACTACCCGAATTGGCTCCAGAATTATGCAAGGGAAATGAATTTCTCAGTGTGGCATATGCTGAATTTAAAGCTCTTTCTGCGTAAACTTTCGACGAGAAAATGGTATCGATGGTAATGTCGCCACCGGGAGCCTTCTCTAAAAATTGCTCACCCAGAACAAAGTCGCTGCAGCTCACCGTTAAGAGTAGAGTCAGCAGAGATAAAACGATATGATTTATAAATTTTGATTTCATGTTACAATTTTTAAAATGACAGGTTCACTCCAAAATTAAATATTCTAGAATTTGGATATTCAGCAGCGGCATTGGGCCTTCCTTCCGGATCTATATCGATATCCATCAAGTCTGAAAAGAATGTAAAGAGGTTATAACCATTGGCATACAATCTGACCGACTCCATTCCTAGCGCACTTAACGATTTCTTATCCCTAAAAGTATAAGATATCTCGGCCACTTTCAATCTCAAATACGAAGCATCCATGAGCCAAAGGTCAGATGTCTCCAAATAATGGTTTTTATTCATGAAAGTAAGTCTCGGGAAACGGGCATCTGCTGCATTCTCTTCTGTCCACCGGCCTTCTGCAAGGAAACTCGGGAGCATGCGGCTATTGGTACTCCCAAACGGATTTCTATACTCATGATCAATCAATCTCGATGCGTTCAATGCAGCACTCCACTGTAGCGAAATCTCAATATTATTCCATCTCAATCCGTGTAACAGGCCTATCACATAATCGGGACGATCGCCATATCCAAAATATGTCTTGTCATTACCATTGATTACGCCATCGCCGTTCAAATCCTTAAAGAGCGCATCACCCGGTCTTGGAACACCCAAAGGCATTGTTGGCAACAACAAATCACCATTACCATCCTTCTTCAGGTTTCCATCACCATCGAAATCGTCAATCTGCAGGAACCTGTCAAAAAGGTAGCCATAGTTCAAGCCGGTGCTTCTCCCTGTTTGCGCCATATATGGTTCATTTGGAGGCACCTCATCCATATAGATAATTTTATTCTTTGAATATGAAAGGTTTCCGTTGACCCAATATTCCACATTATTCAGCTTATCATTCCATCCTAAGGTAAGCTCATATCCGTGGTTATTGACCCTGCCCAGGTTAATCATCGGCAGGCTAATAGCCGTGATGGCAGGCAAAGTATTTCTTGTAGAGAGGATATCTTTTCTTTTTTCGTAAAAAAGATCGCCCGCAACGTTCAGCCTTCCATCTAACATTCTTATCTCCAAACCGTAATTCTGTTTGCCTACTTTCTCCCAGGTAACCAACTCATTTCCAAAGGTGTTTTCTTTCGCATCACGTACCATATCCCAGCTGTAATCTTTTCCAAACTGATAACTGCCACCATCAGACCATACAGAATGATTACCGTTCCAGGAACCTTTCAGATACATAAACCGGTGGCCCGAATATTTGTCGTTACCTACGATACCATAAGATGCCCTCACTTTTAAGAAGTCAATCACATCTTGTTTCTTCATAAAATTCTCTTCTGAGATGATCCATCCCACCGACGCTGCAGGAAAGAATCCAAACCTCTTCCCCGGGGCAAAATTCTCCGACCCGTTGTACCCTGCGTTGAGTTCAAACATGTATTTTTTGTTCCAGTTATAGGTAACACGTCCTACATACCCTATATAACCTGTGGGTATCTCCGTGAACTGGGCAGGATAGTATGTTTTCGACTGGTTATACAAAAGCAATCCTGTTACATTATGCAATCCAAAGCTCCGATTGTAATTCAGGTTAAACTCAGCATACCAGTTCCTGCTTTTACCCGAATAATCGTCATAATTCATGGGCTCTTTCAACCCAAAAACACCATCTGTCTGATAAACGATGTTATTGTCGAAGCGGGGATCAGCAATATCCATTCCAGGTTGAGTGAGGTGCCCCAGATATACAGGTTTTACACCACTATCGGTAGCTATGGGCGTTCTTCTTACATTCAGGAAATAGTCGGTATTATAGGCACCTTTTGCCTCAGCAACCAAACCTTTCACCACCGACGAGAAATCATGATTCAATGCAAAATCAAGATTCAATACATTGGATGTATTTGTCGTATATCCCCAGTTATAGTAAATATCCAAACCACTTGTAACCTCCTCCATTGGAATAGTTCTGCTTGTTGGTCCCATGACCAGTTTACCATCCACGAAACCGGGACTCGAAAAAGGAAGCGACCACATGATTGTTTTCCAAAAGTTCTCGTAAGTGATTGGTTGTCGTTTGTTACCCACTATTCCGCCGACATTGATCTTCAATTGTGTATTTTTGGTAAGATCAATATCGAAGTTCGTTCGATAATTAAACCTCTTGTAGTTAAAGTTTGGATCGTAAGTCTCCTGAAACCTTTTCAGCATGCCATCCTGTTCAAAGTATCCTGCAGAAACAAAATACCTAAAACGCTCTCCACCACCCGATAATGTGGCATTATGCTGTGTCTGCCACGCCAAGTCGTTGAACAGGTACTCCGTCCAGTCCACGCTGGGAAACATGATTGGATCGGCATTCATTCTGAACATGTCAATTACAAAAGGTGAAAACTTTAATTGATTGTCATTTAAATTTGGATTATCACCTCTCTGCGCTTCATTATATAGTAATGCATAGGTATAACTATCCACACCCTTCACATTCCTCAATGCCTGAGTCAGCCCAAAAGATAAGTTGACAGATATCTGATTTTTTTCTGAACTGCCTCTTCTGGTGGTTACTAAAATCACACCATTCGCACCCCGCACACCAAATACGGCAGTAGACGAAGCATCTTTCAATACGGTAATAGTCTCAATTTCATTGGGATCCATCTGAAAAAAAGATCGCTCCACTCCATCCACCAGTATCAAAGGCTTTGAGGCCTCGGAAGTAAGAGATCCAGTACCTCTCACGAATATCTCCGGATCATCGGCTCCTGGCTGTCCCGAATACTGAATAGTTGATATACCTGTCACGGAACCTGCCAAAGCATTAGCGACACTCCCACTGGGCGATTTCAATAAATCTTTTGTTCCAATGGATGACACAGCACCTGTCAACGTCACCTTACTTTGCACACCATAGGCAACTACTTGTACCTCGTCGAGCATTTGCGTATCCTCACTCATGTAAATAAGATTATCAACGCCTTCTTTCAGTGTTATTTCTTGGGTATTGTAGCCAATATACGATACCTCCACTGTCACCTCGCGGGTTGCCTGTTGCAATGTCAGCAAGAAGTTGCCGTCAACATCGGTAACCGTACCTGTGGTCATGTTTTTCACCTTCACTGTAGCACCTATCAAAGGCTCGCTCGTGTTAGCGTCCAATACACGACCTTTAAATACTGGAGTAGTTTCATTATTAGCATGGGTCATCGGGAATATCCAGACCAATGCGAAGATTATTAATAACAGTCTCGATTTTATCATGATACTTTTCATCATTTATTTTTAATGTCAATTGCAATGCAGTACTGCGATACTTGTCCCTGATTACCTGCGACCAATTTACCGTCTATATACAAAACAGGCTGGAAATCATTGTCTTGCCAATAACTACCTCCCACAAAGAACACGTCTTTCCATCCCAACTTGTTGAGAAGCCACGCAGCCTGCGGAATACTCATCCCATGCGAGATTACCGCCATACCAATCTTATTATCGTAGGTGAGCCCAATGAAAGATCTTGATCTATCCACGCCATTCCATGCTTCTCCCATAGCAATCTCCCATCCGGTTCCATCATTTATATACATATCCCAACGTGTCATCAGATAGCCATCACGTACAATCCAGGGCTTTCCATACACTGCCGATGTCACATCCCAGGCCTCACCCGATTCAATATATCCGTCGCCCACATAATCTGTGTTAAATGGCAACTTAACCATCCTTCCGTTATAAAGAGCCGCATTCGAGAAAGATATCTTGCCTTCGGGAGTGAAACCAAGTGTAGATCTCCATGGTGCCCCATCCGAAGTCCAATTGTTAATCACATTTCCTTCATGATAAATTACAGTCGCATCCGAAGCCGATAATCCACTCATAGCGACAACACCCTCACTACCGTTCACAACAATCCTCTTACTCGGGTTGGTAACAAGCGAAGCAGTAGCTTTATTGATATCAATGGTTGCGTAGGTGAAATTAATTCCACTTACACTCTTCAAAAGTCTGTCTGGCTTCCAGTCGCCCACGTATGCCATATACTCATCCAACATATACTCAGGCACATCCCAGCTCCATGGAGTTTCGGGAGCATTATTTTCAACGGGGAAGTTCACGACGCTCGTCGCCTGATACAGATTTATATACTCAGCCAGTTCACCCTTCAATATGTTTCCGGTTATATCCGCAAATCCATATTTCTTCGGGTCATCCATTACCTTCGATAAATTCAGTACCACCTTATATACCCGATCCTTCTCTCCCATTTTGATGTTGAGTTCCTGAGGAACACCCTGTGAAAAATCAAAGAACAGATCCCCTTCAACCACGGCACCTTCCATCAGCGAACCTTCTTCAAAGAAAAGTTTAATTCCACCCAGATCCATCTTGTTCTTATCGAATGTGATGATTACTTCTTTTGTGGAATTTTGCACCGTTACATCTCCTAAACCAATTCCCTCCACGCCGATTTTCGATCCATCAATAATCGGAAATGCGCGTGAAGTAATCTCAAACCAATACTTGATTATTCTGTTGTCGGGAGCTCTGAAGTTAACGACCGGATAGTTGCTTATATCAAAACTATCCACATCGGTAGGGAAAATAACGCTATAACCCTCATTCAAGTCGACTTTCAATTTGGCTGAAGAAAAATTCTCCGCATTTTCATACGACAACAATAGATTCTTATCATCTAAGAATTGAGCTTCCACGAGCTCTCCATCCACTTCGACCTTTATAGATGAAAAGGGAATGCTCTCAACAACATCCTCATCATTTTCGGTACAAGCGTAGAAAACACCCGCCAAACAAGTAGTTAAAAAAATAATAAATTTAAATCCGTTTTTCATAATATAAAAAAATAAAAAGACATCTGATTACGATACTTCAAAGAAATCCATCTTTTTCAGATAAAAGGTTTAAATTATCCCAAAAAACTTCTTCAAGCATCCAATTTTAACTAACTCATAGTTCATGTTCCCCCCTAAGTTCAACTTAGAAGTGCAACATCCACGTGTTGTTTTTTGAAATGATTCTTCACAACAATCATGAAAAACACCGCGGGGGTTTGCCTAACGGCCGGGGGCGCGCAAGCCCCCGAAGAGAGTCGGACAGCAACATAAAAGAAAAAGGAGACCGAAGTCTCCCTAAAATTAACTATTATGTTGCTTATGAAAAAATACAAACAGTTAACTTCAGAACAAAGGTACGCGATTTATTTAGGTTTAGAAAACGGTGACACCCAGCGGACGATCGCGAGCTTGATAGGTGTCAGTCCTTCAGCGGTGTCCAGGGAGTTGCAGCGCAACAAGGACAAGCGCGGGGGCTACTCGTGGCGACTGGCCCACGAGATGGCGATGGAGAGAAGGGAACGCCTGCCCGGCAACCGGGCCACCCCGGAATGGATCAAACAAAAGGTGATCCGGCTCGTGCGCAAGGACTGGTCGCCCGGGCAAATCAGCGGACACCTGAGAAAGAAGGAGAATATCCGGGTCTCCCACGAGACCATCTACAAGTGGATCCGGGAGGACAAGAAGGCCGGGGGCGACCTTTACAAGCATTGCCGTCACAGGCTCAAGCACCGCAAGAGACCGGTGGGCTCCGTTAGAGGCATCCCCAACCGCAGGAGCATCCGGGAAAGGCCCGTGGAGGCCGACGGGAAGCGCTTCGGCGACTTCGAGATGGACACGATGATAGGGGCCGACCAGTCGGAGGCGATACTGACGGTGACGGAAAGGAAGACGAACCTCGTGATGATCGGGGAACTGCCCCGCGGAAGGGACTCGAAAGGGTTGGCCAAGGTGCTGTGCCGCATGTTGCTACCCTACAAGGACGTGATAAGGACGATCACCACGGACAACGGCTTGGAGTTCGCGGCGCACGAACGGATCACGGAGATGCTGGAAGCCCCGGTGTACTTCACCGACCCCTATTCGGCATGGCAAAAAGGATCGATCGAAAACGCGAACAAGCTCATCCGGCAATACATCCCCAAGGAGGCGTCCTTCAAGGACTATCCACCCGACAGATTGAAGCGGATACAGCACAGGCTGAATGAAAGACCGAGGAAAAAATTGGACTTTAACACACCCAAAGTTGAGTTTTACAAACAATTAATGTAAATTGCACTTGCTGCTTGACTCTGCCCTTGACTTATAAAATGGTTTTTTAATTCCAAATTTTTGATATATTTGCTAATTGAAATCACTGTTGTCCGATAAAACTTTTTTCTGAAGAAGTACGAGGGCAAATCTGAGTTTGCCCATCGTACTAATAATTGTAGCTTTGTATTTAGCACAAAACAAGACTACAATGAACAAAAGTACTTATTTTTTCGGACAATCGGTTTTCGGACAGCTCATATCTATGATAGATTCAGGAATCATCGCTCGAAACAGCAAACGCCACAAGGCTGATCATTACGTGAAACGTTTCATGGCCAAGGATCACCTCATAAGCATGTTATTTTGTGTTTTCGCCAAATGCTCCTCCCTGCGAGAGGTGGCGGGCGCAATGCTCGGTCTTTCAGGCAAGACCAGGCATTTCCAACTCGGCCACATACCCTACAGGAGCACATTGTCGGACGCCAACAAGCGCCGGAGTGTTGATTTCTTCTCGGGCGTGTATCACGATTTGCTCCGCGAGTATCAACACGTGATCTCGGACACCCGGTTCAAGGCCGTGTTGAACAAGCAGGTCGAGATCTTCGACAGCACGGTCATCAGCTTGTTTCAGGACATCCTGAAGTGCGTCGGCAGAACACCCTCTAACGGTAAACGCAAAGGGGGGATCAAGGTGCACACCGTCATCAATGTGGACGAGCCCGTTCCCAAGATGGTATGGTTCACGTCCGCCGCCACGCACGACCACGCGCTGTTGAAGAAACTCAGCCCCGACGACAACACCATTTACGTCTTCGACAAGGGATACAACGACTACAAGGCCTTCAAGCTGTTCGGTAAGAAGGGGGCCGGCTTCGTCACCCGCATCAAGGACGACGCCGTTTACAAGGTGGAACAAGAGCTTCACGTTGAAGAATGTATTCATAGCGGCGTGCTGGAGGACACCATCATAGAGGTGACCGTCAAGGAGGACGATGGGCAGGGCAAGCTGATGTTGCGCAAGGTGGTGTTCTACGACAGGGTGTTGAAACGCAAGTTCGAGTTCCTCACCAACCTGTTCGACCTTCGTCCCGACATGATAGCCGCCCTTTACAAGATTAGATGGCAAATTGAATTGCTGTTCAGGCAGTTAAAAGGTAACTTCCCCTTGAAGTACTTCCTCGGGGACAACGAGAACGCGATAAAAACACAGATATATTGCGCCTTGATCGTGAACCTCTTGCTCACGGTTGTTCAAAAGCGGTTGAAACGGCGCTGGGCATTCTCGAACCTGGTATCATTTTGCAGGATACACCTGTTCAATTACTTGCATTTGATGAGATTTTTAGAAAATCCGGAACGAGACTGGCAACGGGATGACAAGAATTTAGGGATGCTCACCCTTTTCAGGGGGGCTTACTTTTGAGAATAATAGAAAACTAAAAAAACATGTCTGATAATATGACGGTTGGAAGTCAAGCAAAATTAAAATCAGTTTTTATCGGACGGCAATGATTTGAAATAGTGATACTGATGCAACGCACAAGTTTACACAGTTATTTACATGAATCCAATAGACTTTCGTAAAACAGTTGCACAGGGATAAGAAGGCACCGACACTACTCCATGACAACCGAAAACATTTGCATTCAAAAGTATAGACATTCAGACAGGGAGCAGATCCTGAAGGTGTGGGAGAGGTCGGTTGCGGCCACTCACCATTTTCTGGATCCTGGTGACTTTGAGGAGATCAGAAAGCTCGTACATGGAATAGATTTCGATCAGTTTGAGGTATATTGCCTGAAAGAGGACAAGGAGGTGGTGGGTTTTATCGGTCTTGCAGACAGGAAGATCGAGATGCTCTTTCTCTCGCCCGACCATTTCGGGAAGGGATTTGGCAGGAAGCTGGTAGAGTTTGCAGTATCTGCCCATCAGACCGACAGCGTGGATGTGAACGAGCAAAACAGAGATGCAGTGGAATTCTATGAAAAGCTCGGCTTCATGGCTTACGAGCGGAGAGAGACGGATGATCTGGGGTTTGAGTATCCCCTACTAAGAATGAGCCTGGACAGGGTGTAGAGAGTTATAGTCTCGACACAAAAGGAAGAGCGGGATTCCCGGTTTATGATCCGGGTCTCCCGCTCGATATCTTTATTATGGAACCGTTTACAAAGGTCGAGGTCCCATTTTTAATTTCAATTTGCCTCCCGAAACGATCTCCTTGAAGGGAATGAAAACAGAATCCTGCAAATTGCCGTTCAGTGATATCGATTGAACGTAGACATTCTCCTTTGAATTGTTTATCGTCTCGATCACAAATGATCCGCCACCGTAATAACTGTCGCTCAACGCAATCTCGATCTTGTCGAAGATCGGGCTACCGATCTGCAGTTGAGGTTCCTTCTCGGTCAACCCCTTCACATCGAACAGCCCAATTGCCGACATCACATACCATGCACCCAGCTGGCCCTGGTCCTCATCCTGGCCATAACCGTATCCATGCTCGCCGGTGACCCCGTAGAACTCGTCGCAGATGAGACGGGTCCATTTCTGGGTCAGGTGGGGCTTGCCGGAGAAGTTGAAGAGCCACGAAATGTGCAGGCTGGGCTGGTTTCCGTGATTGTATGGGCTTGAAAGTCCCGAGAATGCATTCAGGGTCTTTCCTCCACCAAAGATCGATTTTCTTGCTTCGGTGAAAATCGAATCGAGGCGGTGGTTGAAGAGGTCGCGACCCACCCGGTCGATCAGACTTGTCGGATCATGGGGCACAAAGAAGGTGTACTGCACCGCATTACCCTCTTGAAAACCTCTCCACGATTCCAGCGGGTTGAAATTATGGATAAAGCTGCCATCCTCCAACCGTGGACGAATCAGTTTAAGCGTATCGTCAAAGAGAAGTTCCCAACCGCCGGAAAGCTTCATCAGGCGTTCATAATCTTCGGTATGTCCGAGCGAGCTGGCCAATTGAGCTGCAGCATATGCACTGAACGAATACTCTAGGGTGTGCGAGGCCGAGAACATCGATCCGCCCTCGTGTGTTCCGAAAAAGTGACTGTTTTCGTAGGGCACATACCCTTTGTCGATAAACTTCTTGACATCCATCTTGCCGGCACCCTCGGGACGGTTCTCCCATCCCAGCTCGTTTTTCAGCACCGCGCGGTAAACCTCCTCCACATCGTAGTTGCGAATGCCGCAATTGTAGGCACCTGCCAGGGCAATGCTCACCATGTTGGTTCCCACGCCCGAAACATAACGGCTGGCAGCAATGCCGTCGCCCAACCATCCGGCATCCTTGAAGACCAGCAGCTGGCTGTTTACGAAGTCGTTGTAATATTCAGGGTAGGCAATGGCCCAAAGCGGTGTCAGGTTCCAGTAGGCACCCCATACCGCATCGGTATTGTAGTGGTTGTGCTCGGGCAGACCTTCGCTATTGAGTGGAATCTGTCCCACAGTCCCGTCGTTCTTCGGATAGGCACCGTTCACGTCGCTGGCCAGTCCCCTTCCCAGGAGTGCATGATAGAGGCCGGTGTAGAACTTGACCTTGTCGGCATCACTGCCGCCGGTAACACGAATCCTTCCCAGGTAGTGGTTCCACTTCTCTACTGCCGACTGCCTGGCTTCGTCGAAACCCAGGTCGTTCGCCTCCCGCTCGAAGTTCAAACGGGCATTGTCGATAGAGGTATAGGAGAGTCCTGTCCTGACATTGATCTGTTCGCCCTCCTTGGTGTTGAAATTGAGGCAGAGCATGGCACCGGGTCCACTGATCTCGTTGCCGGGGAGAATCTCTCCTCCCTGGTAGAAGACGTTTACCGTCTCGGCAGCACGATCCAGTTTGGCGTAGAAATACATCGAAACGGTAGCACCGGCCTGATACTTCTTCACGTACTCCGGTTCGGTGACCACATACCCTTCAACAGTGAACTCATCCACCTGCTTGACGTAGGCATCGCGAACGGCACCACTCTCACCCTGGCGGTTTCCTATATTGAATAGAATATGCGCATCGGAGGTTTCAGGAAAGGTGTAGCGTTGAAAACCGACTCGAGGGGTTGCGGTAAGTTCTACCTTGACCTGATAATCCTTCAGAATAACGGAGTAGAACCCGGGCATGGCCACCTCGTCGCTCTTCTCGAACCGTGAGCGGAAGCCGCCGTCGGGATTCTCCAACAGGCCGGGCTGGTTCTTGACCTCACCGGTAACCGGCATCAGTGAAACCCCGCCGATCTGGAATTCGTGGAAAAAGGGAAATCCATCGATGGAGGTATGGGCATCTTCATATCCGACAGCCTCCCACCCTTGCTCGTTACCGTAAGTACCGTCGGTAGAGGGCCCCAGTTTGGCCATACCAAAAGGTTGTGCGGCAGGTGTATAGAAAAACCATCGGCTATGATCAGACCCTATATTGGGGTTTACATGCGCCACGAAATTCCGTGCCGCCGGTGGGTTGCAGGCGGTAAGCAATGCCGCCGCAAGCGATAATAACAGTAATCTTGATTTCACGTTCCAGTAATTTATATATAGTTAAATCTCACCTTTTATCATTGCTGCACGGGCGTAAAACTCCGGTATGCAGGAGGCGTCCAGCAGCCATTTGGGTTTGAGCTTCTCATCCGAACGGCCTGTCCAGTCGTGATAGAAGAGGCCCGAATTGTCCCGGGCATGCTCCCAGGCATAGTCCAGTCCCTCGATGATGGCATCCACATATTTCCGGTCGCCAGTCACGTTAAAGAGTTCATGGTAGCCCCTGAACAGCACCAGATTGAACCAGGGCAAGTCGTTAATATAGGGTGTCCCCTCATCGGTACGCTTTACGAAGAAGCTGTAACTCCCCTCCGCCAGGAAGTTGGCGTTATCCAGATAGCTCTGCTCGCCGGTTGCCCTGTAGAGCGACACGGCAGCCTGAAGCAGGGTGCCGGTGTTATAGGTATAGAGGTCGGGATGTATCTTGCCCTCCTTGGTCAGCCAAGAGTTCCATACTATACCCCTCTCGGGATCCTTGAGGTATTTATCCATCCAGAAATAGAACTTCTTTCCCGTCTCCAGGTAGTAACTGTCGCCCGTGGCCTCGTATAGCTTCAACGCCAATACCATCGCCTTGCCGTTGGAGCAGGCGGGTTTCTGGTCCCTTACACCCTCAAGCCACGATACACCACCCTCATACTCGTCGTCCCAACCGCTCAGGATGAAACTCATCACCTGTTTTGCCTTCTCCAGGCAGCCTTCGTTGCGCGTCACCATGTAGGAGTCGACATAATCGATCCCCACCAGTCCGTTGTCATCGTAGTAACGGTCTACTTTCCCGAACCGTACTGGATAGGCCTGATAGCCAAACGGCATCCTGATGTTGTCATAGTATTGCTCAACGGCCATTGCCATCGAATCGAGGTAAGGAGCATACTTCTCTCCATCCAGCGCAGCGAGGCATATGGCGGACGAGAAGAGCCCGCTCATGGGCCAGAGGTAGGATACCTCCTGTGCCTGCCGTGTGGAGTCGTTGAAGTAGGTGAGATCGGGCCGGTAACTGTTCGGATAGTACTCCGAGAAGAGGCCATAGTCGGGAACACGGTAAAGCTCCCAGACCAGTTCGAACATCTCCCCTGCCCTGTCGAGATAGGGTCTCTCTTTCTGGCTGACCACACAGGAGGAGAACAGCAGCAGGAAACATATCGGTTTCACCATTGCAAAAAGTCTGATACCCATATTGCTCATTTTTTCACCGATTCACCTTTGTATATAGCGATAAGCGAGAGCGACTCCAGTGCGGCGGCCTGCATGAGCAGCTGCTCTGCCCGCTTGGGAGTAGTCCCGGTCCAGTCCTCGTAGAAGAGACCGTTGGAGAATCGTGCATTCTTCCACGCATAGTCGAGGTAGTTCACAAATGTATTGATGTAGCTGCCTGCATTGGCATGATAAGGGAGGATATCGATATATGAGCGGATCAGCTTGGTGGTAAACCAGGGATCATGGTCGGGATACGCCAGGGCCAGTTTCCCGCGGGGACGGGCAAAATAGCTGTAGGATCCCCGGGCCGATTCCGTGGCCTTGTCGAGATAGACCTGTTCGCCGGTCAGTTTAAAGAGCTGAACCCCGTTGGAGATCATCACACCCGTATTGTAGGTCCACTTGGTCTTGTTGATCGATCCGCTCGGCTTGATATCGTTCCAGTAGCAACCATCATCCGGATCGCGCAGGTTGGTGTTGATCCAGCTGTAGAGACGCTTGGCAAAAGCGAGCACTGCTGCTTTCTCACCATCGGTGCAGATGGTGTAATACTGCAGCAGGAAGTGGGTGGCATATCCGTTGGAACAGGTGGGTTTATTGGAATTTTCGTTTCCCGGGATATTCTTCTCATCCTCATTCCACCACAACCCTCCGCCGAGCAGCTGGTCCTCGCCCGATTGCAGGAAGGCGACGATATCCTTCGCCCTGGAGCGATACGACTCGTTGCCAGTGAGCCTGTAGGCCTCAACCAGGTTGATTCCAACAATGGAGTTGTCGTCATAAAAGCGGGTTCCTCCACCCTTGGTGCCGTCGGTAGAGGAGCCAAATCCTCCAATATTATTGCCGTTGGCCGAAGTACGGTAGTAGAGATCGAACCGGTTGACAAAACTGCTGTAGTCGACATTGTAACCCAGTTTGTGCAACAGGGTTACACCCGAGACAAGGCCGTCGTAAGGCCAGAGATAGGATGCGGGATTGTCACCTGCTTTCTTGGGATAGTTCTCGTTGTATAAACCGGCTGTAGCACCGTTGTTTACCCGGTAGTAGAGGTTGATCAGATCAAAAAGTTCCCTGGCCCGTTCATGATAGAGGAGTTCCTTGTCGGGCTCCTCCGGTTTAACGGGATCTGGAGGAGTGAACTCCTCCAGATCTTTTCCCCCGCATGCCAGGATGAGGGGTGTTATATATAGTAAGAACAAGTATCTTAATTTCATCAGTCGTTAATTTAACGGCGTTACATTGGTAAAGGTGTGGATCATGAGACCATCTGCGTTGGTGTTGATGGTGATGGCAGCACGGGTTCTGTCTAACGATCCCTTCATTTTCCAGAGGTGATCCCACTGACTCCAGTTGAACTCATAGAGGGCATAGAAGCTCAACGGCTCACCACCGACCGGACGTTCAGGACTTACACTGTCGTGACGTCCCCAGCACATCTCGGCACCGTTCACGTTGGCAATGAAGTAGTACCGCTCTTCGGTCCAGCCCAGCCAGCTTGGGGGATTGGTCTCGGGTCTGGAGGGATCGATGAATACGATCTGGCCTGCACCCTCAAAGATTCCGTTGCCCTTGTACTCGAGAACGGCGATATTTTCGAATGTGGCTCCCCAGATGCAGCGTACGCTTCTGCCGATCCTGTCGGTAGTCATCTTCATCGTGTTGAAGTCTACGGTCAGCCTCACCACTTCGCTGTATGACCCCATGGTGGTTGAACCGTTGCCTTCCCGAAGTTTGGCGGTCTCGTCTATATAATAGGTGAATGCCTCGCCACTGGTGGCCGATCTGAACTGAATCTCTCCTGCCGAGATGGTGGTGTAGATCTGGAACAGGCCATCCTCCACCTTGCGGAAGGGAATACCACCCTGACCGTTGTTTTCGGTTGATGATCCATACAGGAACAACTGGCTGGGTATATTGTCGATACCTTCACCGCGGGTCACCGTAATTGCGGACTGGATATCGGATTCTTTCAATACGCCTCCTTTCGAAGCCCGGACCGTCCAGATCAGCTTCCCGGTTTCCTGGGGAAGAATGCCGGCATTCCGTGCAATCGTGTTCAATGCTGCATGAGTCAGCGTTAACCGAGGCAATGCACCCTGATCACTTTTCAAAGATACTAAAGGATTTGAGAAATCACCACCTTCCTTGTCAAATAATACTTCATACAATACAATTCCACCGTCGGCAGCTCCACCTCCTGTCCATGAGAGGACGACCGGTTCGGCGGAAGTTATATCAAGCTGTATGGCTGTAGGAGAATCCAGGTGAGTGGGCAACTGGAAATCCACGTTCAATTCGTATTTCTCCTGACAGCCGACCAGGATCAGGAGGGATAATATGATATTTGCTATTTTTTTCATCGCACACTATAATTAACAGGTTGTTATTACCAATTTGCATTTTGTTCAAGGTTGGGATTGAGGTCCCGCTCAGCCTGGGGTATAGGCCAGAGGTAGTGCTTGTTCGGGTCGAACGAGCGGTTTTCGATCCGGATATAGCCGTTATCGGCGTTGGTAACGTCACCGGTCTTGAAGCCGTGGCTCCATCCGTTCAGCACATCCTGAGCAATTCTCCAGCGGAAGATATCGATATGCCTGTGGCCTTCCAGTGCAAGTTCCGAGCGACGTTCGTTCCGTACGATCTGGACAAGCTCTTCACGGCTTGCACCTGCAGGGAAATCTAAAGCAGAGGAGAGAGTGAATCCGGCACGTTCACGGATCGGCCTGATGGTCCTGTTCCATGCCGCACTGTTCAGTTCTCCAAGTTCAGCAAGCGCTTCCGCATTCATCAACAGAATATCGGCATACCTGATCAGGATCGGGTTGAGACCCGACTGCAGGCTGGCACGGTAGCTGTTGTCCCAATATTTCTTGATATAGTATCCGGTTGCCGTACAGTCGGACGAATAGCCGAAGCCATCCCGGTTGGCACCCGGTTCGCAGTTGATCGTCACTTCGCTGCCATCACTCATCCGGTAGCTATTGCCGGTGTAGATCACTGTAGCCTTCAGACGCGGGTCGCGGTTGTCATAGGGTTTGTTCTCGTCGTATAGATCCGACTCCTGGATGGTTTTTCCATCAAGCATGATGTAGTTGTCCACCAGCGACTGCAGGGGCGAGAGCTGGGAGTATCCACCCAGCGAGGGGGGCAGGAAGGAGTACATGATGCGGTGTTCACGGCTCACCGGCCTGTACTGCAGGTCGAGAATCACCTCAGAATTGTATTCGTTGGCAATTTCAAAGAGACCCGAATATGAGGGGAAGAGGGTGAAGTCTCCATCGTTCATGATCATGTTGGTGATATTCTTCACCTGCGCCCAGTTTCCTTCGAAGAGATAGATCTTTGCCATGAGCGACAAGGCGGCCCAACGGGTAATCCGTCCCTTGTTGTTGGCATCATAAGTGGTCGGAAGCGAATTGTCAGACACCACCTCATTCAGGTCGGCCAAGATATTTGCAACCACTTCAGCCTTGGGAGTCCGCTTGATCGTACGGCTCTCCTCGATCGAGAGCACCTTGGTTGAATAGGGCACATCACCGAATTTGGTGTAGAGTTCATAGTAGTGGTAGGCACGGATCACCTTGGCCTCGCCGATATACCGACTCTTCAGTGCCGGATCGAGATCCTTTACACGGTCGATATTCTCGAGCAGCTGGTTGCAGGTCCTGATGCCGGTGTAACGGTTGTTCCAGACATTCCTCACATAGTTATCCGCAGTGGAATATGAACCGTTGCCGATATTCTGCGTGTAGTCGTTCGGCTGCTTGGTGTATGCATTGTCTGTCATCGCTTCGCTATAGAGCAGCTCATCGATGCTGCCCAGGTAGAGGTAGCAGCTGTTCAGCGCCTTCAAGGCAGCTTCTTTATCTTCTTCCCAAAAGGTCAGATCCGATTCCCTATCATACGGTGCCGTATCAAGATCGACACAGGCGGACATTTGGATCAAAAGCAGGGCCGACAAGGCCAGTAGTTTTATATATGTTTTCATTATAATATCTAATTAGAATTTAATATTTAATCCAACAGAATAAACGCTGGTAACCGGGTAGGCACGTCCACTGCCATCTGCCGTGTATTCGGGGTCATACCCACCCTTCATCTTGGTGAAGGTCAACGGGTTTTGAGCGCTGACGAAGAGATTCAGATAAGTAAGTCCCAGCGGCTGAATCACTTTGCGCGGCACGATATAACCGAACTGTATATTTTTCAGTCTGAGGTATTTGGCATCCTGGATCCAGAAATCAGATTTTGCAGCATTGTTTGCCGATTCACTTCCCATGGTGAGACGCGGATAGGTAGCATCCAGGTTGTTCGGAGTCCAACGGTCCATATGGAAATCGTGTACCGGACCTTCATTGTTGTTGTGGAACGCTTCAACCGATTCACCACGCATCCATTTGTTTCTTTTTCCTACACCCTGCATGAAGAGGGAGAAATAGAAATCCTTGTAGTTCACGCCATAGGTAAATCCGTAAGTGTACCTGGGGAAATCGTTTCCTACGATAAAGCGGTCATTGTCGGGATTGATCACACCGTCGCCATTCTTGTCGACATACCTGATATCACCCGGCTTCGGGGTAATTCCTTCCAGATGGGGTCCTTTGGCAACCTCTTCCTCGTTCTTGAAGAAACCGTCGGAACGGTAAGCGTAGTAGGAGAAGAGCGGATATCCCTCCTTGATGATGGTGTTGACATCGTAACCACCGATGATCTCGGTACCGTGGTTATCAACCACCTCATTGAAGCTGTCGGCAATATTTCCCCTGAAGTCGTGGGTAAACATGCCTGTCTTCAGGCGGTAGTTGAGTGAGAGCTCCCATCCTCTTGTCTCTACCGAGCTGGCATTCTGGATGGGTGAGCTAAATCCGTAGAGTCCCGGTACGGGAAGATTGACCAAAATATCTTTCGTCAGGTTGTTGAAGAGGTCGATGGTCACATTGAGATCGTTGTTCAGCAGACCAAAATCGAAACCGATGTTAGCCATCCGGGTGGTCTCCCACTTGATGTCGGGGTTGGCCGAAGAGAAGAGTGCAGTTTCGGCCAGCTTGTCGCCGAAGCTGATGTCGTTGGTAGTGGTTACGGTACGCATGTACTGATATGCTCCGATCCGGTTGTTACCTACCAGACCCCATGAACCCCTCACTTTCAACGACGGGATGTAGTCTGACATATCACTCCAGAAGTTCTCTTCCGATACGCGCCATCCTGCAGAGAAGGAGGGGAAGAGACCCGAACGGTTCCCTTTGGCAAAATAGGAGGAGTAGTCGTTCCGGATGTTCAGTTCGAGCAGATACTTTTCGCTGTAGTTGTATGTTGCCCTGGCAAAGCCGGAGTAGATGGACCAGTCGCCCGCGCCACCACTGTTGCTGACATTGGCACCGGAAAGGTCCCCCACAAAGATGTCAAACTTGCCGTCCTCGGTCAGCCTTGAGGTGGAGAACTGCCTGTCGGAAAATCCTTCATAGGCATATCCGATCAATCCCCCTACGGTGTGGTTGCCGAATGATTTGTTGTATGAAGCCAGCAAGTTGGTCGTAATGTTCTTCGAGCGATAGAACTGCTCAGTCAGCTTGTTCTCGGCATCGCCGGTTCCTTCAAATGCGACACGTTTCTCATGCATGTTGTTGTTCCAGACCCTGCCGCCGGTGCTTCCGATCAGTTTCAAGCCCTCGATGACCTCCCACTCAGCTTTCAGCGTGCCGAGAAGTTCATCGTTCACGTTACGGCGATAACCTCCATCCTGCAAACGTTGCAATCCGTTGGAATTACTGCCACTGGGGTAGTTGTAGCTTCCATCCTCCTTGTAAACGGGATAGATGGGCGGCATACGGTTTGCCTGCTCGATGATCCACTCTGTCCAGTAGGCATGCTCCTTGATATCGTTTCTTGCAAACTGCGAGGTGACGTAAAGGGTCAGGTTGGGTTTCACCTTGTGGGTAAGGTTCAAGCGACCGTTGTAGCGTTGATATCCGTAATCGGGGCCCTTGAACATGCTGTTCTGGTCGAGATAGCCGACAGAGGCCAGGTAGGAGAGCTGGTCGTTTCCTCCGGTCATCGAGAGGTTGTGCGAACTTTGCGGGGTATTGGTCTTGTAGAGTTCCCGTACCCAGTTCACATTGTAACCACCGTTACGGAATCCATCGATATCCTCGCGGGTGAATTTGGTCGGTCTGCCTGAATTTACGGCGGCTTCATTATAAAGCTCGGCGTAAATCCAGGAGTCCGCTATCCGGGGTAACATCGTTGGATTCTGAACACCGTACTGGAAGTCGTAATTGATCTCCACCTTGCCTGCAGCACCTTTCTTCGTTGTTACAAGAACAACACCGTTTGATGCGCGCGATCCGTAAATGGCGGTTGAAGATGCATCCTTCAGGATTGAGACGTTCTCGATATCTGCCGGATTGAGGTTGGCGAGCGATCCCTCAATTCCGTCGATGATGACCAGCGGGTCATTGTTGTTCATCGTGTTCAATCCACGGATATTGATGGCGGGTGCGCTACCCGGATTGGAAGATCCCTGCTGGATGATAAGTCCCGGCGTTGTTCCCTGCAATGCCTCAAGCGCATTGGAGATCAGCTTGCCTTCGAACTCCTTGGTCGATACCGACGAAACGGCACCGGTGAGATTGATCTTCCGCTGTGTTCCGTATCCGACGACAACCACATCCTGCAGCGCAACGACATCTGCCGTAAGCTCCACGTTGATAAATTGGCGTCCTTCAACTGGAACCTCCTTTGTTCCGTATCCGATATAGGATACTACCAGTGTACCGTTTGAAGCCACGTTCAGTGTAAAATTACCGTCGATATCGGTAGCAGTACCGCTGGATTGACCCTTGATCAGAATCGTGGCACCGATAACCGGTTCCCCGTCTGCCATTACATTCCCCTTCACCGTGATCGTTCCGGTCTGAGCGTGAATGTATGGTATCGATAACATACTTAGGTATAGTATGAGTAAAATACCTTTTGCCCGACTTTTCAGTTCGAGCAACGTGCTGTAAATCTTGTCAGATTGCACTGTTCTTGCTTTTTGTTGCGTCATAACATCAAGTGTTTGAATGAATTAATTACTTATTTTCAGGATTATAGATTATTTAATGCATAATTATACGCTCCAAGGGCTATCGCGTTGTTCGTTCCTATCCTGCTTACCGCAACCCCGATCTTTTTCACCGATTGGTAGATTACCTCCCGGCCGCTTTCAGGAACGATTACAGAGAAAGAGTCATCTTTCAAGAAGGCGGCATGCTCCTTTTCATCTTCCAGGTTGTACACCTCCATCTGCAGACGAGGGAACTTCACTCCGCTCATGGTTTCACGGTACCCTTTCATCTCCCTGATCAGCGAGGGTAAGATGAACTCATGAGCGTTGGCGATTCCTCCTCCGATAACCACTATTCCATCCACAATATTGAGCGACTCGGCAATGGTGTAGCCGGCAACCTCGCCGAGGGTCTCAAAACTCTTCACGGCAGCTTCGCGATCCCCGTCGCCGATGCCTTTAGCGATCTCGTAGATCTCCTTCGGCGTGAGGGTAGTCCGCTTTCCGGTAAGTTCATTGTAGACTCTTGTCACTGCCCGAATGCTCACCCCCTCCTCTGCAAGAAGGCGGTTGTCCAGTTTGTTTGCCGACAGCCAGACGTCGCCGCCGCAGCCGTTGTCGCCCAGCAGCAGCTGGTTGTTGATGACGACTCCGCCTCCGAAACCGGTGCCCAAAGTGACAGCCAGCAGGTTGCTGTACCGTTTTGGATTGCCAGCGCTTTCCAGCTGCCGGTTCACCTCGGGCAATACCCCCGCAAGGGCCTCGCCGTATGCAAAGAGATTTCCGTCGTTATTGATGAATACGGGAATCTTGAATTTGTTCATCAGGTAAGGACCCAATGCGACTCCTCCCCTGAATGCGGGGAAATTTGGCAGATCCCCGATGATGCCGTTGATATAATCGGCCGGGCCAGGGAATGCGAAACTGATTGCTGCCGGCTCCCCGTCGATCCGGCTGATCGCCTCATTGAACCCGAACACAATGACCTTCAGGCATTGCTGCAGATCGTCGGGATAAGCGGGAAGTTCAATAGGCTGGATAATTTCGATGTTGTCACGGATAGCAGAAAAGACGAAGTTGGTGCCACCGGCATCGAGTGTCAGTACGGTTTGCAACTTATCGTGTGGCATGATTATCTTTTTTTGGTATGAAAATCAGTATTATTACAAGGGAGATAGCCAGAATGGCAAGGGAGGCGGCAATACCCCAAAGATCGTTGACCATCCCCAGCAGCGGCAATATCACCGCCCCGCCGGAGACTCCCATGATCATCAGTGCCGATACCTCATTGGATCGATCAGGCTTTTCGTTCAATGCAAAGGAGAAAATGATGGAAAAGAGATTGGCGCAGGCCAGCCCGATGATGAAGATGGCCGACAGGAGAATCCACCCTTCGGTTGCAACCGTCAGGGGCACAAACGCTGCAATGGCCAACAGCAGGGATACCTTCAGAAACCGTATTGGCGAGACCTTGAGCAGCAGGAATGAGCCCACGAGTGTTCCCGCGATCTTCGCTAAGAAATAGAGGCTGCTGGCCAGTCCGGCACGGTTCAGCTCCAGACCTGCCCTCTTCATCATCAATTCAGGTGCGGTGGTGTTGATTCCCACATCGAGACCGACAATCAGGATAATGGAGAGAAAAGCGAGAAAGAGGGGTCTCTCCTTCAATAACCCCAGCACCGAACTGAAAGAGGTGCGGGAAGTTCCCAGGTTGGTATCACCAACAGTATCGGTAGAGCCAGAGAGGGCTAGAAAGAGGATGGGCAGCAGGGTGACGATGGCAAGCAGCGGAAAAGCCAGCTTCCAGTCGCCCCAGGCAGTAACCATCCCCCCAGCGATAATCGGTCCCAATAGAGAGGAGATCGACTTAACAAACTGCCCCGCGGTCAGGATACTCGCGGTCTTCTCGCGGTTGAAAAGCGATGCCACGAGGGGATTCAACGAGACCTGCAGCAGGGTGTTGCTGATACCCAACAGCGAGAAGCCGACCAGAACCCAGACAAAACGGTAGGCCACGAAGGGAATGAGAAGTGCCACGGCAGTGATGATCAGGGCCAGCAGTACGCTCTTCTGCTTGCCGATCCGTCCCATCAGAATACCTGCGGGGATCGAGAAGAGGGCAAACCAGATAAAGACCATCATGGGAATGGTATTGGAGAGTGTGGCCGACAGCCCGAAATCGCTCTTGACGTAGTTGGTGGCGATGCCCACTATATCGACAAAACCCATGATGAAAAAGCCTGAAAAAACGGCTACTTTGGAGAACCATCCGATCTGTTTATCGTTTTCCATACGGTTGCTATTAATATCGTACAGTTGCCTTGACGGTCATGCATGTTTTCCCTTCCGACTTTCCGTACGGACGGATCCGGTACTCCTTCACCGCAGCCGGAATAATAAAGGTTTCCGCATAGTGTACCAGGTAGGGCTCAAAATCTCCAGTGGGGGATTCAACCACCACTTCGTCGCCTTCTACCAGGCAGAGCACGTTGACCGAATTGCCGGTATGGTGTGTCACTGGTTTCTCGAAGGTGTGCCTGCGGGTCTCGATAAACTGGTTCTCGTGCAGCCCGGTCTTCTCCTCCTTCCAGCCATCGCCGGTGGCAACCTCCTGGAAGCAGTTGACCAGCTCTCGTTTTATAAATTCGGTATCCCGTTGCCAGTTGATCACCTTCTCGCCGCGATCGATATTGATCGGTCTCGGTTTGCCGTCAAGTCCCAGACGTCCCCAATCCCACAACTTGAAGGTGTAGAGATTGGGGGTAGCGCTGATCTCAAGTACCACTGTATCCTTACCCGAGCAGTGGATTGTGCCCGAGGGGATCAGGAAATGGTCATGCTTCTTCGCTGGAACGATGTTCACATACTTCTCCGCGTCGAACGTCGTCCCCTCCTGCTGAGCCTTGCGGAGGTCGCCAATCATTGCTTCGGGATCGATGCCGCTCTTCACACCCAGATAAACCGTTGAATCCTCACGGGCATCGACAATGTAATAGCTCTCCTCTTGTGTATAGTGCAGACCGAAGTTCTCCCTGGCAAACTCAATGTGAGGGTGCACCTGGAGACTCAGGTTGCCTCCGTCGATGGTATCGAGAAAATCGAAACGGATGGGAAAATCCTTTCCGAATCTTGCCTCCACCGGTTCACCGAGCAGCTCTCTACTTTTGGTGTAGACCAGGTTGACCGACGGCATCTCGAAGATCTCACCGTCGATCTGCAGCAGCAGGCTGTTCTCCTCAGGCACGCAGTCGAAACACCAGCCATAATTCGCCACCGAACGGTCGAGACCACAAACCTCCTTCATCCACTGTCCACCCCACGGTGCCGGATCAAAGAAAGGTACCACGCGGAAAGGTATCCGGCAGATCTTCTCCATGGCAGCATGGAAAGTCTTCTTGTCGATCAGTTTCGGTTCAGACACCGTATCCAGCCAGTAATCCACCCGCGAATACAACCCTTTCTTATGTTTGTCCAGGACCCTCCAGTCAATGAAAAGCCCCCTCTTATACTGAATGGAAAAGGGGACTCTGCTGTCATCAACACCCAGGCCGTTCACCTGCTGCCTGCGCATCCGCTGCTGAATCTCCCAGCGTGGCATGTCGGCATAGATCAACAGGTCGGGATCTGCCACCAAGGTAGCCCCGGCACCGAACAGAATCACGTTCCCGTTCTCTCTGGCTTCGGCAATACGTTTCTTTATCTCCGACAGCTTTTCCCGGTCGAAATAGTCGGCAATGGAAAGATTACTCATATAACCGAAAAGAGCATCATCGGTCATAAAAGTGGATGTCATCTCCTCAACGGCCTCCTTCGACTTGAACAGGTCGCGCGTATCTACAAAAAGCTGATGCGGCAACTCTCTCATTGTCGACATCACCTCCTGGTAGTGTATGCCGGTGTAGCACTCAATGGCAATTATGTTTTCCCGGCCTTCTCTTTTGATTTCCTGAAGAATAGCAGGCCAACCTTTTTTCAATACTCCCCCTTCAATGACCGTTGAGGGGAATTTCTGATATGTACTCATTATAAAATCAATTTGTATAATCTTTTAACAGTTTGTTCATACATATTGCGCAAAGATACGAGATGAAATTTTAATTACAAATATTGTCTTGATTTTTTTATATAATTGTTGGTTAATTAACGTAAATTGGTCACAGTAGCTATCCTATCTGGTTTCTCAACCGTAACATACTGATTCATCGATTATATAATCATATCTGTTTTCTGGCGGCGAATGGAGCAATACTATTTTAGAAAGCTACATTTTATCACAAATGGTGCAACTTTTTACAATATGTACCAACATAATTGCAGAAAAATTTATCAAATTGTCTAAAATTATTAGAACATATTAATTTTTATTCCTAATTTTACGTTAAATTTTCGGGTCGGGCAGCAATACCCTCATTGAGCATTGATCGCCCGCCCCATTATCATTTAACTGAAAAATGAAACCATATGATTGACAAGGAGAGCAGCATCCCGCTTCACAAACAAGCTGAATTCTACTTGCGCCGGCTGATCGAGATGGACAAGTACAAGAACGGAAAGATGATTCCCAACGAGATTGAATTGTCCAGACAAATGAACATATCGCGAAATACACTTCGACAGGCAATCAACAAGCTTGTACACGAAGGGCTGTTGATCCGCAAGCGGGGGATAGGCACATATGTCGCCATGGGCAAGTTTTCGAGCGAGGCGACCAACTGGTTAAGCTTCTCTCAAGAGATGAGGCTGTTGGGAATAGAGGTTGAGAACTTCGAACTGCATATCTACCGCCAACGTCCCACAAACGAAGCCAAACTCTTTTTCAACATCAACGACGATGAGACAAAAGTGCTTCGGATCGAGCGGCTGAGGGGCAAGGTCGATTTTCCCTTTGTCTATTTCGCATCGGAGTTTAATCCCGAGATTCCCCTTACCGGCAATGAGAACTTCAACCTTCCTCTCTACGATATCTTGCGGGATGAATTCAACATCATCGTAAAGAGTTCGCGCGAGGAGATCAGTGCCGTCCCGGCCGGCCATTTCCTGGCAGAGAAGCTGGATATGGAATTGGGTGAGCCGGTCCTCGTAAGGAAAAGGCTGGTGAGTGACATCGAGGGGAGACCGGTGGAGTACAATATCGGTTGGTACCGGGGTGACTCATTTACCTACAAGATTGAATGTAACCGGAAAGAGGATTATCAATCGCCCTAATAAACCGCCCTTGCCGTTCGGGAAATATAAAATAAAATATTAACTTTATCGCCATTTGCTGCAGAATCGTGATGACCGGACCGCATCTCCGGTCACCAGAGGCTGTGCAACCGAAGAAACAGAAACAATAAACTGAGATCCATGAAACTGAAGAAAAGCTTACCGATGCTGGCACTGCTGTTTCTGACCGGCGGGGCCATGAGTGCACAAAACCGACTGATTATCGAAGTCGACAAAGAGAGCAACACCATCAGCCGGCATATCTACGGTCATTTTTCCGAACATCTCGGACGCTGCATCTATGGCGGCTACTGGGTAGGTGAAGACTCCCCCACCCCAAACACCCGCGGCATTCGCAACGACGTGGTGGAGGCACTGAAAGAGATAGAGATCCCCAACCTGCGTTGGCCCGGGGGATGCTTCGCCGATGAGTACCACTGGATGGATGGCATCGGTCCCCGCGATAAACGGCCCAAGATGATCAACACCCACTGGGGAGGGGTGGTGGAGGATAACAGCTTCGGCACGCATGAGTTTCTCGACCTGTGCGAACAGTTGGGCGCTGAGCCCTATATCAGCGCCAATGTGGGCAGCGGCACCGTGGAGGAGATGTCGAAATGGGTGGAGTATGTCACCTTCGACGGCGAGAGCCCGATGGCCAACCTGCGCCGTCAGAACGGGCGCAACAAGCCCTGGAAAGTAAGGTTCTGGGGTATTGGCAACGAGAGCTGGGGCTGCGGTGGGAACATGGAGCCCGACTACTACGCCAATCTATTCCGCCACTATGCTACCTTTGCCAGGAACTACGGCGACAACCGGGTGTACAAGATTGCCTGTGGTGCCAACGGTGGTGATTACAACTGGACCGAAACGGTGATGAGGCAGGCCGGACGGCACATGCATGGTCTCTCGCTCCACTACTACACAGTTCCGAAGGATTGGAACGACAAGGGATCGGCCACCAGTTTTGATGAAGCTGAATATTTCACCACCATCCAGAAGACCCTCTATATGGATGAGCTGATTACCAGGCACGGTGCCATCATGGACCGTTTTGACCCGCAAAAGCGGGTGGGATTGATTATCGATGAATGGGGAACTTGGTACAATGTGGAGCCGGGAACCAATCCCGGATTCCTCTATCAGCAGAACTCGCTGCGCGATGCCATAGTGGCAGGGATCAACCTCAACATCTTCAACAACCATAGCGACCGTGTACAGATGGCCAACCTGGCCCAGACAGTAAACGTGTTGCAGTCGGTCATCCTCACCGATGGGGAGAAGATGTTACGTACCCCCACCTACTGGGTCTATTACCTCTACAAGGCACACCAGGATGCCACCCGCCTGCCCGTCTCGTTAACCTGCAACAAATATCGCCTGGGGAACAGGGAGATCGACGCGGTAAGCGTCTCTGCCTCGAAGGATAGGAACGGCAAGATCCATGTCACGCTGGTCAATGCCGATCCCAACAACGAACAGCAGATCAGCGCCCAGCTGATCGGAGCAGCGGTGAAACGGGTAACCGGTCAACTGCTCACTTCGGCCAAGATCAACGATTACAACACTTTCGATCATCCGGATAAAGTAAAGGTGACCAACTTCAAGGGGGCATCCCTGAAAAACGGCAACCTCTCGGTTGTACTCCCCACCAAATCGGTCGTCATGCTCGAATTAGAATAAGTCAATCAATGCGTATGAGTAAATATGTTATCGGACTGGATTACGGCACCGACTCATGCCGTGCCATCATCGTAGATGCTGCCAACGGAAAGGAGATAGCCTCCGCAGTGAAATACTATCCCCGCTGGATGAAGGGTTACTATTGCGATCCGCACACCAACCGCTACCGGCAACATCCCCTCGACTACATCGAAGTACTGGAGGAGAGCATCCGGGAGGCACTCTCCAGATCGCCTGAAGGAACTGCAGAGCGGATTGTGGGCATAGGGGTCGACACCACCGGCTCCACGCCGGTACTGACCGACCGCCAAGGCACCCCCCTGGCACTTCTTCCGCAGTTTGCAGAGAATCCCAATGCCATGTTCGTTCTCTGGAAAGATCACACCGCAGTGAAGGAGGCCGGAGAGATCAACAGGCTGGCAAAAGAGTGGGAAACCGATTACACCGCCTATGAAGGCGGAATCTACTCCTCCGAATGGGTCTGGGCCAAGATGCTCCATATGCTTCGCGAAGATGAACAACTGCGTCACGTAGCCTACTCCTGGGTAGAACACTGCGACTGGATTCCGGGACTGCTTACCGGCAACACCATGCCGGAAACCATGCTTCGTAGCCGTTGTGCCGCAGGTCACAAGGCGATGTGGCACGAGAGCTGGGAGGGACTCCCATCGGAAAAGTTCCTTACCACCCTCGATCCGCTGCTGACCGGTTTCCGTCAGCATCTCTACCGCAAGACATACCCGAGTGACACCCGTGTTGGATATCTCACCGAAGAGTGGGCCCGCAAGCTGGGACTTACCACCAACGTTGCCGTGGCTGTCGGGGCCCTGGATAGCCACATGGGCGCGGTGGGGGTGGAGATCAAACCGGGCGATTTTGTAAGGGTGATCGGTACCTCTACCTGCGACATCATGGCCGTTCCTTACGAGGAGATGGGCAACCGGCTTATACCGGGCATCTGCGGTCAGGTAGACGGATCGGTCATCCCCGGGATGATCGGACTGGAAGCGGGGCAGTCGGGTTTCGGCGATATCTACGCCTGGTTCAAACGGTTGCTGGAGTGGCCAATTCGCAACATCATCGCCAAAAGCGAACTGATTAATCCCGAAACGAGGGAGAGACTGATCGAAGAGGTATCCACAGCCATCATTCCGGAGCTGACCAGAGAGGCAGAGAAGGTGCCAGCAGGTGAAAGTACCATCCTGGCCACCGACTGGATGAACGGACGTCGCACTCCCGATGCCAACCAGCTCCTTAAAGGTTCACTCACGGGATTAACGCTGGGCAGCTCGGCTCCCCTGATTTTCCGGGCACTGGTGGAGGCCACCGCTTTCGGCTCAAAGGCGATTGTTGACCGACTCCTGGAGAACGGCATCGAGATCAAGCAGGTTATCGGTATCGGCGGCATCTCATTGAAATCACCCTTTGTGATGCAGACGATGGCCGATGTGCTGGGCATGTCGATCAAGGTTGCCCGCACAGAGCAGTCGTGCGCCTTTGGCAGTGCCATGTTCGGGGCAGTGGCTGCAGGTCTCTACCGGAAAGTGGAAGAGGCACAACAGGCTATGGGACAGGGATTTGTTACTACCTACCACCCCAATGAGCGGAATCATCAGCTCTATAGCGAGCTTTACAGAAAATACCAGCGACTGGGCAAGTTTACCGAAGAGGAGTTACGTCAATCCTGACAGGATAGAACAGGGTTAAAAGAGATGCAGCCAGGCGTCACGAGATGTGCGGCCTGGCTGCTGCATTAGCCAGTGAACTGTGTTGGATTCGAACCAACGACCTCTGCCCTGTCAAGGCAGCGCTCTAAACCAGCTGAGCTAACAATTCGGATATACAAAAGTATAACAAATCCTTCAAATAACCAAACGAAATTTCGGTTTGGCAGAGTCAAGCAGCAAGTGCAATTTACATTAATTGTTTGTAAAACTCAACTTTGGGTGTGTTAAAGTCCAATTTTTTCCTCGGTCTTTCATTCAGCCTGTGCTGTATCCGCTTCAATCTGTCGGGTGGATAGTCCTTGAAGGACGCCCCCTTGGGGATGTATTGCCGGATGAGCTTGTTCGCGTTTTCGATCGATCCTTTTTGCCATGCCAAATAGGGGTCGGTGAAGTACACCGGGCTTCCAGCATCTCCGTGATCCGTTCGTGCGCCGCGAACTCCAAGCCGTTGTCCGTGGTGATCGTCCTTATCACGTCCTTGTAGGGTAGCAACATGCGGCACAGCACCTTGGCCAACCCTTTCGAGTCCCTTCCGCGGGGCAGTTCCCCGATCATCACGAGGTTCGTCTTCCTTTCCGTCACCGTCAGTATCGCCTCCGACTGGTCGGCCCCTATCATCGTGTCCATCTCGAAGTCGCCGAAGCGCTTCCCGTCGGCCTCCACGGGCCTTTCCCGGATGCTCCTGCGGTTGGGGATGCCTCTAACGGAGCCCACCGGTCTCTTGCGGTGCTTGAGCCTGTGACGGCAATGCTTGTAAAGGTCGCCCCCGCGCTTGTCCTTGTTGCGCTGCAACTCCCTGGACACCGCTGAAGGACTGACACCTATCAAGCTCGCGATCATCCGCTGGGTGTCACCGTTTTCTAAACCTAAATAAATCGCGTACCTTTGTTCTGAAGTTAACTGTTTGTATTTTTTCATAAGCAACATAATAGTTAATTTTAGGGAGACTTCGGTCTCCTTTTTCTTTTATGTTGCTGTCCGACTCTCTTCGGGGGCTTGCGCGCCCCCGGCCGTTAGGCAAACCCCCCCGGTGTTTTTCATGATTGTTGTGAAGAATCATTTCAAAAAACAACACGTGGATGTTGCACTTCTAAGTTGAACTTAGGTTTCTCTATAATGGAAGATAGATCAATTTCTTGGTGGCGAAGTAGGGCTCGGAAAAGTAACTGCCGAGCGGAAACGTCTCTACCTTCTTGCCAAACGGTGAGAGTTCGGATGCGAGGTCTCCTCCCTTGAGGCAGATGATTCCATTGGGAAGTGCGTTTTTCTGTTCGGAAGCGATATTCTTCCGCACGATCTTCACAAGATCGGGCAACGGCATCACGGCACGGCTCACCACGAAGTCGAATTTCCCCTTTTCATCCTCCATGCGCGAATGGCTGAAAGCCACGTTGGTCAGACCGATCGCCTGCGATACCTCACGGGCCACCTTCACCTTTTTCCCAATACTGTCGAGCAAGAGGAAGTTGACCTCAGGGAAAAAGATGGCCAGTGGCACGCCGGGAAAGCCTCCTCCGGTGCCCACATCCACAACCGATGTACCCGGTTTGAAATGGATGAACCGGGCAATGGCAAGCGAGTGTAGCACATGGTGCAGATAGAGATTATCGATATCTTTACGCGAGATGACGTTGATCCGCGAATTCCAGTCGGAATAGAGATCGAAAAGAGCGTCGAACTGCTCCTTCTGTTTTTCGGAAAGTTTTGGGAAATATGTATCGATGACGTTCACTTCAGTTGAGATAACATTGAAACAATCGTATTTTCACGCAACAGGGAACGAATGGCCCCATACGGGATAAAAACCTGGGGGACCTGAAGCTGGTAAGCCGAGTATTCGCCTTTGTTGAATGTATAGGTGATACCTTTGTCGGTAAGGAGGAAATTGTTGTTGGGCATGATCTCATCAATTCCGAAGAAGCCCAGGTCTTCAAGTTCCTGAACAGTCTTCACCCGGTTCTCGGTCAACAATGCGCTTTGAAGAACCGGACGCAATGAGAGGTCGTAACCGGGAATGAAGATATCGCCCTCGTTCAGCAGTTCGCCGCTCGTAAGATCAAGCACATAATTCCTGACCGTCTCGTACGACATTTTGCCTCCCTTGTTGTTCACCTGTCTTACCTGAAACGATATGATGCCGTATTGGTTATAGATGATAGAGTCGCTCAGCGTCTCATAATAGGAGTAGAAGAGTTCGGGGAGATGATCATGCTCATCCTCCAGGATATAGTGACCCGCCTCACTGCTATCGGCATGATTGCCATAGAGGGGCCTGTTCACCCTGTAGATTTCAGCATCGTTCCGGTAGTTGGCGATATAGTTCTTCACGTACCTGTCGACTGCCTCCTGGACGGGGAGAGTTTCGTAACTGGGACCGATCACGGTTCTCAGAAAGACACTCCTCGCAGCGTTGACATCGAAGTCGGCAATACTCTCCGGATAGATAAAGTTGAGCTTCAGGTTGCACGACGGATTTTCGGACTTATCATCCAGAAAATATTTCTTGTCGACGGTTATCGTATCAAACGTGACTATGTTATCGGCTTTAAACCGACTCCTCTCGTTGCGGTTGCACGAGAACTGCAGTGAAGCAAGCAGCACAACTGCAGCAAGGAGTGAAAAACCGGATACTTTCTGTTTCATCTGTTAAAAAAACGTATGCAAATATACATATTTTATTTTACTCCTGCATCCCGATGGTAATAATAAGAGGGAACAACCCTGCTTTTGCTTGTTCCCCCTTATAGATACTTGTTAGACCAGGACTTCAATAAGCGTGACCATCCTTGCCGAGGTCTTCGAGTTTCAGCTTCTTGCGTTCCAGCGCCCTCCAGGCGTAAACGATATAGGCAAGCACAAACGGAACGAGCAATGAAACGATCGACATGGCCGTCAGTGTAAACTCGCTGGAAGAGGAGTTTTGTACGGTAAGCGAACTTTGAGGGCTGGTGTACGACGGATAGTATGCCGTATTGTTATATCCTGCTACAAGCAACAGCATGGTCACCGCAACCACTGTTCCCGCTCCGGCAAACCAGATCCCCTTGTTGAACGACCGCTTTACGACCGTGGCGATAATTCCCCACAGTACGGCAACGACACCCAACAGGAAGAGTACAAGCACAACCGGCATCTGAATGAAGTTGTTCAGGTATTTGTAGGGTTCCATAAATACCTCACCCGTATCCGGATTGACGGCGTATCCTTCAGAAACCAGTGTCCAGATGAGGAAAGCTAGGAAGAACACCACAAACGGCACCCCGTTATAGAGTGTATACTTTCTCGATCTTGCATGAAGCACATCATGGTCGAGCCGGTTCACAAAAAAGAGGCTAGCCATTGTTCTTGCCAGGAAAAGCACGGCAAGACCCAGACACCAGTTTCTCGGGTTGCCCAGTGCTTCGAGGCCGTGAAGCGGGTTGTCCCATCCGCTCATCACATTGCCGGGAGTACCAAAGCTCACCAGGTTTACTTTGTTGATGGTAAACTCAGATCCGGTAAAGAATGTCGCAACGGCGACACCAAGCACAAATGTGCCGATTATTCCATTGAAAAAGAGAAATGCACGGTATGTTTTCGGTCCGAACACGTTGCCCGGCTTGGATTGGAACTCATAAGATACGGCCTGTACCACAAACGAGAAGAGTAACAACATCCATACCCAGTATGCCCCACCGAAGCTGGTGGCATAAAAGAGCGGGAAGGAGGCAAAGAAGGCTCCACCAAACGTAACAAGTGTGGTAAAGGTATATTCCCATTTGCGTCCCAGTGCATTGACAACCAATTTCTTCTCATCTTCGGTTTTGGATATTGAGTGGATCATCGACTGACCACCCTGCACAAAAAGAAGAAATACCAACAACCCGCCCAGCAGCGATATTATAAACCACCAGTAATTTTGTAGAAATTCGTAAGTTATCATAATTGCTCGTGTTTTAATGTGATAAAATTTTGTAAAAGACTAAAAATCAGGACCCTTGCGGATCTGTTTCAGCATAATGGTAACTTCCGCAATAAGTAGAACGGTGAATAGCACCGCAAAAAGGATAAAGGTGGTTATCACGTTACCGGCAGCTACTCCCGATACGGCTGCCTGAACAGGCAAAACATCCTGAATGGTCCACGGCTGCCGTCCCACTTCAGCAACAACCCATCCGAACTGGCCGGCCAGGTAAGCCAGCGGTATGCTCCATAAACCTATATACTGCAGCACCTTGGAACTCTCCAGTTTTTTCCGGGCATGGAAGTACCAGACCACGGCAAAGAAGAGGATAAAGAATCCTCCAATCATCACCATGAGGTGAAACATGTAAAAGGTGAGCGGCACATTGGGTATCAGCTGCTCTTCATTTTCGAGGAAGCCGTAGCCGAAATAGCTGTAATTCTCCTTGATGATGGTTTCGAAATCTGCAGCATCAGCATCCCTTCCTTCACTCTTGGCCTTCTGGAAATCGGCCAGCGCCTTGTGTGCCAGCAGACCACGTTCCCTCTTTTCCTGGAACGAAAGTGCGGTTGTGCCATCGGGCAGTCTATATCCACCATCAACAACATCCTTTATGCCGGGCACGAAGGCATTGATGTTCCGGTATCCCATCAATGACAACATTTTGGGTATTTCCATCTTGAAGATGTATGGATCTACATCGTCGTTATAGGCCTCTTTTTTTGGATTGAGCAGACCTACTGCTACCAGCCCCGCCCCCTCTTTTCCTTCATAGAGTCCTTCCATGGCTGCCAGTTTCATCGGCTGCTTCTGTGAAACCTGAAAAGCGGAACCGTCGCCGCTGACAGCGATCAGGATAAACGACAACAATCCGAATATGGTTGCGATCTTGATGCTTCTGAGAGCAAAATCTTGGTGGCGCTTCTTGATCAGGTACCAGCAACTGACCCCCACCACAAACGAGGCTCCAAGTCCCCACGACGAAGTGATTGTGTGGAAGAACTTGTTGAGGGCTACCGGAGATAGGGCCACCGCCCAGAAATCGATCATCTCGTTTCTCATTGTCTCCGGATTGAATTCCATACCGACAGGATACTGCATCCAGGCATTGGCTACCAGGATCCAGAATGCAGAAAGGGTAGCTCCGAGCGTAACCAGCCAAGTCGATGCCAAGTGCATCTTCTTGCTTACACGTTCCCAACCGAAGAACATGATAGAGATAAATGTCGCTTCGAGGAAAAAGGCCACGATACCTTCAATGGCCAGAGGAGCGCCAAAGATATCACCGACAAACAGACTGTAGTTCGACCAGTTTGTTCCGAACTGAAATTCAAGAATGATTCCCGTTGCGACACCGATGGCAAAATTGATTCCGAAAATCGTCTGCCAGAACTTGGCGGTCTTTTTCCACTTTTCGTCACCGGTACGCACATACATGGTTTCCATGATAGACATGATCACGCCCAATCCCAGCGTGAGCGGGACAAAAATCCAATGATAGCCGGCTGTCAGGGCAAACTGCCCTCTTGCCCAGCCAATTGCTGTTGCGTTCAATAATAAATCCATAGATTGTTAAAGATTAATTTGGTTAATAATTATATTTCTCCTATTCCACCGAATCGATAGAGGAACGCTCAATCAGTTGTTCACGTACATACTCGGCCTTTTGCGACTCGTCCTCTACCTGTTTTTTGAGAAAATCGGGAAAAAAGATGGGCCTAAGTATGGCAAACATGACGATAAGCTTTACAATCACGATCAACCACAAGGTTCTGCCGAGCCTGGACATGCCGGTAAAGCCATCCCAAAACATGGTAAACCAATTGAATCTTATTTTTTTTGCATTTGATTCCATAAAAAAGAAGGTGTGATTTTTAAATGTAAACAATTGGAGACAAGAGACATCATGCCTGTCCCATTCCTCCTATCGGAGGAAGAAAACCGGGATTCTCGTTGTTCACCGATATGCTCCCGTTCATCTTTTCAAATTTCTCTATATTGTCCCTCAACGCCCAGAGAAGCCGTTTGGCATGCTCAGGTGTAAGGATTATGCGTGATTTTACTTTTGCTTTGGGAATACCCGGAACCACCCGGATAAAGTCTATCACGAATTCCGATGAAGAGTGTGAGATTATGGCTAGATTGGAATAGGTTCCCTGGGCAATTTCCTCCGAGAGTTCTATTTGAATCTGATTTTCGTTGTTGAAATTATCCATTTGCCGAAAATTTAAACATTAACATAGATTAGGTGGAACAGATAAAGCTAAACAAAGAAATAGAAAATTTATTAAACTACAAAGCTCAATCCGGTGGAAAGTAGAAAAGATCACCATTAAATAAAAAAATGTCCCTTTTTCGGGGACATTTTTTATCTTTCCACTATTTGAGCCAGCCTAACATCTCCGAGAGCGACTCCTTGGCGTCGCCCAGCATCAGGTGAACTCCGCTTTTTCTGGTGTAGAGCGGATTCTCTACGCCAGCATAGCCGGGACTCAGGTCGAAATTGCAGATGAAGATCTCCTTCGCCTCGTCGACATTCAGCACCGGCATCCCGTAGATGGGCGTACCAACTGCGTCGCGGGCTGCAGGATTGAGCACGTCGTTGGCACCGATCACGATGACGGCGTCGCTATCCTTGAAGTCGCCGTTGATGGCATCCATCTCGTAGAGTTGCTCATAGGGCACGTCGGCCTCGGCAAGCAGCACGTTCATATGACCGGGCATGCGTCCGGCAACGGGGTGGATGGCATAACGCACCCGGGCACCGTTCGACTCGAGCTTGTCGGCCAGCTGGCGGACCAGATGTTGTGCTTGTGCCAGCGCCATGCCGTAACCGGGAACAATGATCACCGAGCGGGCAGACCGCAGAATTTCGGAAGAGGCAGCATCAGGCTGATCAACCGGCGACGATACGGGAGAGTCTGTCTTCTCCAGTTCATCGAGAAGTCGGGTGAGCGACTCCTTGGCGTCGCCCAGCATCAGGTGAACACCGCTTTTTCTGGTGTAGAGCGGATTCTCCACGCCAGCATAGCCGGGACTCAGGTCGAAATTGCAGATGAAGATCTCCTTCGCCTCGTCGACATTCAGCACCGGCATCCCGTAGATGGGCGTACCAACTGCGTCGCGGGCTGCAGGATTGAGCACGTCGTTGGCACCAATCACGATGACGGCGTCGCTATCCTTGAAGTCGCCGTTGATGGCATCCATCTCGTAGAGTTGCTCATAGGGCACGTCGGCCTCGGCAAGCAGCACGTTCATATGACCGGGCATGCGTCCGGCAACGGGGTGGATGGCATAACGCACCCGGGCACCGTTCGACTCGAGCTTGTCGGCCAGCTGGCGGACCAGATGTTGTGCTTGTGCCAGCGCCATGCCGTAACCGGGAACAATGATCACCGAGCGGGCAGACCGCAGAATTTCTCCCGACGAAGTTCGCCCGGCTTCCACTCCCTTCGCCACAGGCTGTGACTTCTCAACCACAGGCTGTGACACGGTTGCCGGTTTCCCTGAAACGGATGTCTTTCCGGTCAATATATCGATCAGGCTCCGGTTCATCGAACGACACATAATCTGCGTCAGAAAGAGCCCCGATGCCCCAACAATTCCTCCCACCGAGACCAGCAGGATATCGCTGATCGCCATGCCGGCAATGGCTCCGGCCACTCCGCTCAACGAATTGAGCAACGAGATGGTAATGGGCATGTCGGCTCCTCCAACGCGAATGGAGAAGGCGTAGCCGAAAAGTGCACTGACCGCGACACCGATCAACAGGATCAGCGAAATATCGGCGGAAAGCCCGAGGAATTCACCTGCAAAAGCAGCATGGAGAACGGCAAGCGTAAGCAGAATCAGGCAGAAGTTCAAAACGGCGGCGTGACTCCTCCAGATGACCGGACGCTGAGGAAGCAACTTATGCAGCTTTCCGGCAGCTACCAGGCTTCCGACAAGGGTGATCACCCCCACCTCCACCGCCAGGATAGCAGTGACATTGGTAAAGAGCGGGTAATCGACGGTGGAGTGTCCCACGCCCAACAGTGTAAGGATTCCCACCAGGGCCGAGGCCAACCCTCCTACTCCATTCAGCAGTGCCACCATTTGCGGCATCTCGATCATTTTTACCCGGATGGCCAGTGCACTTCCGATAACAACCCCTACCACCATGTAGAGATAGATGTTCCATACCGAGGCAATTCCGTTGTAGATCAGCGTAACGGCTATCCCCGCAAATAGGCTGACCGCACTGAGGAGATTTCCCCGTACGGCGGTCTTTACCCGGCTCATCATGGAGATTCCCAACAAGACGGCAACGGAAAGCACCGCGCAGAGAAGATAATACAGGGTTGGTGTCATGACTCTTTACCCTCCCTCTTTTTCTTGTCGAACATCTTCAGCATCCGGTGTGTGACACCGAAACCGCCAACAACATTCAAAGTTGCGGCAATGATGGCCAACCCACCCAATATCTGTCCCAACAACAGATCCTGCTGCCTGATGGCAGCCACTGACAACCCTACTGCCGCGACCGCTCCCAGGAGAGTTATGCCCGACAGGGCATTCATCCCCGACATCAGCGGAGTGTGCAACAGGCTTGGCACGTTTCTGATGATCATGTAACCAACGCCTGTAGCAACTGCAAAAATCAATATCAACAATACCGGATTCATCTCTTCAAACTATATTCCCATTGCTTCTTTCGTTCCCTCATGCACGATCTCGCCCTGATGTGTCACCAGGATCGAGCGTACGATCTCATCGTTCATGTTGAGTTCAATCTTTCCATCTTTCGACAGATATTTCACCAGGTTGTAGACGTTTTGAGAGAACATCCAGGTGGAGCTGGTGGGTATCAATCCGGGAATATTCTTGATTCCCTGAACCATCACGTTATGGATAATCTCTTTCTTTCCGGCAGGAGTAACTTCGCAGTTTCCACCCTGGTCGATGGAGATATCCACAATCACCGCACCGTTCTTCATCGATTCCACCATCTTATCGGTAATCAATATCGGTGCCACTTTTCCCGGGATCAATGCACTGCAGAAGACGATATCCATATCTTTCAGCACTCCGGCCAATACCTCGCGCTCTTTTGCCAGCCACTCTTCGGGAAGTTTCTGGGCATATCCGCCCTGACCCACCGCAAGCTCTTCCGGCACACCGGTTTCGATAATCCTGGCTCCAAGGCTTTTGGCCTGTTCGTTGGCAGCGGGACGTATATCCATGGCATAGGTAACCGCTCCCAACCGTTTTGCGGTTGCCAATGCCTGCAATCCGGCCACACCGGCACCGATAACCAGCACGTTGGCCGGCTTGAGCATTCCCACTGCAGTAAACATCTGCGGCATGAATACCAACAGGTCATCAGCCGCCATGATGATACCCTTGTAACCTGCACAGGTACTCATGGAGGTAAGGGCATCCATATTTTGTGCGCGCGAAATACGGGGAATACTGTCGAGTGTCAGACCGGTCACTCCCCGTGCCGCAAGCTGTTTTACCATGTTGTGATTTACAGGAGATGCGGGATGGATGAATGTAATCAGGTACTGGCCCGGATGCATCATCTCCACTTCGTGTTTTCCCACATTTTCGTTGAAAAGAGGTTCTTTCACTTTGAGAATCAAGTCGGCTCTTTCAAAAAGGCGGCTCACGTCGTCAACCATTTCTGCACCGGCCTCACTATACTGTTCGTCGTAATAGTGCGACTTAACTCCGGCACCTGCCTCTACCAGCACAGTCATGCCGTCCAGAATAAATTTTTTCACGGTTTCGGGAGTTGCAGCCACTCGCGCCTCTCCCGGCATAATTTCCTTGGGAATCCCTACGATCATAATTGATTTGTTGTTATATTGTTCAAATAATATTAGTGTGCTGATTTTTTGTAAGTTTCACTTTGTAAAGGTCATTCAAAAGTTGATTGCAAAAATAGAGAAAAAAAATAACACAACGACAGGTTTCAATAAAATATCGGGGATAATTCCAGATATACCAATCCTTTTACATTCTCTTATGAGAAAAAATTTCCGATTATACGGAATAAATGCTATTTTTGCATCCTGTTTTGGGAATGAAATACATTAATTTTTAAATTACAAGAATATGGTAAGTTACAAAGAGTTGGGTTTGGTAAACTCAAAAGAATTGTTCAAAAAGGCTATTGAAGGCGGTTATGCTATTCCTGCTTTCAATTTCAATAACATGGAACAGTTACAGGCAATTATTTCTGCTTGCGTGGCAACTAAATCGCCCGTAATCTTGCAGGTCTCCAGCGGTGCACGCAAGTATGCCAATCAGACCCTGCTGCGGTACATGGCTCAAGGTGCCGTTCAATATGCTAAAGAACTGGGATATGAGATACCCATTGTACTCCACCTAGATCATGGCGACAGCTTTGAGTTGTGCAAGGACTGTATCGAAAGCGGTTTCTCTTCAGTGATGATCGATGGTTCGCACCTCCCCTACGAAGAAAATATCGCATTGACCAAAAAAGTGGTTGATTTTGCACATCAATACGACGTGACTGTAGAAGGCGAGCTGGGCGTTCTGGCTGGCATCGAGGATGATGTACAGGCTGAACACCACACCTACACCGAACCGGATGAAGTGGTTGACTTTGTCACCCGTACCGGTGTTGATTCGTTGGCCATCTCTATCGGAACATCGCACGGTGCTTTCAAGTTCACGCCCGACCAGTGCACCCGTGACGAGAACGGCAAGCTGATTCCTCCGATGTTGCGTTTCGACATCCTGAAAGAGATCGAAAAACGGATCCCCGGATTCCCCATCGTATTGCACGGATCTTCATCGGTTCCGCAGGAGTATGTGGAGATCATCAACCAGAACGGTGGCAAGCTGAAAGATTCGATCGGTATTCCTGAAGAGTGGTTGCGTGAAGCTGCCAAATCGGCTGTCTGCAAGATCAATATCGACTCCGATGGCCGTCTGGCAATGACTGCTGCCGTACGTCAAGTGTTCACCAACAGTCCGGCCGAATTCGACCCGCGCAAATATCTGGGTCCGGCCCGCGAAGAGTTGAAGAAACTCTACATGCACAAGACCGAAAAGGTACTCGGTAGCGCAGGAAAAGCGTAATGGACTTTACGGTTCAATATTTTACAAAAATCCACGGCCGCATTGGTCGTGGATTCTTATTTTAACCCGGAATCACTCAATTTGAATATCTTGATTATCGAGTCGGCATGAAACAGTGTTACAAAATGGAGCAAGTCATCTGATACTTTTCATGAAGTTCCGGGTGAGGTTGGCCGTATAGGCATCGGGGTGGTTTGACAATTGAGTCAGCCTCGACTCAATCTCTCTGTTGTTCACAATCCCCTTATTCAATAGCTCCTGTTTGGAGATAATCTTGAAAATCTGATTCAATCCGCCTGAACTGATCTTCCCGCTCATAAACTTGTCTAACAGGAGAGCAACCGCAGCTGTCGACACCTTGTCAACCAGCTGCATTTTGTAGATGATCTCATATTTTATCTCCGGCAAGGCATGATCCATCAGATTGACAAATTGAAGCTGCTTCTCCGGGCTACTCAGATATTGAGGAGTTATGGCCAACAGTGCCTTCTCCGAGATGTTCCTGTCGAGCGACCCTACCAGGGGGAGCACCATGAAATCACATTCAGATAGAAACGAGTTCTCTCTCCGGATAATATCCAGTGCAAAGATCTTGTGATTTTCACTCTCCTTCATCAGCAGCTGTTTCACATATGCAGCATCAATCCTCGATTCCAGGATATCGTCAATGTGTGCCCTTGTTTCACCATACACCGTGTGCCACAAGGTGTAACAGGTGTAGACAGCATCTTTGACTACATACTCCTTCAATGTTGGCGAGGTGGCACTTGAATAGCCGTCCACCTCAAAAAGTGCCATCAAATTCCGGTTGTCGTCCAGCTCCGGCTGGGTAATTTCATCGGTAACAAGATCCTCATAGCGGAGACTCTTCAAGATGGAGAGCGTATCGGCCAAGATCTGGTCCAGCCGGATATAATCCTCCGGTTCAAACGGGGTATGATCCGATTTTGTCAACGGATCCTTCTCATCCAGCTGTATCCCCAGATAGTTTCCTGCACAGTCCCAGAATATCCACAATTTGACCATCCGGCATATACCTGTAACACAGATATCCTTATAGAAATAGCGCCCAAACCAGAGAGTCATGCCATCATCATCCTGCAGCTCCAGGATCCGGTTTTCAGAAAACGTATCGGTTGAATTCTCCACTATATGGGTAACAACTGTTCCCTTCATATGGAGAAAATCCTTTGAAGGAAAAGCTGTCCCTGACGGATTACCCGGAGGGAGGAGAAATCCGCAGATAAACAGAAAAGCAACAACGATGAGTATTGTCCGGCTACTCTTTGTCATAAGGCGGAATCTGTATGTTTGTTTTTTTCGGACCCAACGTCCCGCCCAGATTATAATTCTGGAGGTTTTCTATGTTATATTTCCCCGCACCTTTCGTCATAAGCCGTTTTAAACTCTCCAGATGGTTCAGGTAGACACCACGAGGGGTGGTATCATTTTTCCGGGCTACCGAAGCCGCCATTCCAACCACCTCGCCCATCATACCAGTTGTACGCATCACCCTCACCGTCCCCAATGCGACGTGTGTGACGCTGATGTTTCTGCCGGCCATGAAAAGGTTGTCCACGTTCCGCGAATAGAGACAGCGATAAGGAATAGGATATGGATGGATCGCCTTGTGTACCGCAATCGATTTGAACTCCGCTTCGGGAAAATGTTCCGAATTTTCCGGATCGGGATAGTGCAGATCGATGGTCCAGCTGGTCGGCGCCGAGGCGTCGGGGTAAATTACAAAATCGGTAATATCCTGTTCTTTCAATATGACATCGCCAATCAATCGGCGTGACTCCCTTTTACCGGCGATGTATGCCACCCACTCCAGATATCTGTTCCTGTAGGCTTCCCTGAATGAACTCCTGTTTTTCAGATAGGACCAATTGGAGTATACCACCAGCATACCATAGTCACGGATCCGTTCAAATTCGAAGATCTGGTCATAGTTCATGCCGGTTTCCCAGGTCCATTCGCCCATGGTCACATTCTGGACATTGGAGTCGTTGAACTCTATGCCATATTCGAACTCCGGGAAATCGCAATGCTTTTCCCCCTCCTTGGAGTACCATTGAACCGATGCACCCATGGTCATCTTGTCGGGCTGCTCCGGTGCAGTCGGTTCATTAAAATCGGCCTTACTTTCACGTCCCATGGCAAAGTCTGCTCCGGCCAGATAACCAACAGTCCCATCTCCGGTGCAATCCGCAAAAAGTGGGGCAGAAAAGCTCAACTCTTCGGCCGTCTCGATATGCCTGGCTACCACTGTCTTGATGGCATTCCCCTCTTTCTCGACACTGAATGCCCTGTAATTGAGGAAGAGGCTGATATTTTCCTCGGCGTTGACCATCTCCAGTTTCTTCTCGTCTTCATAGTAATCTCCAGGTTGGGCATTGCCTCCCCTAAGAGGTGCAATCTCATTGACCACGTCTCCCAGCTTGGGATATGGGTCGAGGTTGATCCTGCCGCCGAGGTGTACCCTCACCTCCGAACTGTTATTGCCTCCCAGTACCGGCCGGTCCTGGATGAGGGCAACCTTGAGTCCTAGCCGGGCAGCGGTAAGTGCCGCAGTGGTTCCAGCAACACCTCCACCCACCACTACGAGATCAAAATTTCCCGCACTGGGGACTGTTTCGGGCAATCCCAGCTTCTCTCTCCTGAAAGCGGTCAGGGCATCCAGCTCATCGGGAGGGAAATCCTCGTCATCCATTGTAAAGTAGATGGCATCGCAACGGCCGTTAAAGCCGGTCAGATCATGCAGTCCGACGGTTACCCTACGTGTGCCTATATCGATTTTTCCAACCTCCTGCCACTCCCATCTGTTTCCCGTTGCGCCCAGAACCTTGTTATTCAGAATCTTCCCATCTATCGACACCTGGAATTTGCCTGGACCCTCCTTTTCGGTCCAAGGCGAGGTCCAGTTGTAGGTCCTGACAAACAGGGTATATCTGCCGGTTTTCGGGAGATCCACCGTTGTGGTTGCATCCGCCACCGGAGTTCCCAGACCGTGTGCCATCAGGTAGGGAGACCCCATCAGGTCCATGAATTGCTGGTCTACCACCCATCCGCCCTTGTTCTGGAAACTCTCCGCCTCGATAAAAAGAGAGGGAGAATTCTTGGCGGCTACCCACTGGACAATCAATAAGACAAGAGCAATTGCGACAAATTTTCTCATATTTCTGCTATTTTTCGGTTTAAATATATACAAAAATCCTATTCCCTGCCAGGAACACCTCTCTCCATTAACACTTTTAACTCTTTCAGATGATATCTATAGATATTTCGGGGAGTTGTCTTATGTTTTACAGCCAATGCGGCAGCCATTCCTACCACCTCGCCCATCATGCCGCCTGTCCGCATCACCCTTACGGAACCCAAAGCCGCATGTGTGACGCTGATGTTTCTGCCAGCCATGAAGAGATTTTCAATATTTCTCGAATAAAGGGTCCTGAACGGGACGGCATAAGGTGTGATATTTTGTGAGACCGCTACGGAGATGAAAGGTTCCTCATTCTCCAGTCCCTCAATTGCTTTGGGGTAATGGAGATCTATGGGCCAGGTCGTGGTAAAAGTGGCATCTTCATAGGGTATGCTGTTCAAGATGTCCTGTTCCGTCAGGATGAGGTCGCCCAGCAATCTCCTCGACTCTCTTTTTCCGCCAATATAGGCTACCCACAACAGTTTACGATGTGAGAACCGCTCCTTCTCCTGACTGAAGTTCTTCAGATAGGACCAATTTCCAAAGACTGCCCTCAGCGCATGATCGCGGATTCGCTCGATCTCCATGATCTGATCGGAACGGAGCCCTGTTTCCCAGTCCCAATCGCCACGGGTTATCTTTTGACAGGTCTTTTCAGTAAACTGTATCGCCCAAGGTGTCAATGGAAAGGAGGATGGTTCAGACAGTTCACCCGAATACCATTGAACAGATGTCCCCATCACCAGCTTGTCGCCCTTTTCAGGTGCGCTCCTTTCCCCGGTTTCTGCCTTGCTTTCACGTCCCATTCTAAAGTCGGCACCTGCGAGGAAACCCAGATTGGCATCTCCGGTACAGTCTGCAAAAAGTTCCCCTTCGAAGATGGACTCTTTTCCGCTGATGATATCCTTGCCGATGACAGCAGTAATCCTGTCGCCCCTTTTTTGGAGATCGAAAACGTGCATGTTGAGAAAGAGCTCGATATTTTTCTCCCTCTTTACAGCCTCAATCTTCTTCTCATCTTCGTAGTTACTCTTGGGACCTGCGTTATGCTGTCTCTTCTCCGGATGCTTCTCAATGATCTCAAAAATGCGTCTGCTCCGTTCAGCTTCGGGATCCTGGTTCGCCTCATAAAGCGTCCAGTGGCCAATCGGGCCTATCTCGTCAACCACTTTTCCCAGATTGGCATAAGGGGGTTTAAAGATAAGTCCGGAAAGGCCGACCCTGATCTCCGAACTGTTGTTTCCACCCAATACCGGACGGTTCTGGATCAGGGCCACCTTTACGCCCATTCTTGCAGCAGTGATGGCTGTAGTGATTCCGGCAATTCCACCGCCGACAACTACCAGCTCATATTTGCCGGCAAAATGGGTTTTTTTCTGGTCGAGAGCCCTCCTTCTGAAACTGGCCAGATTTCGGTTGTCGTTTGGAGGGGAAAGTCGATGATCGGTGGTGAGTAGAATGGCATCACACCTTCCGTTGAATCCGGTCATGTCGTGTAACGAGAGCCTCAGCTCTCCCTTTCCGAGGGAGACGGCCCCTCCATCCTGCCAATGCCAGTCGGCACCTTCAGTTCCAAACAGGGTTGGCAAGGGCTTGCCGTCAAACAATAGCATGAATTTCCCCGGAGGATCTGCTGCAGGTGCCCATGGCGCAGCCCAATTTCTGGTCCTCACCCAGACCCTGTAGTTTCCGTTTTGTGGAATCTGGACGGTGGTTGTTGCATCCTGGACAGGCACACCCAATCCATGAGCCATCAAATAGGAGGACCCAATTATATCGATACTTTGTTGATCCACCACCCAGCCTCCTCTGTCGTCAAAATTTTCAGCCTCAATAAAAATCTGCTGGCCATAAGATATGAATCTGGAACAGAGGAGCAACAAAAACAAAATCCTGATATTCAAAATATTATACTTCATTTGCAATCTATGTTTGGAGACGGCTATCCTCTATTTTCAGATTATCTATACGTCAGCCAAGTTGTGGCTCTACACTCCCTGTCCGCAGAAAAACGGATCCAACGGGCTTGAAAATTATCGGGGAAATGATACCTGAAGGTCTCACCCGGTTTGACGGCAACCTTCTGGAAAAGCATCCATGGACCGTGTCCAACGGGTTCCACTTCAATGGAGAATATTACCGTTTCATCGGCATCGTGAGAGATCTCCAACTTTCTCTCATCGTAAAATCCAATCAGGTATGGGTCTGAGAATTCACCCTCCCTCACCTGGCTGTTTTTCCATGGGCCACCCTCGCCTACCGGTTTACCCAGTTGCCACAGGTCGTCAATCACTCCTACCCATACGGCAGCCTTTCCATCGTCCGACCGGATGATATGATCGCCGGCCCTTGCCTTGGGATCGATCCCTGTCATCACCAGCAAGCCGCGGTACGAGGCGTAATCATGAATCCTGAAGTTGTGTGATGCGACGGGTCTGATCTTGGCAAAACCATCTGCATTTTCGGCCGGCAGTTCATAGAATGTGCCGCAGGCATGGAAGAGATCCCTCTCAGTGGCCACCTCGCGACAGATGCGCATCTGTGCGTTATCGACAAGCTCTTTGTAGTGAGCTGCCCCCAGCGGCAATCTCCACCTGCGTCCCCGGTCGTCAACAATCAGAACCGATGACTCTTCCACCTCAATCACATTCTCGGGGATGGCAAATCTCTCCCTGATGAAGAGGTGGGTCTCCTCGTCCTCCTTTCTTGTCAAATTCAACTGGCTGTCCAGTTCGTAATATCCTGCATCGGACATCTTCCCATCGCTGAAAGTGACTGCCGACACCCCTAGGGCACGCCGATCCTGTCCCAGACCATAGAGGAGGCCTCCCATCGCCTGATTCTGACCGACCCTCGCAATCCCCTTAAAGATGGAGGAGGGAGAGACCGGACGCTTCTCATCTCCGGAATAGTTGAAACTGATGGTGGCAACAGATGGAGCGCTGGCCTTGACCCTGATCCATTCGCCCTGCTCTTCACGATCAAATTCTATAAATGCACTCTCTCCGGGAGCCAGGGAGAGAGCTTTCAACCGGCTCCAGTTCCGGGTTCCCTCCTTGTCAATCTCGAAGAGAAACTCCACATCGCCCTTCCCGCCATTCTGGATCCACGCGCTTCGGTTTGGCCAGCCGGCAAAAAGGAAGGGTTCGGAATAGTCTCCGGCCTCGACCTCCTCATTCAACCAGACAGCGCCTGAAGCTGTCGGTGGTCCCAGCTGGTCCGGTTTATCGAGGGAGGTAAACCACAAGTTGGAGTTGGACTGGCCGGGACCTTCAATATCTCCTTTCTGCCTGCGTTTATTCAGGAACTCCTTATTGGCCGAATCGTCACACCCGAAGACCAGCCGGTCGTTCCATCTGGCAAAATCTCCAATCACTTTCAGGTAGGCCGAGCGGGGACGGATACCGGAAGAGTGGCGGGCTGTGAAAGTTTTTGGGAAACGCCAGAACATCCCGTGCATGGTCATCAGGTAATCGGGATTCTCTTCAGTACCTATATTCCTGATTCTGGGCCACTCGGTATTCCATCCGTGGGCCCCGTCGTAACTGTGGCTGGCTTTCGGCAACCTGAAGTAACTCCATCCGGTTTCAGGATCCCTTACTGCTACCAGTATCGATTTATGATCCCATCCGGTTGCCCAAATCGGGTCGGTTGCAGGGTTTGGATTACCATATATTCCTCCAGGACCGGTAACCTCTACAAACTGGTTGCGCCGGATCAGCTTCCACTCGCTACCGTTCCATTCAAAAAGGCCTCCAGATTCGATATCAAATTGGGTAAGCGCCGCCTGCCCGGTCTCTCCGTTGTTGGAGTATACCATCACTCCCTGCCCGGAGTACAATCCCTTGCCATGAGCACCTGGCAGAAGGGCAGCCTCCTGTGCCATCTCTCCCGGCTTCCTATTCACATTTCCATCCTCATAAAGCATGGTGGGCTCGAGAGTATTGACATCAACCTCGTAGAATCCCTCCTCCATGGTTCCATAGTAGATTTTTCCAGCAGGGTCGAAGAGATGACGGGCATTGCCCGTATGGCGTCCGGGCATGTCCTGGTAAGGAATGACCCTGACATTCCGGTCGGCATCGATGGCATATGGGCCGATGAAAAGTTGATTGCTCTCCTTGTGAATCATGCGGTTTGCAGGTGTCCCGCCAACGCTTTCAGGACGGATGATCTGTTGCAGGTCCGGAGTTATTTCATAAAGTTTGTCGGATGAGCCCAAAGGGAGGTGGGGCCCATATGTGATGACCCACAACCTGTCGGCCCACGGGACAACGGCTCCGGTTCCGCACTCCCCCTCGTTGTTGTAGTAAGCCAGATGGGGATAGATGCCGCTGACGTGGCGAAGATCGCCACTGCCCGATTTTTGAGGAGTAGTGCATGAATGGGTTGACAACAGAATGCCAATAACCAGTAAACAGTAGATATTTCTCATTTTCATATATTTCAATATTAAACAGATATCAGTGCTGGCAATGGGTAGAATTCCGACCAGGGATGAGTGGAAATAGTTGCAGCAACCTGTAGCCATTAACTACAGGCTGCTCAACTTTACCGTTATGCCATCCGTTCGGAATGTTTACCAATTGGGATTCTGATCAAGGTTGTCATTGACCATCAGGTCACCGCTGGGTACGGGCCAGAGATAATCACGTTTAGCATCAAATTTCCGCTCGCTGGCTACAACAATGTACCCTTTGCTGACCATGGGGCTGAGATCGGCAATCCCATTCTCATCAATTTCCGGAATTCCTCCAATGGGGAAATTTCCCTCTTCCCAATTCCGGATGAGTTGACGGTATTCCTGAGAGACACTCGATTCGTTGCCATCCCACGATGCAGAGCCTGACCATGCGCGGTGCAGGAAATAACTGGGCCGATTGTATACCTGTTCAGCCAGTCTCCAACGGATCAGATCTGCATAACGATGTCCCTCCCAGGCAAGTTCAATAAAACGTTCTGTACGGAGAACCGTACGGAGCTCGCTTTGCGGGGCCATCATGACACGGGGATACTCGATTCCGGTACCGGCATAGGCTCTTTCACGGATCTTGTTGAGTGTCATGTCCAACACATCCTGGGTACATCTGTTGAGTTCGATCATCGCCTCGGCATACATCAGCAGCACATCTCCGTAACGTAGGTAGGGGTATGTGGTGGGAGCCCCGTTTCTACCATTCTCCAGGAAAGAGTCATCGATATACTTTTTGAACAGAAGACCATTGTACGATGCATGTTCAGCACGTGCCTTGGAATCCGTATTGCCGACCTGGGCACCGTCAGAAGCACGGTAAACCGTTGTCCGTATGGGTGATGGCGAATATTCATATCCCAACCATACATAGTCCCTGGGATCATAGGTGTTGTCGAGCACACTCTTGTTGTAGGCCGTAGCAAAGGGAACGATGGTCATCGCCAGTCGGGGGTCGCGATTTTCGAAGAAATCCTTCGGATTATAGAGTGGTGACTCGTCAATCGGTTTGCCGTCGATACAGGGGTATGCACAGAGCAGCTCGTAGGAGGGAGCCTTTTGGCCTCCCCATCCCCCGGCAAGGCGGCTGATGCAATTGAGTACATCGGCAGCAGCCCAGTAGTAGGTTTTCAGGGTCACATCGCCCCGGAAGAAAAATATCCATTCATCCGACCAGGAGGCAATGAAGAGGTCGCGGTAGTTATTGTGCAATTTGTAAACATCTAGATCGATACACGCTTTTGCAGCCGCTGCCACGGTTTCATAATCCTCGTTCCAAAGGGCTACCCGGGCCTTGAATGCCAGTGCAGCTCCCTTTGTTGCCCGTTGTACCCCCGGATAACTGACAGGCAACCGCTCGGCAGCATTGTCAAAACACTCGTAGCTGTAGGCCAGCACCTCTGCCTTGGGCGACCGTTTGATCGAATAGGCCTCCTCAAGTGTCATGCCCACCTTGTCGAGGATGACATCCCCCCAATGGAAGGCCAGCATGCCGTAGGCATAACCCAGGTAAAAATATGCCTCTCCCTCATATTGTCTGACGTCGGCTTCGGTCACGCCCAATGAACGTGCATTCTCCATATTGTTCAAGAGCCGCAATGCACGGGCAATACCTTTGTAGTAGTTCTCCCACCGGGTAGCAATTGTGCCGTTTTCAGCTGTCATTGTTCCGTTTTGCACCATCGAAGTGGTGTTTCGGGCTACCACGTCATCTCCCCAGGTCATGTCATCGATAGGGAAAAAGGCTGTCCGGTAAAAATCGTTCACCGACATCTCAATTTCTTGTTTCGTACTGTACCAGTTTTCACTCGAACCTTCCGACAGCGGATTCAGATTGAGATCGATACAGGAGTTGAAGAGGAATGCCGACAGTATGCTGATTATGAAATAATTTTTTTTCATCTGATTGAATCTTTAGAATTTGACATTAATTCCCAACACGTACGATGTTGAAATAAACTCCGATGAAGTGCCAACTTCAGGATCCCACCCTTCGGGGAAGTTGCTAATAGCAGGCAAATCATTGATGTTTAAGTATATCCGCGTCTCCTTGATTTTTACATTGCTCAGCAGCTCCTTGGGAAGTGTATAGCCGAATGTAATATTCTTCACCCTGAAGTATGCACCGTTAAAGAGCCAGTAATCTGATCCCGTATAGGTATTGGTAGTGTTGGTATAGGTCAGTCGGGGATACTTGGCTGCCCGGTTCTGCTCCTCCGTGTTGTGTTGACTCCAGTAATTGCCCAACAGCAGGGAGGGAACGGCACCCCACTGCTCCTTGAGGGGCTGTATCCATGCCGAGTTGAACAGCACTCTTTGATGGCCGATGCCTTGGAAAGAAAGCCCGAAGTCGAAACTCTTCCACCCAAGCGAAACATTACCGCCATAGAGCAGTTCAGGCATTGAATTGCCTAGACGCACCTTGTCATCGGCATTGATTACTCCATCTCCACTGACATCGACATATTTGATGTTGCCGGCCTTGTCGTTCGGAGTAAGAGTGGGATATTTCTTGCCGCTTTCATCAAAAAGATCGGCGTCGGTAATGAAGAGACCGTCGGTCTTGTACATGTACCACTCGTTATAATAGGATCCCTTCTCGGTGATATAGTTACCACTGATGGTTCTGCGATCTCCCAGATAACCCATGATGGAGCGATAATCGGAAAGGTTGGCGGAAACGTTGTACCATAAATCTCCGACAGTGTCAGACCAACCAAGTTCAACATCCCAACCTTTGGTGTACATGTCCCCGGCATTCTGTTGCGGAGCGGAGAATCCGGCGTAGGAGGGGAAGCCAAGGGTCAGGAGCATGTCTTCGGTCATTTTGTAGTACCAGTCCCCGGTGAAACGCAACCGGTTTCTCAGCATAGCCAGATCTAGTCCTACGCCATAGGTGGTTGTGGTTTCCCAGGTGATATCCTTGAACGCATAGTATACCTGGGCTGCATTCTGCAAGGCGGTTACCGTCTGGGAGGACTTGTCGTACATATTGCTGTTGCCAAAGGTGATGGCTGCCTGATAGGGAAATTCAGAACCGATCCGCTCGTTGCCGAGTTGACCGATGGATCCGCGCAGCTTCATGTAGTCGATCAGGCTTTTTCTGAACCATGACTCTTCCGACATCACCCAACCGACAGACATGGAGTAGAATGTACCCCAGCGATTCTCCTTCGAAAAACGGGAGGAGCCGTCAGACCGCACATTGCCCTGGATCATGTATTTACTCTTGTATGAGTACATCAGGCGGCTGAATACCGATTCGTACGCATTATGTCCGGCACCGCCGCTGTTGTATTGGTAATCTTCAGGTCCGATGTTGAGATAGGGATAGGAGTCGAGCAGGTAGTTGGTGCGTGATGCTCCCAGGTTTTCCCATCGGTAGAGATAACCTTCGTAACCGACCATCGCATTGATAGAGTGATCACCCCAGATATTCTGGTAGTTACCATAGAACTGATAGGTCTGGCTGTTATTGTCGTTTCGAGTCTCCTGCAGGTAGGTTGTTCGGTGTGACTGCATGTAGGTCATACTTCCGTTTGGATAGTAGACGGGAACCGCTTTTGAAAATTTCTTGCCTCTGGTAAAGGCAAACCGTGGAGAATAGATAGCACTGAGTGTCAACCCCTTAAATGGAATGATGTCGATCTGTGCCTTACCTCCGAATTTGTAATAGTTGGTCTTGTTTATTCCTCCTTTTTGCAGACCTGCCAACCCGTTGGCTCCATCTTTTGAGTCGGCATATCTTCCATCCTCCAGGAAAGGGGCGTAGTATGGTGCAGCCAGATAGGCCCAGTACATGGGATTCACCTCTGCCGGATTGATCGAATTGGACTTCGAGAAGTCGAGATCTATGTTCGCGCGGATCCATTCCGATATCAGATAGTCGTTGTTGATACGGCCTGCAATCCGTTCATATGACCTGTTCTCATAATAACCGTCACCTTTCTGGTAGTTAAAGGTGGACTTTGTGCGGAGCTTGTCTGTTCCCCCTGTAATGCTCAACATATGCTGCTCGTGAGATGAGCTCTTCTTCAGCAACAGGTCCACCCAGTTGGTGTTTGGATAGCGGTAGGGATCCTTGGCATGGTTCTCCAGCCAGGTTGCGATGGTCTCCTCCGAATATTGGGAATAGGGATTGGAAGCTCCGTCATTCCACTTCACCTCATTCTGTACATTCATCCAGTCGATGACATCACCGTTGGTGGGTCTTGCTGTGGGCCGGTCGATGGCATACTCGTAGTTATAGTCGAAGGAGAACTGCCCCTCCTTTGCCCGCTTGGTCGTTATAAGGATAACACCTGCTGCGGCGCGTGAACCGTAAATGGCTGCCGATGCCGCATCTTTCAATACGGTCATGGTCTCCACGTCTGATGCCACTACATCATTCAATGATGATGGAACACCATCCACAATGACCAGAGGATCATTATTGGAGAGTGTGGTTACTCCTCGTACACGGACAGTTGCAGATGATCCGGGACCGCCGTTGTTGCGGGTGACCTGTACACCGGCCACCTGGCCCTGCAAGGCGTTGGACAACAATTGGGTTGAACGGTTGATCAGGTCGGCGCCTTTTATGCTGGAGACGGACCCCGTGAGATCTCCCTTACGGGCGAAACCATAACCCACTACAACAAGTTCATCCAAAGTCCTGCTATCTTCAGCCAGGGTAATATTGAATGCAGATTGTCCTGCAACATCAATGTTTTGATCCAGATATCCGATATAGGAGATATGGATGGTTGCATTGGGACTTACGCTCAGCGAGAATTTGCCATCTACGTCGGTAACAGTTCCGTTGGTAGTTCCAACTTCGACGATGTTTGCCCCGATAATGGGCATCCCTGTAGCATCCACCACCGTTCCGGTGATGCTCTTTTTCTGCTGCTGCAAGGTCTCTGCTGCAGCTATCTGGTGTGATTCTCTTCAGGTAAATAGTAACCGGATCCCTCCCCAATGGCGTGCAGTTGAAAAGTGACCACAAACAGCAGCAAGAGTGTCAATCTCATAACAGTAGGTAATAGACCTACTTTCTGGTCGATAGATTTATTCTTCATACTTTTACATTGTTATTAGATTTATTTATATAATGAGTACCTGGTTGTCGTGCGGTCAAAAGAGTTTTCCGCTACGGCGCTGCAATCCGTGACAAAGTTTATGTTTTCATAGGCGGTCCTCCTTTTTACCAATAGTTCGTTAAAAATATAGTTTGGAGTCAAGCAGCACTTGCTGCAAACTCAATGAGTTCCTTGACAAGTTTATCATTTAATCTTCTGTTCGGTTTAATACCGGACACGCAAATAAATCGTTCAAGCAGGTAGGCGTTGTGTATCATCGTTTTACATGATGCCATCGAAAAAGGAATACCTCTTTCCCTTGCCAGCACCTTTGCCAGGTTGACCGAGGTAAGAGATGCATTAAAGTTGAACGATAGCTTTGCTACGTCCCTTGCCTGCGATTGCATCAGTCCTGTGAAGCCTTTGGCATCCCTGAAGCAAAACTCGATCTGAAAACGGGTGCGGTAAAATTCTATAACATCTTTTCCACTCATCTCAGGATTGGTAGAGAAGAACAGTTTGAGATTTTTCCCATCCTTGGAATACCAGATGACAAGCCTGACCATCTGTTTAAGTGATTTGGAATAGGCTATCAAGGTGTAGAGATCACCGTTATCAATATTGATCTTTTGCACTCTGGTTGTATCCAGGTTGGCCATGTCAATCTTTCCGTCGTAGAGTTTAGGCCTGCCTTTCTTGCCTGTCGGTTTCTGCAGTGTTGGATAATAAAGTGCGGCGTCATCCCTGAAGCGGCTGACCAGATCAAACTTCATCTCTTGCAGACCCGTAACGAAGTTGTTCTTTGCGAAGTAGGCATCGGCAACCACGTGACGGCTTGCCCGATGGAGTTTCTCCCGCATCGATTTAAGGACCAAAAGGTACCAGTCAATCAGGTTGGCATCACGACTCTCCAGGGTTTGACGGTCCGGAGTCTGAACGGCCTGTAGATTGATGCAATCCTTGTTGTCGACGTCTATAAGGCCCACTCCCAGGATTTCCAATCCTCTTTTCGCCTGACCGGCTGCACCCGACCAGAAGTAACCAATCCAAGGGGTATTCTTTCCTGATTTGGTTATATAACTGGGATCAATGGCAATTGCCTTGCGATCTCCGGTTAATACCCTATCAGACAAAGACAAGTTAAACTCCAGCCAATCAAAATCCTTCGAGAAGTTCTGGCGAAATCACTGTTCACACGACTTGCCATATCTCCCCAATTGTAGGAAATTAATCCTGCCGGGAATGACCAGATACAAAATAAGCGTCTCCATAAGGAATGATTTGAAACTTTTGTTTAACTTCGTAGTTAGTTCACCAAGAACATCACTACAGATACCTTTATATTGGTTAAGTATGCTGGTTCTATCCATCTTTATTAGGTTTTGATTAGCTATAAAGATACTGATAATCAGATACTTAACCATCTTTTTTATGTTAAACTATGTTATGTAAATCATTGAATTTTAATTGGTTAATTGAATATTTACCGAAGTATTGATAGTTCTTATGCTTTAAAAATTCATCCCGATGTCTCTTTGCATATCCCCAACCATGCCATATTTCCTTCCGTATGCCAACTTTTGCATATTCAACATCAAGAATAGTATAATTTCCTTCCAAATATTCGCGAGTATGTTGAGAAAACCGCCTTTTCATCGAGTTTGTAATTCCCACAGAACGCAAGATGTATCCATCTCTATATTCAAAAGTAAATAAATAAACTCCAGATACATTTGGTGTTGGCTGAAGTTTATTGTTTTGCCCAAATCCTATCCAAGAAAATGGACCACGCCATTGAAGATCCTCTGTTCTTATTAAAGATTCATCTCTAGATCTGTTAAAACTCCAAAACTCAGGAAGATCATCATTCATGTTTTTCCCTTCATCCTCTCAAAACAAATCCTAATAACATGCCACTATTTCACATAACGGACGGAGGATTTGCGAGGTTGCGGGGGGGGGGATATCCACTATCCCTTGTAATCTCGCAAATCCTGTGTTCTACGATGTCGCCGTTAGGCGAGGAGTAGAATGCAGGATGTAACCCTCCGTCCGTTCTCCCGACGAGCCGAAGGCGATGTCGGGAGAACACTACATTGCCGAAATCGTAAGATGAAATGGATTCAGCCCCGATTAACCAGCCGGTACCGGTATCCAGGTTCTTCCTGAGGGAAGTATCAGGACAACATGCTTGGCTGAGTTGAGGTAAAGTGTTGTGAGTCTATAGACCATGAGATTATACTTCATTAACAAAACATATTTTTCAAGGCAATCTGTCGGAAAGTATTATCCCTGATTCCGACACTGGTTTTTAATCCACCATACACCGACATAAGAGATGTTGCTTGATTTACAAGTTAACTCATTATAACCTTTCTCGCCAGTGCGTGAATCCTCAAGACATAAACCAACCTTCAGTAATTGACCTACTTGAGGCCAGCATCATCCCTTATGTTTAACTTTTATTGTGTTATCAACTGCAAATAAAGCAATAATTTTTGAAATAGACAAAGGCAGAAATATCGCTTTTGTAAAAAAGAGCCCTAATAAGTGTGTTCAATACTCTAAATAAATCAATTAACTTTCATCTCCAGTCATATAAAATAGAATAAATCTAAACTATACCTGTAATCTTCTGAATTATGGTCTCCACATTATATATTGGAATTTTCATTGTCTACTGGTTGTTACACTTTTTAGCACAACCAGATGTTTTATCCACAAGTTTGGAGTTTCCGGTTCGGACCATCCATTTGCTCCGGCGCAAGCATGCGATAAGAACAATGAGATTGCGGCTCGCAGCTTGATGGAGATGATGCACCCCTTTTATGACCGTTTTACATAAAATGTTTTTCTTCTTTTGTCGTAGAGTGTCATGGACCCTTTATATAGCGGTTTTTTAGGAGGGGAGAGAGGAAAAAGGAAAGAGGCCATCCCATTTTGTATTATGAGACAGCCTCTTTTATCAAATTTCTCGCTGCATTCTCAATGATGCATCATATGTTACATCATTCCTCCGCCGCCCATGGGCATCTGCGGTGCAGGATTCTCCTCTTTCTTGTCGGCAATCACGCACTCGGTAGTCAGGAACATGCCAGCGATAGAGGCAGCATTTTCCAGAGCAACACGAGCCACCTTGGTGGGATCGATTACGCCGGTCTCATAGAGATTTTCATACCTGTCTGCACGGGCATTGTAACCGAAATCACCTTTGCCTTCGCGTACTTTCTGAACCACAACGGCACCCTCTTTTCCGGCGTTGGCGACAATCTGACGCAACGGCTCCTCGATGGCGCGTTTAACGATCTCAATACCTGTGGTCTCATCTTCATTATCTCCTTTGAAGCCTTCCAATACCTCGATGGCACGGATATAGGCTACACCACCACCAGGAACGGTTCCCTCTTCAACAGCTGCACGTGTTGCAGAAAGAGCGTCGTTTACACGGTCTTTCTTCTCTTTCATTTCCACTTCCGAAGGAGCACCCACGTAGAGAACAGCAACACCACCGGCCAGCTTGGCCAGACGTTCCTGCAATTTTTCGCGGTCGTAATCCGAAGTGGTTTTCTCAATCTGCATGCGGATCTGACCGATTCTGTTGGCGATAGCATCCTTGTCGCCATTACCGTTAACGATAGTGGTCGTATCCTTGTCGATGGAGACCTTTTCGGCACCACCTAGCATATCGAGCGTAGCGTGTTCGAGTGTGAGACCCTTCTCTTCCGAAATCACAGTGCCACCTGTCAAAATGGCAATATCCTCGAGCATCTCTTTGCGACGGTCTCCGAAGCCGGGAGCTTTTACAGCAGCGATCTTCAACGAACCACGCAGACGGTTTACCACCAGAGTGGTCAATGCTTCCGAGTCGATATCCTCTGCAATGATCAACATCGGTTTTCCAGTCTGGATACCCTTTTCGAGAATGGGAAGGAGATCCTTGATAGTAGAGATCTTCTTGTCGTGGATGAGGATCAGCGGATTTTCAAACTGAACCTCCATATTTTCAGTGTCAGTCACAAAGTAGGGAGAAATATATCCGCGGTCGAACTGCATACCTTCAACTACATCTACGTATGTATCGGTACCTTTGGACTCTTCAACCGTGATTACACCCTCTTTGCTTACCTTCTGCATGGCTTCCGCAATCAGCTTGCCGATCGTTTCATCACCGTTGGCAGAAATTTTGGCTACATTCTCGATCTTTTTGAGGTCATCACCTACTTCAACAGCCTGTTTTTTCAGGCTTTCCACCACTTTGGCAACGGCCTTATCGATTCCGCGCTTGAGGTCCATAGGGTTGGCACCTGCGGTAACATTCTTCAAGCCAACACCAATGATGGATTGTGCCAGGACCGTAGCGGTCGTCGTACCGTCACCGGCGTCATCGTTAGTTTTGGAAGCCACCTCTTTTACCAGCTGGGCACCCATGTTCTGGTAAGCATCTTCAAGTTCTATCTCTTTTGCAACCGTAACACCATCCTTGGTAATGTGCGGTGCACCATACTTCTTTTCAAGTATCACGTTACGGCCTTTGGGCCCTAAAGTTACTTTAACTGCATCTGCCAATGAATCCACGCCTTTCTTGAGCAAGTCGCGTGCGTCCAGTTCGAATTTGATTTCTTTAGCCATATGTATATCGTTTTTTAGATGTTTTAGATTTCAGACGCCAGACCCATGCGGGATTGCCGGGTCGGTTAGTCTGTATTGTTCTTAAGAAAGGATTGCCAGGATGTCTGATTGACGCATGATCAAGTACTTTTCACCGTCAAGTTCAATCTCCGTACCGGCATATTTGCCATACAGAACATTGTCGCCGGCTTTTACGACCATCTCTTCGTCTTTAGTGCCACTTCCTGTCGCAATGACTTCACCTTTCAACGGTTTTTCCTTGGCTGTGTCGGGAATAATAATTCCACCTACTGTTTTCTCTTCTGCAGCTGCCGGTTTTACCAGCACTCTGTCTGCTAATGGTTTAACGTTCATATCGATTAAAAATTTTTAAAAATTATGATGTTAGTTCTAATATATGGTTGTCATCAGACACAACTCCCTATGCGAATTCTGTGCCAAAAAAATCAGAGTGCCCCTTTTCCCGGAAAATGACGCATCGGACTGACAAATTTTCAGCGTGTAAAATCACCGATATTTTGTACCTTTGTAGCGGTAACTGAACCGACCTTTTATGAGTAACAATGACAGACATGAGTAAAAGAGTATATTTTGTGCTTCTCCTGATTTTCTATGCTGCCACATCCATAGCCCAAGCACGATATCAGCGAATCGTATCGCTTGCCCCGTCGCTTACGCAGTCGCTCTATTACCTGGACGCACAGGAGCGGCTGATAGGATGCACCAGCTTTTGCCTGGCTGCCAAGAATGACAATAAGGAGGTGGTGGCTTCGGCCGTGAAAGCCAATCTCGAAAAGATCATCGCCATGAAAGCCGATCTGGTACTGGTTTTGGGACTTACCGATCCCCGGGAGATTGAAACGTTGAGGAAAGCCGGGATTCGTGTGGAACTATTTCAGTCGCCAAAATCATTCAAGGAGATCTGTAGCCAGTTCATCCATCTCGGCAACCTGATAGGAGAAGGCGAAAAGGCGAGACAGATTGTCCGGGAGAGTGAACGAAGAGTAGAGACCATTGCTTCCGGCATCCAGTGGGAAAAGAGGCCGCTCATCTTTTTCCAAATTGGAACAGATCCAATCTTCTCGGTACTTACCGACACATTCATGGATGATTATATCAGATTGCTGGGAGCGGACAACATTGCAAAAACACTGAAACGGGGTACGGTAAGCCGTGAATTTGTGATTGCCCGCAATCCCGACTACATATTCATCGCTACCATGGGTGTTGCCGCCGTCGAGGAAAAAAAGAACTGGAGCAGGTATTCCAGGTTGACAGCATCGAGAAAGGGACAAATATTCATCATCGATTCCGAGCTGGCGTGTCAACCCACACCTGTCACATTTGTCAAAACCTTGGAGATCCTGGGAAAAATTGTCAACGGACAACACAATAAGAGTTAAAGGGGTGTCACATGTATCAGAAAAAGAAAATTCAGGTGCTCTATTTGCTGCTACTTGCAGCAACACTGGTCGCCACCATATTTTTATCGTTGAGCATCGGCGAGATCTCCATCCCGCTTGGGAAGTTGCCACAAATCATTGCCGACAGGGGGAGCACAGAGCATGACGTATTGTTTTACATTCGCATACCACGTACACTGCTCGGGTTTGCCATAGGTGGAAGTCTGAGTCTCGCGGGCGCCATCCTGCAGGGAATTTACCGCAATCCGCTGGTAGAGCCATACACCTTGGGCATATCGGGGGGAGCATCGTTGGGAGTCACCTTTGCCATTGTGGCAGGGTTGAATCTGCACAATCTCCTCTTTTTACCGCTTGCCGGATTTATTGGCGCGTTTTCTACTCTTTTTCTGGTATATACATTAAGTCTGAAGGGTGGCTCACTTAACGTGAACAGGATGCTGCTCATCGGCGTGATGATCAGTTTTATCTCCTCCTCGTTCATCATGCTTCTGATGTCGGTTACCGGGGCGGAAAACCTTCACGGCATCGTGTTCTGGACCATGGGTTCGCTTAACGGATCGAATGGAGTGATGATAGGAGCGATGGTCACATTGTCCATCATCTGCCTGTTGGTCACCTACCTTTTTGTAACACCACTCAATGCCCTGCGTCTGGGAGAGGAGAAAGCCCGCCATCTGGGAATCAATGCCAACGCTACCATCCGTATCCTGTTTATCATAACCTCCCTGCTCACCGGTGCATGTATTGCCGTTGCGGGGGTCATTGGATTTGTAGGGCTGGTTATTCCCCATATGGTCCGGCTCTTTGTAGGTTCGGATTACCGGACCGTGCTGATCTCCTCCTTCCTGAGTGGAAGTCTTTTTCTGATATTGTGTGATATTATTGCAAGGATCATTATTGCGCCAAACGAATTGCCGATCGGCGTGATTACCGGGATTGCGGGAGGAGTGGTATTTATTGTGTTGCTCAGCCGTTCACAGAAACGGTCCAAATTACTTCAAGGATGAAAGAGCTGCTCACGTTGAACAACTTCGCCTGTGGATACCGGGACGGTTTTCAGATATCCGGCATCAGTTTCTCATTGTCCAAAGGCTCCTTTACCGGAATCATCGGGCCCAACGGATCGGGGAAAACCACACTGTTCAGGGGTATTTCCGGCGATCTTCCCGTAAGTGCCGGTTCCTTTCTGTTCAAGGGGAAGGAGCTGTCGTCGCTGACACTTAGGGAAAAAGCACGGGAGATAGCCGTTGTCTCCCAATTTACGGAACGAACCCATATCTCGGTAGAGGAGTATGTACTGATGGGCAGGATGCCATACCGTAAACCGTTTCAATTTTTCGACAAGGCTGAAGATATCGAGATTGCGCATCACTACATGCAGTTGACCGGCATATACCGCCTCCGCGATAAATCGATGGCGGAACTGAGCGGCGGGGAACAGCAGATGGCAAGCATTGCCTCAGCACTTTGCCAGGTTCCATCGCTCCTGCTGCTGGATGAGCCCACATCACACCTGGATATCACTCATCAGGTAAAATTCATGAACCTGATTCAGAAACTCAACGACGAACTGAAGCTGTCGGTGATCATGATTGTGCACGATTTAACACTGGCAGCCGAGTATTGCGACTATCTCGTCATGATGAAAAACGGCAGAATAGAATGGCAGGGAGACCCCGAATCTGTTCTTACCTACGAGCAGATCGAGAGGGTCTACGACACGGTAGTGGTTGTAGGTAAAAATCCGGTTTCGGGGAAACCGGCTATCTTTCCGGTTTCGGAACGAATATTAAACGGGTTGAAGAAATTGACCGATCAGATCGGAAATCAAGATAAAAAAACAAGCTTATGAGATCAGGAAAATCGCTTATTGTCTGGTGTGCAGTGGCTGCCATACTAGGTATCGCCCTATTTCTAGCGACAAAAACGGGTAACAAGGAGACAACGGATGGAGGTGGTGCTTTTGAAATTGCATTCAAGAAAGAGGGGACCCTCTCATTCCTGTCGTCAGAAAACGGTGACACCCTCTCGGTGATCGATATTGAGGTTGCCGACAATAACCAGCGGCGCGCCCGCGGATTAATGTACCGGAAATCTCTTCCGGCAGATGCAGGGATGTTGTTTATATTTGATGAAGAGGAGATCCAGGGATTCTGGATGAAAAACACCTATATTCCGCTGGATATGCTCTTCATCAATGCTCAGCATGAGATTGTCACCATCCACCCGAACACGACTCCGCTGACAGAGTGGAACTATGCATCCACCCACCCTGCACTCTACGTGGTAGAGGTGAATGGGGGATATTGTCTGAAGCATCGGATTGGTGTCGGGGATAAAATCAGTTTCGAACTAGAGGGCAGATAGCTGTTCACTTTTTATTGAACAGGGTAGCCGAAGCCTGTGCCGTCGGCATCACCACCAGATCGCTTATGGCTACATGTGCAGGGCGTGAAACTACAAAGTGGATACAGTCGGCAATATCGTCGGCCACGAGATTCTCATACCCCTCATATACCGCTGCGGCACGCTCCTTATCACCACGGAAACGGACGATCGAGAATTCCGTTTCAACCGCACCGGGACAGATCTGGGTTACCTTGATATTGTGTTTGAGCATATCCATCCGCATCCCTTTTGTCAACGCATCCACCGCATGTTTAGTGGCACAATAGACTGTTCCGTTCGGGTAGACCTCTTTTCCGGAAATTGACCCTACATTGACAATATGTCCTTCGCCACGCATCACCATCAGGGGAGAGATATACCGGGTAATATAGAGCAGTCCTTTGACATTGGTGTCGATCATCCGGTTCCAGTCATCGATATCACCCTCCTGCAACGGGTTGAGCCCTGCTGCCAGCCCGGCATTGTTTATCAGCACATCTATCGCCCTCCAGTCATCCGGCAAGCTTTCAACTGCCGCTTTCACTTCCGGCTCGATACGGATATCGAAACAGAGAGGCAGGACCCGTCCTCCCGATTTTTCAAGATTCGCCTTTGCTTCCAGCAGGCGCCCGTTCCTGCGTCCGGTGATAATAACATCAAAATTATTTTCCGCCAATCTTCGGGCAGTGGCTTCGCCTATACCCGAAGTGGCTCCGGTTATCAATGCAATCCTTCTCTTCATAGCGTATAAATTAATTTAAACCAAAATTACATCAAAAAATGGAGTTTTTGGTTCATATCATCAAAAAATAGACTATTTTTGAAATCTACTAAACAAAGACCTGCCTTATGGAAGAAGAGTTTATTACCGTTAAAACTTTTACGTTTCCCGCCGATGTATCCATCGTTCAAACGTTCATGGAGATGAGAGGGATTGAGGTGTTTATGAAAAACTTGACTGCCAGCCGGCTGGCATACAGTATCGGAGATATTGAAATGCAGGTAAGGGCATCGGATTATGAGATTGCACGTGATGCCCTGATCGAAGGAGGTTACGCTGAACCGGAAGATTTTGTCTTTTAAGTTGAATTTTTTATCGCTCTGATTGGTATGAATCAAAATCATCTTCCCTACAAGAACAAAGAGTACAAGTATATCCTGATCGGGTTACTGATTCTGCTCGGACTTATTCTTTTCAAAGAGTTGCGTCTCTATCTGAGCGGTTTCCTGGGAGCAGCCACGCTCTACGTATTGTTGAAAGGGCAGATGACTTATCTGGTGGAGAAAAGAAAGATAAAGAAGGGGATCGCCGCCGCACTGCTGACGACGGTAGCACTGCTGCTCTTTCTGGTTCCCCTCACCGGAATAGCCTTCCTGGTGGTCGATACCGTTTCGGGGATATCCATTGATCCGAAGGCAATTATCGACAGTGTAAACAACTTCGTGAAGATGGTGGAGGAGCGGCTCGATTTCGAACTCTTTACCCCTGAGAACCTCTCTTCCCTGCCTAAATTGGGAGGAAACATCCTGCAATCACTTGGAGCAAGCATCTACTCATTGATGATCAACTCCCTTTTTGCCCTTTTCATCCTCTTTTACATGCTCTACAATTATGAAAGTTTCGAGATTATGGTCAAGGAGATCCTGCCCTTCAAGGAGGAGAACAAGCAAATATTGGGTGAAGAGACCAAGATGATCATTCAGGCAAATGCAATAGGCATTCCTTTACTGGCAATTACCCAGGGGGTGTTTGCCTACATCGGCTATATCTTCTTCGGAGTGGAAAATGCCATGTTGTATGCCATTCTTACCGGATTCGCGTCCATTATCCCGATACTGGGAACAGCCATTGTCTGGGTTCCGATTGCCCTGAGCCTGCTCCTGATGGGTGATGTCGGAGGAGGAGTCGGAATGGCTGCATATGGGTTTGTGGTCATTGGTGGCGTGGACAATATCGCCCGTTTCCTACTGCAAAAGGTGCTGGCCGATATCCATCCGCTGATCACCATTTTCGGCGTTTTGATCGGGATCCCGATGTTCGGTTTCTGGGGCGTTATCTTTGGACCGTTATTACTCTCACTGTTTGTCCTTTTTTTCAATATGTACCGCCACGAGTACATTCCTGGCTCAACAGCACAGCCGCGTGTTACAACCAGGATGAAGTCCAGGAAGATCAATCTGTCCCCCCTCCGGAAACCGAAAAAAATGGAGAATCCCGACATACCCCAAAATTAAGTTTTTTTTGCGCGTCATCAGCAAAAAAAGTATTTTTTGCATGAACTTTTTCGCCTGAGAATTTGTTCTAAATAGGAATAGTTCTCAATTAGGATTGGAATGAATGTAGATTGTAAAGATATACAGGAACTCATCAAGGCAAAAAATCTGAAGGTGACGCCGCAACGTATTGTGGTACTGGAGGCAATTTATTCGCTCCAGAACCATCCCACGGCAGAACAGATTATCGATTTCATTCATCAAAAACATCCCAGTATCGCGGTCGGGACGGTATACAAGACACTCGACACCTTTGTCGGACACGGGGTAATCAGGAAGGTACTGACTGATGAAGATATTATGCGCTATGACGGAATTCTGGAACATCACCACCACCTTTATAACGAGAGCAATGGCGAGATCCGGGATTACATCAATGAAGAGCTGGACGAGATGCTGAAAACCTATTTCGAAAAGAATGGGATCGAAGGCTATAAGATCAACTCCATCACGCTCCATATAAACGGAAAATCCATCAATAAATGATTAATTTACCAACCAATAAAACATTAGAACGATGAAAACAACAGAGATTACAGGTTTGAAAAACGTTCAGAACGTTACTAAAGGGTTACAGCAATTATTGGCTGACCTTCAAGTGTATTACACCAACTTGCGCGGATTCCACTGGAACATCAAAGGGAAGGATTTTTATACCCTTCACGCCAAATTCGAAGAGATGTACGATGACGTTGCAGAGAAAGTGGACGAAGTTGCCGAAAGGTTGCTGATGCTTGGTGAAACACCGGCCCACACCTTCACGGAATATTTGAAAAAGTCCAAGATAAAAGAGACCGGAGTGGTATCTGACGGCGAAACGGCCATCAAGAACATCCTCGACACCTACAAATACCTGATCGCCTCCGAAAGGGAATTGCTGGCAGCAGCATCGGAAGTAGAGGATGAAGCCACAGTAGCACTTATAAGCGACTATATCAGCGGGCAAGAAAAAGAGGTATGGATGCTCACCTCCTTCCTGGCATAACCTTTACTCCCCCGGGGGATATTGATCCCCGGGGATTTTTTCAATATCAGACCCATTTAGTTTATAACCAGCAAACACTTTAAACACTATGAATGCAGAAGAATTAAAGAAAAAGAAAGACAGGGAGAACCAGAAACCGATGACAACGGTAGCTGGAGCCCCCGTAGGAAACAATCAGGACTCCATGACTGCCGGTCCCCGCGGACCGATGATGCTTCAAGACGTCTGGTTTTTGGAGAAACTGGCCCATTTCGATCGCGAAGTTATCCCTGAAAGACGCATGCACGCCAAGGGATCGGGTGCTTTCGGCACCTTTACCGTTACGCACGATATTACGGCCTATACCAAGGCAAAAATTTTCTCCGAGATCGGTAAAAAAACCGAGATGTTTGTGCGTTTTTCAACTGTTGCCGGTGAACGAGGAGCAGCAGATGCGGAAAGGGATATCCGTGGATTCGCCATGAAGTTCTACACCGAAGAGGGCAATTGGGACCTGGTTGGAAACAACACGCCTGTCTTCTTTTTCCGCGATCCGTTGAAATTTCCCGATCTGAACCATGCGGTAAAACGTGACCCATATACCAACCTTCGTAGCCCCAATAACAACTGGGATTTCTGGAGCAGTCTTCCGGAGGCGTTGCATCAGGTAACAATTACCATGAGCGACAGGGGGATACCCAAATCCTACAGGCATATGCACGGTTTCGGCAGTCATACGTTCAGTTTCATCAATGCAGAGAACCAGCGATTCTGGGTCAAGTTCCACTTTGTTACACAGCAGGGTATCGAGAACCTTACCGATCAGGAGGCAGCCGAACTTATTGGGAAAGACAGGGAGAGTCATCAGCGGGATCTTTTCGAAGCCATTGGAAACGGCAACTTCCCGAAATGGAAGATGTATGTACAGATCATGACCGAGGAACAGGCCGAAAAGATGCCGTACAACCCGTTCGATCTCACAAAAGTTTGGTACAAGAAAGATTTTCCATTGATTCCGGTCGGCGAGTTCGAACTGAACCGTAATCCCGACAACTATTTTCAAGATGTGGAACAGGCCGCCTTTAACCCGGCAAATGTTGTTCCCGGCATTGGCTTCTCGCCCGACAAGATGCTGCAGGGACGACTCTTCTCCTACGGCGATGCACAACGTTACCGGCTGGGTGTAAACCACCATCAGATTCCGGTGAACATGCCAAAGGGTGCCATGCACACTTACAATGCTTTTCATCGCGACGGACAGATGCGTGTGGACGGAAACCACGGTGCCACCTTGCACTACGAACCGAACAGCTACAACGTGTGGCGTGAACAGATGCAGCATGATGAACCTCTACAGAAGGTGAGCGGCGACATCAAACGGTGGAACTTCCGTGAGGATGACGACAACTACTATGAGCAGCCAGGAAAACTGTTCAGGCTGATGACTCCGGAAGAACAGCAGCGACTGTTTGAGAATACAGCCCGTAACATGGAGGGTGTGGAAGAGCATATCAAAATCCGACATATCGGAAATTGTTACAAAGCCGATCCAAACTACGGTCGCGGTATTGCCGACGCCTGTGGCATTTCGTACGAAAAGGCTGGCATTTCATAGTATAACAGGCTATCTGCCAATTAAAAAAAAGGTTTTCTTTTTGAAAACCTTTTTTTGTTCCTTCCGGTTTGGGGTTAAATCCATTCCAGGGCAACAAGAGCAGTACGACCCAAATTATTCACTAACTTTGTTGGCACTGTTTTTGTTATTATTCCAAATAAAGACCTATATTTGTAAACTACTTTTAGAAGGTAAGGAAGTTAATAGATGGACAACAATTTTTCCCAACGAGTCAGGGACATCATGGCATACAGCCGTGAAGAGGCCGAACGGCTTCAGAACAACTATATCGGTCCGGAACATCTGATGCTTGCCATTCTCCGCGATGGAGAGGGGATGGCCATCCAGGTGCTTCAGGATTTTGACGTAGATATAACGAGCTTGAAAAATTATATTGATGAACGTTTCCGCCAGATTCAGGAACCCTTCGACGGAACCCGGGAGCTTGTCATCAACAAAAGCACTGAGAAAGCACTAAAAATGAGCATCCTGGAAGCAAGGCTCACCAAAAGCAGCGAGACCGACTCGGAGCATATCCTGCTGGCATTGCTGAAGGAGAAAAACACCCCGATCTATGAAATCCTGCAACAGTTTCATCTGGATTACTCCAGTGCTTTCCTTTATGTAAAAAGCATTCTCGACGCACGTGCCGAAAACAGCACCGACCTGCCCCATATGGGTCCCAACTTCACCGACGATGATGAGGATGAACAGCCCGGAAAATCGGCTTTCAACCCCGGAGGCCAGTCGCAGGCGAAAAATCCGGCATCTGACACGCCGGTGCTCGACAATTTCGGGACGGATATTACCCGTGCCGCAATGGAGAACCGCCTCGACCCGGTAGTAGGGAGGGAGAAGGAGATTGAACGGCTTGCCCAGATACTGAGTCGTAGAAAGAAAAACAATCCGGTCCTTATCGGTGATCCCGGTGTGGGGAAATCTGCTATTGTGGATGGATTGGCACTTCGCATCGTGCAGAAAAAAGTATCCCGGGCCATGTTCGATAAGCGTGTGATCGCTCTTGACATGGCCTCCATAGTGGCCGGAACCAAGTATCGTGGCCAGTTCGAGGAGAGGATCAAGGCAATCCTGAATGAACTTTCGAAAAACCCGAACATCATCCTCTTTATCGATGAGATCCATACCATCGTCGGTGCAGGAGGTGCAGCTGGATCGCTCGACGCGGCAAACATGCTGAAGCCGGCGTTGGCAAGAGGAGAAATCCAGTGTATCGGGGCAACCACGCTCGATGAATACCGCAAGAACATTGAAAAGGATGGTGCACTGGAACGTCGTTTCCAGAAAGTGATCGTTGATCCGACCACCCCCGAGGAGACCCTGCAGATCTTGAAGAATATCAAGGAACGGTACGAAGAGCACCACAACGTGCGTTATACCGACGAGGCATTGGAGGCATGCGTAAAGCTGACCGAAAGGTACGTATCGGATCGCACCTTCCCTGACAAGGCCATCGATGCCCTGGATGAATCTGGTGCACGTGTCCACATTTCCAACATCTCCATCCCCAAGGTTATTGAAGAGCTTGAGGAGGAGCTGAAGGTGGTGGAACAGATGAAGAATGACGCGGTAAAAGCCCAGAAATATGAATTGGCAGCCAGCTATCGTGACAAGCAGCGTCAGCTTTTGCTGGCATTGGAGGCCGAAGAACAACGCTGGCAGAAAGAGATCAAGGAAAAACCGGAGATCGTAGATGAGGAGAAGATAGCCGAAGTGGTTGCCATGATTTCCGGTGTTCCTGTGCAACGGATTGCCCAGGCTGAGGGGCAACGTCTCCTGGAGATGAGAAACGAGTTGAAGGCTCAAGTCATCGGCCAGGATGAAGCGGTGGACAAGATCGTAAAGGCTATTCAGCGTAACCGTGTGGGATTGAAGGATCCCAACAAGCCAATCGGCACATTTATGTTTCTCGGGCCCACCGGCGTAGGAAAGACGCACCTGGCCAAGAAATTGGCGGAGCTACTGTTCGACTCGCACGAGAATCTCATCCGTATCGACATGAGCGAATACATGGAGAAGTTCAACGTTTCCCGTCTGGTAGGAGCGCCTCCCGGATATGTGGGTTACGAAGAGGGGGGACAGTTGACCGAAAAGGTACGTCGCCGCCCCTACTCCGTTGTACTGCTCGACGAGATCGAGAAGGCACATCCCGACGTCTTCAATATCCTGCTTCAGATTCTGGACGAAGGACATGTTACCGACAGTCTGGGACGCAAAATCGATTTCAAGAATACCATCCTGATCATGACATCCAACATCGGGACACGGCAGCTAAAAGATTTCGGCCGCGGAATCGGCTTCAGTACCAATAACGATGTTACCGATGCAGAATATTCGAGAAGTGTTATACAAAAAGCTCTCAACAAGGCATTTGCTCCTGAATTTCTAAACCGTGTGGATGATATCGTGATGTTTGACCAATTGGGCAAGGATTCGATTTTCAAGATTATCGACCTCGAACTCAATGGATTGTTCAAGCGAATCGGCGAACTGGGTTACAAAGTAGAACTTACTTCCGAAGCCAAGGAGTTCCTTGCAGAGAAGGGATACGACGTGCAATTCGGAGCCCGGCCGCTCAAACGTGCCATCCAGAAGTACGTGGAAGACGAAATGGCAGAAATGATGCTTCGGACTGGGATCAAGGAGGGTGCAACCGTAGTGGTCGATTTCAACAAGGAACAACAGAAAATCGAGATAAGAATTGCAGACCCTGTTGCGAATTGATTTTCGGCAGGTCAGATCATTCATCGGGGTGCCGAAAGAAACCACTTCCGGCTCCCCGTTTTTTTCATCCATCTCAATGGTTTGCTTGACTCACCATGCAAAAGCGAACAAAAGACCAGGATGATGGTTATAAATGCAACTATTCAATATTACAGATGAAAGTAGAGGTCTGGACAGATATCATGTGCCCCTATTGCTACATCGGGAAGATTCACTACGAAAAAGCCATGCAGCAATTTGCACACGCCGATGAAGTTGAACTGGTCATCAAATCATTTCAGCTAAATCCCGATTTACCCGGCAACGGAGGGGGTTATCCCGTAGTAGACTATCTGGTGAAAAGAGCCGGTTTTCCGGAAAGCAGCATCAAACAGATGTTTGCCGGCATCGAACAACTGGCGTTAAATGCCGGAGTAAAATTCAACTTGACAAACGCCGTCGCTGCAAATACGCTCGATGCCCATCGGCTGGTCAAGTTCGCAGCAAAAAAAGAGCTGGCCTCTGATCTGCTTATGCTTATATCGAAAGCATATTTCGAGGATGCTCTGGACTACAGCGACAGGTCGCTGTTGAAACAGATCGGGATGGAAGCTGGACTTGATCCCGACGGAATTGATCAGCTCTTCGCCGGCGACGATCTTGTTGCCGAAGTGAAAGAGGATATCAGAGAGGCACAGCTGTTAGGTATCGACACGGTCCCCACATTCCTGTTCGACCGTAAACAGGCCATTATCGGATCGGAGCCGGTGGAGGTGTTCTTGGATACACTCAACCAGGCATATGCAGATTGGAAAAAAGCAGATCCTTCGCCCGATTCCCCCAGGGTAAGGAGAGGAAAGTCATGTAATGCTGACGGGGTGTGTGAGATTTAACGCAAAGGGGCGCAATGGAATTCTTACGTATTGATCAATCGGACAAAAAGAGGTGGAACAGGGTATGGGAATTGTATGAGTCGAGTTTCCCCATCGCCGAGAGACGGAAAATGAAAGATCATCTCCGCGCCTGTTCCGACGCCCATTTCCATCCGGTCTCGGCATGGGAGGGCGGTGAACTGATCGGATTGTTATTCTACTGGGAGTGGGACCAATACAGGTACCTCGAGTACCTGGCCATCAACCCCGAATTGCGCGGGCACGGCTTTGGATCACAGCTGCTACGTTATCTGCGCGATTCTGAACATACCATTATCCTGGAGATAGATCCGCTGGTCAACGAATTATCCGTCAGGCGGCTTCAGTTTTACGAGCGGGCCGGCTTTACCCTTACACCTTACCGGTTTGTACACCTGCCTTATCGGCTGGAAGGTCAGCCCATTGAACTGCTCATCCTCAGTTACCCGAAGATGATTACCAAAGAGCAGCACAACGATTTTCTGGAATTTCTGGAGACCCGCGTGATCATCTATTGTGAAGGTTATCCATTCAACAGACAGGAGTAAGCCTATCCCCCCTTATATCCTTGAGGGCTCAATACCGACTGCAACAGCCGGAGCGTTTGGAGCAAGATCTTCTCTTCCCGTTTCGAATCGGGATTCATCGGGTAGACGATAGCTTCCACCCTCTCATCCTCCAACAGCCTTACATAACCACAAACACCCCATGCCAAAATCCTGCAATCGGTACGAAATTTGACAACACCAGCCTCTCTGTCTGAATAGGAAACGATAAAATTTCTGTCGATCTTTTGCAACATCTCTGCATATCGGTTGGACGACCGGCTCCTGAAAACCAGGAAAGCTCTCTTAAAGCCCGAGAAAGCGGGCGGTTCCGGATTCTCCGACTCCATATAATCGAGTCTCTTGTAGAAGATGGCGGTGATAACGGCAGGAGGTAGCATACCGGCTATAAGAAAGACGAGAAACAATTGCCACAAATGGATACGAATACCCCAGAAGAGACCGATGATGATTATTACAGCGATGTAAAACAGTAGAAATACTGACATCCATGCGAGAAAAAGCTTTGTTGTGAATTTCATCATATTTCAGGTTTGTCTTAGATCCATATCATTATTAATGAAGTTCCGGGATGGTAAGCTCCGACGTGATGTCGATATGTTTGAATCCCATCTCCTGTAGAAGAGATTTTATCGCAATCCCTGCCTGGTTGTCGGCATCTTTCAGTATACCCTGTCGGATAGCATCCTGCCTCATTGTCGCCTTCTCGTCAATCAATGCCTTGTTGTAATCTGAAATTTTTATGGGATTGAACGCATTTTCACTTTCGCCGTACACAGTTACACTGTTTTCATCGATAACCACATCGAAAATTTGCGCAGGAGGCATTGAAACGTGGACCTTATCGCCGTTGATATTGACTTTCACCCGGCTGAAATCAACTCCAGCTTTCAGGTAACCGTTGTATTTCAACAGGAAGTACTTGTCGGTTAGCGGAACACCAATATTAAGGATCTTGAAGTTATCCTTGAACCCGATAACACCCGAATAGCTGTACTTCACTGTTGCAAGTTCCTGGATATGTATAATCTTGCTCAGGACGGTGGTTGTATCGTACCTCTTCATCCGGGTTATCTTCATGCTGTTTATCCCAAGCATGAGTGCCAAAACGATGGTTGTAGCCAGAAAGAGATAGGTTGCAAAGTTTGTCCTCAAGCGTCCCATAGATCTGCATTTTTTGGATATTTCCACAAATATACCAATTAACTGCAAATCTCCCATAGATCCGGACGAGGTTTTGCGCTGTCAAGCAAAGGAATATGTCCATTACATCAATGCCTGACGGATATCCTCCAGAAGCAGTTCCACGCTTTCCAGCCCCACCGACAACCGGATGGTCTTATCGCTGATGCCCATTACTTCACGCTGATCTGGCGAGAAACTACCGTAGATTGTCGTAGCCGGATGAATCGCAAGACTCTTGTTATCAAACAGATTGGTTGCCCGACGTATCACCTTCAGCTTGTCAAGCAAGTGAAAGCAGGCATCCTTCGAGGAGAGATCGAAAGTCAACATCGCTCCGGGAGCATCGCCGAACTGGCGGCGACTCACCTCGTAAAACGGATTGCCAGGCAATCCGGTATAGTTGACCGACTCGATGCCTTCGGTCTGCTCAAGGCAGGTTGCCAGTTCAAGGGCGGTACGGCTCTGTCTCTCATACCGTAGCTGGAGGGTTTCAAGGCCGATCGTCTGCATTTGGGCAGTTCTCGGATCCATATATGCACCAAAATTCCGGTGAATCTCCCTGCGCAGCCTGGTGTTAAATGCATGGACTCCCTGTTCATTGGCAAGTGGATTCAAAACCTTGTTGTTTCTCCAGTCGAATGTTGCATAGTCAATAATAAGCCCCCCGATACTGGTCGCCCCTCCAGAAATATATTTGGTGCTGGAGACCACCTCGATGTCGACTCCAAATTTCCCCGCATTGAAGACCGAAAAAGGGATCACGGTTGTATCGGCAATCAACGGAACATTTTTCTCTTTTGCCACTGCGCTTAACATGGAGATGTCAGCCACCTCCAGCTGGGGATTGGTAACAACTTCAAAAAAAATGGCGCAGCTATTTTCATCAATCCGTTCGCGGATCTCGTTCTCGTTTGTCAGGTCGCAAAAGCGCACCTCCACCCCGAACGCCTTTAATGTAGTTGCAAAAAAAGAGTAGGTATTGCCAAAGAGGTGGGGTGAAGTAACAATATTGGCCCCGCTGTACGCAATAGTCATAAAGAGATTGCTCACAGCTGCCATTCCCGAGTTCAGGGCCGTGACGTTAAAGGCTCCGGTTATCTGCCTCACCCTCTCCTCGAAGTAGTGAACAGTGGGATTTGATATGCGTGAATAGGTATGGTCTGTTGTCTTTCCGCAGAAGGCAGCCTCCATCTCCGAAGCGCTAGCAAATTCATAAGAGGCTGTACTGTACACCGGCATGGAAAGCGAACCGTATATGTCCGGACGGGGATAGGGGACATTTAGCAGAAAATCTTCGAAATTGTTCATTATCCTGTAATTTAAGGTTACAAATATACAAAAATGATTATCCCGACGATTTTTCTGCCAGAAAATGAACTATTCTGTAAAAAAATCCGCCACTACCTGACGATAAAGAGCGACCACCCTCCTTGCTTTCTCATCCCATGAAAGCTTATGTTGCAACGATTCGCAATTCAACGACATCTCCTCCAGCAACTTCCGGTTGTCGTAAAGCTGATTCAACTGCACAGCAAAATCTTTAACCGATTCAGAAGGTGTGGTCAACGGAATCTTCCTGCCAACAGTCTCATCAATTACTGCCCCGAAACCACAGGCATCGAAACAGAGAACCGGCAAGCGGTTGCTGATGGCCTCCAGTATGACGGTTGAAGTATCCTCGCTCACGCTTGTAAAGAAGAAAAGTTGTGCCTCACGCATGGCCTGTTGTACAACATTGTGGGGTTGGTTGCCATGCCACACTACCTGGTCCCGGATACCCAGCTCTTCAGTCAGCCGCTTGGCCTCGATCTTCTGGATCTCGTCTCCCTCTCCGTAAACATTCAGGATAATCTCTCTGTTGCCCGTAGCTGCAACTGCCTTCAATGCCAACGGTAATTGTTTGCGGAAGTCGAATTTTCCCACCCACATCACGTTAAAATCCTGGTTGTAGAATCTCCCGGTTGGAACATTCTCCGTTAGAAAACAGCCGGTCTCCGGTATGAGAACTGACTCCAGCTGCTTATACCTCTTTATGGCACGGTATGAGTCGGGTATGGAACTGATCAACAGGTTGGCCCGCCTCATTGCCTGGTCGACCCGTCGATCAAATCTGATCTGCAAGGTATTGATAAAGTTCTTCAGCCGGACAAAAGAGCGCATCTTAAGTCCCGATCCCTGCAGGTAGGCTGGGGGGAATTGTTTCAATCCCCCCACTGGCCCCCATACAAAAGGAATGCCTTCAATTTTCCATAAATAGCCCGGTTCCCTGAAACCAATCATGTTCAGTTGATGCAAAACATCTATCTCATGTTCGGAAACAATCCGAAGGGCCATATTGAGCGCCTCTTTCTGCCAGCGCTTATAATAGGCATAAAATCTCCAGTCACCCTGATTCCTGCACATCTCCCTCACCCTTTCAGGTATCGGGTTATAATAGAAATGCATGTTCTCCGCCTGGGGTAATGATGCCAGGGCAGCTTCAATACTCTCGCGATGTTCCTCCTCACAGATGATAAAGAGTTCACAGTGTTTGGCCAGATGCACGCACCAGTTCCACCCCATTCCGGGTTCACTTCCCCTGTCTGGAGCACAGGCGTATGCATTGACGAGTATTTTCAGCTTTTCCATGATGCGGTTGAATTAGGATGAATAGTTTATGGATCAGTTATTATCGGCCACCTCGACTTTCCTGTGACCCTTCAACAGGTAGGTATTGCCATAAGGTGTTTCATCATCCTCAAACTGAATTTCCATACAGATGCTGTCGGAATCGATCACTTTTCCGTTTAGAACCTTGATTCCGATTCCGAAATCACAGATTTCGCAAATCGATTTTTCAGTTTCAAAGGTTCCGTTCTCGTGATTGGCCGCAACCTTGATCTGAAAATTCCAAAAACTCTTCGATGTATCCCGGATCGTTATGGAGTCGGTCTTCACCGGAAAACTGCTAGTGATGATCAACGGGAAAGTACCGTCATGAATTGGGGCATCTTCCAGGTAGGCCATAACCTCCCACTCTCCGTTTAAATCACTGGTCAATTCAATCATTTCCGCTTCTTTTTCACAGGACAGCAAAAGAAAGGCTGCCACCAACATAGAGATGGTGCAATATATTATATGTTTCATTTTTAGATCTTTTTTTTGTCGAGTTTATCAGGATTATTTAATCACAATCTTTTTTACATGTTTCCGGTTGCCATTCTCAACCCTTACATAATAGGTACCGGATGGAATTGAATTGGGAATCGCGGTATGGTAACCAATTATGGGGGTAGTGAATAACTTTTTTCCATTATATGAAAAGACCGAAAGTTTTGCGGAGGAACCGATAAACCCTTTACAGTTTGCGCAAATGCGGTTGAAAATATCCTTATAGATGTTTATGGAGGGATCTGTCACTGTCTCATCCGGGATTGGATCCGGTTCGGGCTGTGGTTCCGGTTCGGGAGCAGGCTGTGGATCGGGCTGAGGCTGTGGATCGGGCTGAGGTTGCGGATCGGGTTGCGGTTGCGGTTGCGGCTGCGGCTGCGGCTGAGGTTCCGGCTGAGGTTCTACTGTCATCCGTGCCCGTCCGAATATCTGGTCAGGAAGGATCGACGGGGTAAGTGATGCATCATACCGGTTGGTCTCCTTACCTTTGATCGGTTCCATATTCTCTGCAAACCACCAGTTGCTCAGGTTACCCTCCTTGTTTCTGTAATTGACGACATTACCCTCGACAGTGATGTTGTACGACTTGCCAAAATACTCTTCATACCAGTTGCAAGCATAAAGTCCGATATTTGTGAAGTAGTTTTTTTCGCCATATATCTTATTGTTTCTCAATACCATGTCGTGGCCGCCCGCGATGCATACTCCGTACTGTCCACCATTAATAACAATGTTGTCCTCAGCAATCTGATATGATCCGCCGATATCGCCCAGAATGATTCCTCCACCCGATGCAGCAGGACCGCCACCTCTGAGCCAGTTGCCCTTCACGATAATGGGACTTTGGGCAGTTCCGTTCGACTGGTTCAGGTTGATGATGTCGCCTGGCGAACTCGATCCGAAGATATTCTCCGCAACATTGTAACTGACGCTGTTACCCTCACCGTTCACCTTGTCGAACAGCACAACAAAGCCATTGTCCTTGTCCTCTGTCTTCATCGGACCACCGACATTCCTCACATCGTTGTAGTCGAATTTAACACCCCGGGAATTGTGAGCAACCAGTGCGGTATGCACTTCGTCAAAAGTATTATCAATAATTGTAATGTTCTTACAATTATCCAAATAGATAGCCCTCTTAGTTAGTGACGACTTGAAACTGTTGTTCTTGATCACCACATTTTCACAACTGTAGAGGACAACCATGTCCTTGTCATTACTTGAAAACTCAAGCCCCTCAATTACAAAGTTCTTCTTCCCCACATGTTGTATGGTGGGAGACTTTGCGTAAGAACCTGTGTACCTGGCACCTTGTCCATAAGATAGGTGTACGGTGAGGCACGCAAAGAGCACACTTAGTACGATGAATTGTTTTTTTTCCATTTGCTTTGCTTTCTTTTTTGAATTTGTCCGTACAATTCACTGAAGCGGCCTGCTCTGTTATCATCACAGAGAAATAACCTTTCACATCTTTGGAATGGGAAAACGCAAGCAACTCGAAACGAAGAATTGTATCAAACGATTATTAACGCCACAAAATTACGCACATTTTCCCGATTATAGTGTTAAAATACAAGCAAATAACACTATTTAATCAAAATTAAAAACCATTATTCATAATTAACAATGCTCATATTTGACTTTCCATTTAAAATCCCAATAAAATTGGACAATTCATTTTAATTAACTTTTAAATTTTATCTTTGCATCAGGGTGTTAAGAGGAAACAGGCTCTGCCGGGGGGCAACCTGTCAGCAATAAGCACCCTGACGGTATGCAGTAATGCTACTTTAGGAGGTGGATATTCTGCCTCCTTTTTCAGTATTACTGACACTGTCCATATGGCTAAGAAAACCCGATCCTACATCCTACGGTAAACAATCTTTCCACAGCAGACTACCCGGCCTTGCGGCGGGAGCTGCAAATTCCTGTATCAGTTTACGATAGGCGGGGGTCACATACTAATTTAAGCAGACTTCAAAGCTGCAATAATATGACAGTGTTTCCCCCGTGGAAAAATTGCTTACACTGTAGGATTGTATGTTAATTGACAACGCACGGCACATATTCCTGTCCATGTTTGAGCACGAAAAATATCCTGTTCACCAGTTTACGGGCTACCTTGACTATGGCCTTCTGGGCATTCATCCGTTTACGGTATCCCTCATAGGCCAATGTCATTGCCGGATCTTTCCTTATGGCTATCCATGCAGCCTCGATTATGTAACAGCGCAACATCGCGTGCTTGCGAACCGTGATGTTGCCGTCGCCCTGACTTTCCCCGCTGGAGTGGCACATGGGAATCAGTCCGATGTAGGAAGCCAGTGCGTCGGCGCTGGAAAACCGGTGGATATCGTCTATCTCGACCGCCAACGACATGGCGGTGGTTATCCCTATTCCCGGAACCGATGCAAGCAGGCGTATCGGCTCCTTGAGTACTTCACTGCGGGATAATGCGCGCAATATCCGCGTTTGTTCGAGAAGCATGCCGCGCAGGCGTACAAACTGCTCTATGTGTATGTTCAGTGCCTGCCGCCCATATTCGGTGGAAAGCGACACTTCGCGCAGCCATGCCAAAAACCGCTTTGACCAGTTCCCCACCGAATGACGTGTAAATTCTTCCGGGATGTCTATCCCGTGAAATCGCAGGAACGACTTTATCCGGTTCTTTTCCCTCGTGGTGTCTTTTACGATCCTGTTTCTCAACCTTATCAAAGAACGCATTTCCAGGGTGGCGACATCCGGCACGTAAATGCCTTTTAATGTTCCCGACCGTAATTCCCTGGCCAGTTTCCCGCAATCAACCGCGTCGGTCTTGCGTAATTTCTCCTTGCTCATGGTCGGCACATCAGCCGGATTGACAACGATGTTGTTGATCCCTAATCCTGTCAGATTCTCGTGTATCCAGAACCCGCAGAATCCCGCTTCGTAAACCGAATGATAATCCGCTCCCGGATAATGGGTTGTCAAAAACTTGTGCAGCGATTCCGGACTCGGATCCTGCCTGAACTTCTTCAGAACAGAATGTTGGGATAACACTGCCACCGACCAACTTTTCAAATGGGCGTCGATTCCTACGTAAATATTTTGCCCTTTGAAATCTAATTTGTTACTTTGTCCTCTGTTCATAAGCTATATTGTTTAAGTTAAGATTGTTATCTCTCAAAAACAAAGTTAACTAAAATGATATAGCTTTTTTACTGGACTACCTATCCGTCTTTTACAATTTCAAACATAGGAACTAATTTTTTTCTACCTATTTAGAACCGGTTTAAGCGATTTTTTGGAAGAGTCACCTATCCTTTGGCCTATACTGAGAAATTTACCCGCAATATACTATTTTTTTAATCAGGATTTGACCTTATTTGTACAAAACAGGCATCCTTTTTTCCCTGCAATTAACTAAATAAGCTAAAAAAAGGGGATCATACGAAAAAACATCGGCAAATGGTCATTTTACTGAATACAAAACGTATCTCACTGTAATACAGTTAATTATCAAAATATGATCATTTTTTCAAACCTATTGTTATACCGATTTATTTTCTCCAATTTTCTGATTTTGGACTTAAACGCATTTTGAAATATACAAATCTCATTTTAAGCATATTGTAAATATGCGATGCCTGCGTAGTCAAAATTTAACAATAAAATCAGGTCGAAAATACAAAAAAATGTTCATTTAGTCCTAACGTTACCCTTTCTTTCATTCTTATTTTTGCCATCGACAAAACAGTCATCACACAATTGCAGCGCTTTCTTAATGTTTAACATTCAGCATCTGCTATAGCAGATTTTTTGATGCCGTTACGTAACAGAAGAGATTCTGTTATAGCAGATCTGAATAAAAAGTCACAGTATGAAAAAATACAGTTTCCTGCTTACTCTTATTGCGGGGTTGATAGTCTCTTGTTCTCCTGTAAAGGATGTTGCCTATTTTGCTCAATTTACAAAAGAGATAAACTCCGTAAACGAATCGTTGTTCGATGCCAGGATCAAGCCCAAGGATTTACTGTCAATAACCATAGTCAGTACCGAACCTGAGGCATCACGCAGGTATAACCTGTTCACCCCTCAGGCGCAGGAGATTACCAACTCGCTTAACTCTCAACCCACCATTCAAAGCTACCTCGTTGATAACGAAGGTAACATCGAGCTTCCCATATTGGGGGTCCTGAATGTAAAAGGTTTGAATACAAAAGAGGTTGAAGCGCTTATTGAAGAGCGGCTGAAACCTTATTTTACGGGAGAGATGCCCATCATTACCATTCGGATACTCAATTACTCGGTAAATGTTTTGGGAGAAGTTCTCCGTCCGGGAAGATTTGTATCGAACAACGAGCGGATCACCATTTTTGAAGGATTGGCGCTGGCCGGCGACATGACCATTTACGGCAGGCGTGATAATGTAAAGGTATTGCGTGAAGCGGCTAACGGTGAGAGAGTAATTTATACCGTAAACCTCAACGACAGGAAGATCTTCAACTCACCTGCCTATTTCCTCGAACAGAACGATGTAGTATATGTGGAACCCAACCAGTCCAGGGCCAACTCTGCCAGGTACGGAGCCGCGGAAAATCACCGTATATCAACATTATCCGTACTGATCTCGCTGGCAACAATGGCAACGACGATCTATAGCATCACCAGGACCCGATAATGTAAAGTGTTTCCAGTAAAACCAACTACACTAAAATTATTAACCCACATTGCAGCTAACCGGAGCTAATTCCCTGTATCCCTGCGTATATATTTTTTTCAAGGTTCAATTGGGGGACTACAGATTTTTTCCTGATAAATGGTTTTTCATCGTATCCCAACACCTTATATATGATTCTTACTTTGGATTCAGGGAGTGAACATTTTCTAATCGACACACACTCTTCATCGGTATTTACCATGTGCGTTGTCACCATTTTCTGCGTGTTCATGATCCGGACAATCTCTCTCCACTCATGGGTAATCCCAAATTGTTTCAGTTTGAAACGGATCGTGCTTACCAGCTGGTAGGCCAACAGCCCGAGGTGAAGATGAGCCATTGTCGCCTCATCCGTTTTATGAAACACGGGACGCAGGTTCAGATCAGTCTTCAGGCAACGAAACGTCGACTCTACTTCTCTTATAGTGTTGTAAATCAGCCAGGTGATCTCCTCTCCATGTACCGACAGGGAAGTACGCAAGAAGTATTCCCCATGTCTTGATTCGCTCTTTGCCTCGATTCTCTCCCAGGATATGGATGTGGCATGAATCCCCCTTTCGTCGGGCTCCACATGGATCTGATACAGGCGGTGTACCGAAGGGTATTTTTCCTTTAGCCGGCCGATGCGTTCCCACACCTTTTCAAGCTTTTTGGTGCCTCCTTTCTTTTTCAGGGCTTCGGCTGCCTGGCTCAGTCCACATTCAAAGGCCCGCGTGAAACGGTTTTCCATGGACGCTTCCTTGAGACCCTTGCTATAGCTCTTCACCTTGTAGAAGCTGTCACTTTCGCCATCCACTTCTACCTGACTGATCTCGATGAGCTGGTTGGATTTATCCCGTATTTCCACAGGGGAAAGGCTTGTTGCACGGTATTCTTTGAGTTTACCCCGTGAGACACAGATGTAGTCGAAGGATTCCTCTTTCAATATCTTCAGGTTATCATTCGTGGCGATGCCGGCATCCATGACCACCACCTGCTTTTTATCGGATCTCCCCCTATGGGATTTCATCTTGTCAAGAATATATTGCAGGCTTTCAGGATCAGTCATGTTGCCTTCAAAGATTTGTGACTCCTTCAGGAAACCTTCCGGGTTGACCACCACAGCCAGCACCACCAGTCTGGTATCGTTACGCTTTTCCTTGCTGCGCCCGAACTTAGCTATCCGACTCTCTCGCATGGTTCCCTCAAAATAGGTATTTGTTAAATCATAGATGATAATCTTGTCATCCAAGGAAAAAAGATCGTTCGTGCGGTTAGAAAAATGACGTTCCAAGCCATCCTTCTCACCATAAAGCCGGTGAGCCATCTGGTAAAGCTTATCTTTGGTGATGGCCGAAGGATCAACCCCGGTCAGTTCACAAAGCGCCGAGTTCTCCTTCAACCAACGGCTGGTTTTATACTCCGATGCGGGGTAAACAGCCCGGGCGATGATCTGGGTTAAAGCAAGGGCGATATCTTGTTTCTCCCAGCCGAAAGTCTCTAAATACTCCGGCAGGAGCAATTGGCGGCAAGCTTGAAGACAAAGCCATTCGCCACCAACCTCCCGGATATCACTGTTCGTTGTCCTGTCAATGTACACTTGCTCGATACCAGCCGCCTTCTTCTTTGCCTTTTCTATCTTTTGCGCTTCATGGAGTAGTCCCACGTATTTCGTGCACAGGGCTTCCACCTTGTCATCACGAAGCGATGAGATGATGAATGTTTTGCCCTCGAAGTAAACCTGGTTGATGCGTTGACAGAGAAAGGGAATCTTTTCAGGTGGAAGAACTGATTCCAGGTCACCCAAAGAGAGCAGCGTGCGATTACGGATGAAGCGGCCTTCCCGGTAGCTCTCACACAACCGGTAATGGGTATACTCATGGCCCCCATCCTTTTGCTTTATGCTTGTCTTGAAAAACATACAACGCAAAAGTAATCAAGGGATACGTTTTTTTCAACATCAAATGGGGGACTACATTCGTGTTTTAAAATAAACCGACATTGAATATCAGCCTGATACAAAAATTTATGGTCAGCAAACAGACGTAAAACAAGCGGATTTAACGTAAATAGAGGGTAAGTTTAACTTCTATTTATAATCGTGCTGCAATGTGGGTTAAAGAAGAAAATGATAAACTACTCTGCAGTTGAAGAAGAATACAGTGTGCTTGCTGAAAAACCGATTGATGTCGTCAGTATACTGATGAAGTACCTCTCATATTGGAAATGGTTTCTGATCTCCCTGTTCATCTGTTTGACCATTGCCGCCGTATATCTCTTCTACACGCTTCCCCAATTCAGGGTGGAAACATCCATCCTGTTCAAGGATGACCAACGTGGAGGAGGTGCATCCGAGATAACTGTGTTCAAGGAGATGGGGGTCATCAGGCAAAAAAACAATGTGGACAATGAGATTGAAATTCTGAAAAAGTCTTTGATTGTTGAACGCGTAGTAAGGAAACTGGGGATCTATGTCTCCTATGTAGAGTTGAAACCTTCAAAAGTTGGACGGATTACTCGACTGGACAGAGTGATGAAGTTTCCAAAACGGAAAATCAGCATCATGTATAAAAATGAGAGTCCAATCCTCTTCAGTATTGATGAGAATGCCGTCAACAACCTGAACAAGACGATTATTTTTGATGTATTGGTTACTCCCTCGGGAGCATACGAATTTTCCGGCAAATACAATGATCAGAAGTTCCTGATAAAAGCATCACCGTCCGACACCATTGTCGCATTCCCGTTCGGCAGTCTAAGGCTCATCAAACAGAGCACCCTGCCGAAAGAGAACAAGTACGTAAGGGTAATGATCGAACATCCGGTAAATGTGGCTGCCCGATATCTCAACTCACTGGAAATCGAACTGACGTCCAAGAACTCATCCGTAGCAAACCTGGCGTTGACCTGTCCGAACGGAATGTTGGGAAGGGATTTTCTTGAAGAGTATATCAACACCTATAACGAAGAAGGAATCAGGGATCAGCTGGAACTGGCCGACAAGACTTCTCAACTTATCGACGACCATCTCTCAAAACTGAGCGAGGAACTCAGTTCAGTGGAGACCCAGGTAGAAGACTTCAAGCAATCGCAGGGACTGACCGATATCTCCTCCCAGGCAGATGTCTACACTTCACAGTCCGCCAGTGTGGGACAGATGAAAGTGGAAGCGGAGACACAATATGCGATTGTATCGAACCTCAACGACTATGTACAGGGCAAAAGGGAACACGAGCAGCTTATTCCGGCAAATACCGGGTTAAACAGCGAAGCACTCACTTCACAGATCAACACATACAACGAACTGGTGCTGGAACGGAACCGGCTATCGCGAATCGCTTCAAGCAGCAATCAGTCCATGATCGACCTCAATAACCGGATCGAAGCCACCTTCAACTCCGTGAAATCGGGACTTCAAAACGAGAAGAACAACCTGGAGATCCAGTTGCGTGACATCTCAGCCATGTATTACCGGAACAGTGCCAAGATTCGAGCTATTCCACGTCAGGAGAGGGTCTATTTCGATATAAAGCGGCAACAGAATATCAAGGAGGAGCTGTTTCTCTATCTCCTTCAGAAAAAAGAGGAAAAATACATGAACATGGCCTCGGTCGAACCCAATACAAAATTGGTGGACAATATCCGTATACTGGGAGCCGTGTCACCCAACCGTAGGATGGTTGCACTGATCTTTTTCGCCCTTGGGCTGATCATCCCGGTCGTCTGTATCAAACTGAAGGAGTTACTCCGCTATCAGGTAAGCAACAAGGAAGAGCTCGAAGGGCTGACCTCAGTTCCTATTCTGGGCGAGATCCCGAGGGTCACCCATAGCGAGCACGTTGTCATCAAGGAAAACAACAACGACAATTTCAGTGAGATGATGAGGCTGTTGAGGGCTAACCTGTTGTTCGTCATCGACAGCAAGGAGAAGAAGGTGATCAACATGCTTTCGAGCATCAGTGGTGAAGGAAAAACATTCATCACCATCAACCTTGCCATGAGCCTGGCACTGCTGGAGAAGAAGGTACTGATCGTCGAACTGGACATCCGTAAACCCAGGCTGTCTGACTACCTGGGAATAGACAACAAGAAAGGGATTACCCTCTATCTATCCGGCAACCTGAGCAAGGAGGAGCTGGTAAAACCCTCGGGAGTACATCCCAACTTATCGGTCATCACAGCTGGCTTCGTTCCTCCCAACCCCAACGAATTACTGGCAAAACCATTGCTGGACGAGCTAATTCGGGAGTTACGCAACGATTTCGACTATGTGATCATCGACACGGCACCGGTAGGCGTGGTATCAGACAGCTTTTTGCTGAACCGACTTGTAGATGTAAACCTTTACGTGGTCAGGGCAGACTATACCCCGAAGAAATTTATCGAGGATGCTGCAAGGTATCGCAAAGAGGAGAAGCTCACCAGACTCTACTTCATTCTTAACTCGGTAAACATGAACGCTATTGCCTACCGATATGGATATGGCAAGAAATATGGCTACGGCTATGCATAACTGAATCGTTAGAGAGGTGAAACCATGGATTCAATAATCACAGCAATGAAAATCGACGGAGTAAAAATTATCGACCTTCCCAAGAACCTGGACCGGCGCGGCAATTTGTCGGTAATCGAGGAGTTCAAGAATATCCCCTTCAAGATTGAAAGAACCTACTGGATCTACGATGTGCCGGGCGGAGAGGTCAGGGGAGGTCACGCTTACAAACGGAATCAGGAGTTTATTGTCGCCCTTTCCGGCAGCTTCGATGTGATCCTGGACAATGGAATGGAGCGGGAGACATTTTCGTTGAACAGATCCTATTACGGTCTTTATGTCCCCAACGGGATATGGAGGCAGATGCAGAATTTCTCCACAAACTCCCTAGCACTGATTTTGGCATCTATACCGTTTGATGTTACAGACTATGTATATGATTACGAACTATTTAAAAAAACATTACATGAAAAAGTCAACAATTTATGATTGCTCCATACTGGAAATTGATAAGCATCATCACGAAAAAGGGAATATCAGTGTCGTGGAAAACGGCAAGACCGTACCCTTTAATGTAAAGCGGGTCTATTACCTCTATGATGTCCCTGGAGGGGAATCACGTGGTGGTCATGCTCATAAGGAACTGCAACAGTTCATCGTTGCAGCCAGCGGCAGTTTTGATGTGACTCTGGACGATGGCGAATTAAAAAGGACCTTCACCATTAACCGTCCCTACCGTGGACTGCTTGTGGTTCCCGGAATCTGGAGAGAACTCGACAACTTCTCTTCCGGATCGGTCTGCCTTGTGCTGGCTTCTTCGGAATATTCAGCAGACGATTACATCAGAGACTATGAAGAGTTTAAAGCATACAAAAAGAATAACCAATGAAATATATACATCCCAGAACCGACGTCCTTTCTCAAAATATTGGCGAGAACACAACCATATGGCAATTTTGTGTGGTATTACCAGAAGCACGGATCGGGAGTAACTGTAACATTTGTGCACATGTATTTATTGAGAACGACGTTGTTATTGGCAATAACGTAACCATAAAAAGCGGAGTACAACTATGGGATGGTGTAACCATCGAAGACAATGTCTTTATCGGACCTAATGTAACATTCACCAACGAGCTTATACCCAGATCGAAAACCCACGACACAACAAAATTCAAACCTACCCTGGTAAAGAAGGGGGCATCGATTGGAGCAAACTCGACAATACTTCCCGGACTTGTTATCGGAGCATATGCCTTTATCGGTGCAGGAAGCGTCGTCACAAGGAATATTCCCGACTATTCGTTCTGGTATGGGAATCCTGCAACCCAGAAAGGATATATAACCGAGGAAGGGATCTTACTCGATATGGACAAAAGGGACAAAAACGGTGTAAAGCATCTATTAAAAGGGGAAATCGATGATTAAGTTTCTTGACATACAAAAGATTACAGAGAAATACTCGACTGAAATCCATCAAGCCGCAACCCGGGTTATCGATTCAGGCTGGTATCTTCTCGGCGAAGAGTGCAAACGGTTCGAAGAGCACTATGCCAATTTTATAGGCACCAGCTATTGTGTGGGTGTTGCAAACGGCCTGGATGCATTACGCATAATCCTGAAGGGCTACATGGAACTGGGTGTGATGAAAGAAGGTGACGAGATCATCGTCCCCGCCAATACCTTCATCGCCTCGATACTTGCCATCACCGACAATCGGCTTGTTCCGGTGCTGGTTGAACCCGACATCCACACCTATCAGTTGGACGAGAACAAGATCGAAGCAGCTATCTCCCCCAGGACAAAAGGGATCATGCTTGTTCACCTATATGGAAAGTGCGCCTACACCGAGAAGATCGGCGAGATTTGCAAAAGACACGGGCTGAAACTGATCGAAGACAATGCCCAGGCAACCGGATGCAAATATAACGGAAGAAGAACCGGCTCTTTGGGGGATGCGGCAGGGCACAGTTTTTATCCCGGTAAAAACCTGGGTGCCTTTGGTGACGGAGGTGCCATTACCACCAACGACAGTGAACTTGAAAAGAGTGTTCGGGCATTAGCCAACTACGGATCCGGGATCAAATATATTTTCGACTATCAGGGATTGAACAGCAGGCTCGATGAGATCCAGGCAGCCATCCTCGACGTCAAGCTCAACTATCTGGACGAAGATAACCAACGCAGAAAGGAGATTGCCCGCTATTACATTACCCAGATCAACCACCCGGAGGTGATGTTGCCGGTGGTGGATGACTGGGATGCCTACGTATTTCACCTCTTTGTCATCCGGTCAAAGCATCGCAACGCTTTGCTCCAACACCTCAACAACAACGGGATTCAGGCCCTAATCCACTATCCTGTTCCGCCTCACAAGCAGAGAGCCTACAAGGAGTGGAACAACCTGCATCTACCTGTAACGGAGAAAATTCATAACGAAGTTGTGAGCCTGCCTATCAGCCAGGTACTCTCCGACAGTGAGGCCGAGATCGTGGTCAGGACAGTCAATTCGTTTCAATCCAATACCCTGTAATAAACGACATGAATAAGCACCAGTCATCCTACCGGCAGATAATGAAGGCAACCTCCCTTTTCGGAGGAGTCCAGGTCTTCCAGATCATTATCTCCATCGTCCGCTCGAAGTTTGTAGCACTCCTTCTCGGGCCGGCCGGCATGGGTATTGTTGGATTGCTTACCTCAACCACCGGACTGGTGGCAGGTCTTACCAATTTCGGTTTAGGCACCAGTGCCATCAAAAACATTTCCGAGGCCAATGCCACAGGAGATGAACAACGGGTAGCCACGGTAATTGCCGTCATGCGCAGGCTGGTCTGGATTACCGGTATTCTCGGCACAGTAATCACTCTCATCTTTGCACCCTGGCTGAGTCACTTCACTTTTGGCGACAGATCCTATACGGCAGCCTTTGTATGGATCTCGGCCACCCTCCTTTTCAGCCAGTTGAGCACAGGTGAGCTGGTGTTGCTCCAGGGACTGCGCAAGCTGCAGGATTTAGCCAAGGCCAACGTCTACGGAAGTCTGGCCGGCCTTGCAATCACCATTCCACTCTACTACCGGTTCGGTGTAAAAGGGATCGTACCCGTGATCATCCTTACGGCAGTCTCTACACTCTTTTTCTCCTGGTATTTCGCAGCAAAGACCAGGATCGGGAAAGTTGACCTCAACAGGGAGATCACCATCACTGAAGGGAAGAGCATGATGGTCATGGGGTTTATGATTAGCCTGAGTGGCCTGATATCGATTGCTGTAGCCTACCTGCTGCGGATATTCATTAACCGTACGGGAAACACGGCAGATGTGGGACTATACAATGCCGGATTTGCCATCATCAACACTTACGTGGGAATGATCTTCACAGCAATGGGAACCGACTACTATCCCAGGTTGTCTGCAGTGGCAAACAGCAACGAACTGTGCAGCCGCAACGTCAATCAGCAATCCGAAATTGCATTGTTGATACTGGCACCCGTATTGATCGGGTTCCTGGTCTTCATCCATTGGGCCATCATCCTCCTCTACTCCACGCAATTTCTGGATATAACCGGAATGATCTACTGGGCATCACTGGGCATATTCTTCAAGGCGGTAAGTTGGGCCATCGCCTTTGTATTTCTGGCAAAAGGGGCAAGCAGGCTCTTTTTCTGGAACGAATTGGCCGGAAACACCTATACACTGGGATTCAGTCTGCTTGGATATCACCTGGGAGGATTAACGGGACTGGGCATTGCATTTCTGGTGGTTTACATGATCTATATGGTACAGGTATATATTATTGCGAAGATGAAGTACCAGTTTTCATTCACCACCTCCTTTATAAAGATCTTTGCGATCCAGTTAACGCTGGCATTGATAAGTTTTGCAGTGGTAAACCTGATCGAAAAGCCTTTGGCATACCTCATAGGAACAGCGCTCATCGGTTTTTCGTGCTGGTATTCGTACGTGGAACTGGAAAGCAGGATCGGTTTAAGAGAGATTGTTCAAGGTTTTATTCAAAAAGGTAAAAAAAACAAGGAGTTATGACAAATAGAGCTACACCATTGGTTTCGATTATCATCATCACCTACAACAGTTCCAGGTATGTTCTGGAAACGTTGGAGAGTATCAAGTCACAGACATGGGACAATATCCAGTTGATTGTAAGTGATGACGGTTCCAGGGATAATACCGTTCAGCTCTGTACGGAGTGGATCAACGCAAATCGGCAGCGCTTTGCTGAAACCAAGTTAATTACAGTTGAAAAGAATACGGGAATAGCAGCCAACTGTAACCGCGGGATTCAGGCCACGATCGGTGAGTGGGTCAAGCTGATCGCCGGCGACGATATCTTGCTGGAGAACTGTATTGCCGACAACCTTGCATATGTAACCCGTCACCCCGAAGCCTCCTTTGTTGTCTCAGAGCTGTTGGAAATCGATGATCATGGCAATCCTGTAAAGTCGAGTAAAATCAACGAGGGATTGCGCTACTTTGCCAGCAGGCGGTCGGTCAGGGAACAATTGAAGGCCTATTCACGGTGGCCGGTGTTTCTCAATACGCCAACCTTCTTCTACAAGCGGGAATTGATAAACAGTATCGGATTATGCGACGAGGAGTTCAAGATCTATGAAGATATGTCGATGGTATTCAAGATTATCGGCAAGGGTGTGAAGATACATTTCATGAACAGACCAACCGTCAGGTACAGGATCCACGGCGATTCCCTCTCCCGGAACATTGCCGTGGAGAATCAGAGAAGACGGGAAGCGGTAAAAATCTTCAACAAGTACAGGAAACAGAATTTGAACATATTCAACCCCATCGATTTATCTATCTATTACGAAAACTGGCTGAGATACAAATATAAAGGGTTCTACGGACATAAGGGGGTACCCTTGCTGATGAAATTCAGCCTCTTCTACTGGCACTTGAAACTAAACGGGGTAAGATCATATTGAACAATGGTTAAAGAATAAAAAAATGCGTATTCTCTGGATTACACACGATCTGTTTGAGGTTTTTCTACCCTATGTCAAGGGTCAACCAACTAAAGGAGGCTCCTGGATTGCTCCCCTATTCTACTCCATTCTCCGTCAACCCGATGTGACGCTTGCTGCAGTCACTCCCGTGATCGGCGGAGAAGAGCAGAAAAAGGAGATAGATGGTGTTACCTACTATTCGATAGGTATCCGCAAAAACGAAAACATGTCGCCCATGAGCAGCGATCTGGCTTACAGATACATATCTATCATCAACGATTTTCAGCCGGATATCATCCATATTCACGGCACAGAGAAGAACTTTGCGCTCCTGCGTAAATTTGTGGACGGGAGAATCCCAATCGTCTGTTCCATACAGGGTATTGTCTCCTGTTGCATCAACGGGTTGAACTGCAGTGTGGTCAACACCGGGATAAAAAAGCAGAGATCGGTAAAGAACAGGATCGGACGAGGCGGTGTAAGCTCCATGTTGAAGATCTGGAAAAAATATAGCGGAATTGAAAGAGAGATTTACCGGATCAACCGCTATTTTATCGGGAGAACGGCATGGGACAAGGCTCAACTCGCCTCGATAAATGCAGGGGCCTACTACTTTCACGGAGAGGAGTTGTTGCGCCCGGTATTCTACGAAGAGTCCTGGAACTTGGAGAGATGTGAACGTTACAGAATATTCGTCTCATCCGCCGAATACCCGCTGAAGGGATTTCACACCCTGTTGCAGGCTGTTGCTATCCTGAAAAGAGAATTTCCCGATGTGAAAATTGTTGCCCCCCTCTCCTCCTTCTCGCTGGAGTCATCCAAAGCAAGAGACCTCCTCTTTGCCGAAGATTACTCCAACTACCTGAAAAGCGAGATCAGGAGATTGAAACTGGAAAGCAATATCGTGCTGCTTGGAAGGTTATCGGCCGAAGAGATGGTTGCAGAATACCGGAAGGCTCACCTGTTTGTGTTGCCCTCATTTCTGGAGAACAGTCCCAACTCTCTTGGCGAGAGCATGATGATAGGAACACCGGCCGTGACTTCGGCTGTGGGCGGCGTTACCTCAATAGTAAGGGACAACGAAAGTTCGCTGCTCTTCCCTCCGGGAGACCATGCGCTTCTGGCCTACCAGATAGCCCGGATATTCACAAACGATACACTGGCACTGAGACTCAGTGCCCATGCCAGGGAAATTGCCCTAAAACGGCACAATGTCACTGAAACTGCCCGGCAATATTGCCGGATCTATTCTGAAATTATTAGACAACACCATGAAAGTAGTGCAGGTACTTCACGAGCTTAAATTCTCAGGCGCTGAGATAATGTATGTCGACGCCTCCCCATATTTCAGGGAGAAAGGGTGTAAATTGTCGGTACTGGCCACTGCGCCCAACCTGGGTGAGTATTCCCGCTATTTTGAAGAGGCAGGTTACCAGGTGCTCCATAAACCCTATCCTCGCGGATGGAACTTTGCATCACGCATCAGTTACTGGATCTGGTTCATCAGGTTGTTGACCCGTGAAAAATATGATGTGGTTCATATCCACAGTCATGCCATCATGTGGGGAATGGCACTCTGTGCATGGATTGCCGGCAAGCGGTCGGTCTACACCTTCCACAGCGTTTTCACCTCCCATTTCTACAGTTACCCCTATCACCTGTGGCAGCGGTGGTCGGCCAAAAAGATATTCGGATGCAGGTTTCAAAGCATCAGCCATACGGTTTACGAACACGAACTGGAACATTACCACAACAAAACCTGGAAAATATACAACTGGTACGGATATACCCGGTTCTTCCCGGCCATGAACGGCGAGAAAAAGAGAAACAGGGAGGAGCTCGGAATCCCGACAGATGCACTGGTCATCATCTCCATCGGTGGATGCAGCTTCATCAAACGGCACGAAGATATTATAAAGGCATTGCCACTCATCGCGAAACAGTACCCCAGCGTACAATATCTCCATCTGGGTAAAGGAGAAACCGAGGAGGCGGAGAAGAGGCTGGCTGCTGAGTTGGGCGTAGATAAAAATATCCGTTTCTGCGGCAATCAGACAGATATCCGCAAGTACCTGGTGGCTTCCGATATCTACGTGATGACAAGCAGGCACGAAGGAATCTCCATTACCACCATCGAAGCGATGGCGTGTGGCATTCCATCCATATTATATAACGTCGCGGGACTTCGGGATTTCAACATGACAGGCGAGAACAGCCTGCTCATTCCAGAAGAATACGGTGTTCTGGCAGAAAAGATCATCTACCTGCACCAGCATTCCGAAGTTTCGGCCCAGCTTGCTGCCCGTGCAAAATCGATGGTGAACAGCACCTACCATTTGAAAAAGAATGCGGAAGAGATCTATCAACTATACTCGTAACAGAAAGAGATGAATACGGTTAACAAACAGATAATCAGTCACGCTATACCGGTTACCATTCTGGTATTGACCGTCAACTCCGTGTGGTCCTTTGCTAAACGGTGGCGTTCAATCACCTCTGTACTGAACAATACAACCCTGATATGGGCATTGTCAATACTTATACTGGTTGTTTTCTTCCTGGCAAAGTACTCATTTTTTGACAAGAAGAACCAGCAGAACCTGCGTATTGTGTGGATTTACCTGATTTGGAACATCATCTGCATCATCAGGGGAATGCTTATTGCCGAGATTTACTGGGACTGGAAAGGATTGATAACAAATGCTATGGCACTGCTGCTTCCCATTGTGGCCTACTCGGCAACCAACCGGAAAGTTATCCAGTACATGCTCTCGTACTATATAAGGTATGTGCTTCCGCTTTTTGTAATCTTTGCACTTATCCTAAGGGCAGACGCATATGGGTTCTACCTGATACCGATGAGTTTTCTGCTGCTGTTTTTCCCGGTAATGACCATGCGACAGAAAATCCTGATGTTGGCGGTTACGTTTGTGGTAATAACCGCAGATCTGGGTGCCCGCAGCAACGTCATCAAATTTGGTATTCCAGTACTTATACTGGGATTCTATTACCTGCGGAGCATGCTCACGATGAAGATCCTCGAAACGGCACGCCTCCTGCTCTTCATCATACCGATAATGCTGTTTCTGCTGGGGGTAAGCGATATTTTCAACGTTTTCAAGATGGACGAATATGTGAAAGGCGACTACACCACGGTAGGTACTGACGAGTTCGGCAACCGGGTGGAAATAAATGTCACTACAGACACACGAACATTCATCTATACCGAGGTATTGCAATCGGCGATAAAAAACAATTACTGGTTGTTTGGTCGCACACCGGCTCGGGGAAATGATTCCGAGATATTTGGAGAACGGGCTTATGAGCTGACACGCAGAAGTGAACGGTTGGCCAATGAGATCGGGTTGGCCAATGTCTTCACCTGGACTGGAATTGTAGGAGTCATCCTCTATTCGCTGATCTTTTACAGGGCCTCCTATCTGGCAGTAAACCGGTCGGCCAATATCTATATCAAGCTGGTGGGAATTTATGTTGCCTTCCGGTGGCTCTACTCCTGGGTTGAAGATGTAAACAACTTCACACTCAACTACTTTATGCTCTGGGTGATGATGGGATTGTGCTACTCCTCCACTTTCAGGAATATGACCGACAAGGAGATCGCTGTATGGGTACGTGGCATCTTTGATGTCCGCTATATCCGTCTGCACAACTATTTGATAAAAAAAGAGAGGGAAAAGGAATGGGAAAAGAGGTAGCTGTTTTACTCACCTGTTACAACAGGAAGGCCCAGACAATAGCCTGTTTGGGGTCACTGTTCGAGGCAACGATTCCTGAGGATCTCCATCTGGATATCTACCTGACGGACGATGGTTCTACGGATGGAACGGGAGATGCCGTAAAGGAACTCTATCCCCGGATAACTCTCCTGAAAGGGTCCGGAAACCTGTTTTGGGCAGGCGGTATGCGGTTGGCATGGACAACCGCCTTGCAGACAAAACCGTACGATGCGTTCCTGTTGATAAACGACGATGTCAGGCTACAACGTGACTTCATGATCAACCTGATGAAAACCGAGGAGTATTCACTCCGAAAAAGGGGAAAAACAGGGATCTATTGCGGTACAACGGTAGACGGGAAAAGTGGCGATGTGAGCTACGGCGGCTCCAGGATAACTACCAACCATATTGTCATGCGAAGCAAGCTGCTCATCCCCAAAAACAAGCCTCAGGAGTGCCAGATTGCAAACGCCAACATATTATGGGTAAGCAAGGAGGTTGTGGATCAGATTGGCATTCTCGATGACCGGTTTACCCACGGGATTGCAGATTACGACTACTCACTCCGGGCCCATAAAGAGAATATACCGGTGTATGTGGCACCAAACGTATGCGGCATCTGTACTGACGATCATGGAAAGAGCTGGAAAAAGGGAGATCTTCCGTTAAGGGAGCGGATTGCCTATCTGAAAAGTCCAAAAGGGTTGGCTTACAACGAGTATCTCTATTATATCCGAAGACATTTTCCGATGTTTTTCCCCTACTCTTTCGTAATGCTCTGGATGAAAACATTTTTCCCGTTCTTTTGGGACAGATTAAAAAACTAAACACGAAGTGAAGAAATGGAGAGACAGAAAAAGAAGATACTGATGTTTCACCCGTCGCTGGCACCCTACCGGATTGATCAGTTCAATTCGCTGAATGAACTGTTCGACCTGACAGTGGTATTTCTTTTCGACAATATCTGGAACAACAATATGGACCAGGAGAGACTTCTTAGTCAATGCAGTTTCAAGATTTCCTACCTGTTGAAGGGGCCGAGCCGGAAAGGGAAAATACTCTTCAGGTTCGGGATGTACAGGATGATCAAGAAGCTTCAGCCAGATATTGTGATGGGATTTGAATATTCACCCACCACCCAGTTGCTGCTCTTATGGAGACGGCTGGGGCTCATTACACAAAAGGTTGGCACTACCCTGGATGACAGTATCGACATGTGCTACCACATGAAATCGGAGATAAGATGCCTGGCTAGAAAATATTCGGCAAGGTACCTCGATTTCTGGGTCGTCATGTCGGACGAGGTTTCTCAGTTTTATCAGGACCAGTTCAAGGTGAAGGAGCAGCAGCTTATCGTCTCCCCAATCCTGCAGAAACCGGAAAGGTTGCGGGAAAACGCACAGATACTTGAAACGGCTGCCCGCCAATATTATGTTGAAGAACACAGCCTCTACGGCAAGAAGGTGTTGCTGTTTGTAGGTCGACTTATTCCCGAGAAGGGGCTTTCGGGTTTCTTGAACACCCTCTCTCCCCTGCTACGCGAAACAGCCGACCTGAAGTTTGTAATTATCGGGGAAGGGAAAGAGTTTTCCCTACTTCAAACCATAGTGGAGGAGCAGCAGTTGCACCGAAAAGTGATATTTGCAGGAAGGCTCGAAGGAGAAGAGCTTCACGCCTGGTATACCTGCGGATCGGGACTGGTTTTGCCAAGTCTGTTCGAACCGTTTGGCGCTGTCGTGAACGAAGCGTTGATTTTCGGGATGCCCGTAATATGTTCGGAATATGCAGGCGCCTCCAGCCTGATGATATCGCCTGATCAGGGCATAGTGTTCGACCCTAAGGATGCGAAAGATACACTTGCGAAAACAAAACTGTTCCTGAAATCAATTCGCCCCATTGAGGAAGTGAGCTTGGCTGCCAAGCCCTCATTGATGGGTGATTATCAATTGAAGTTCAACAAAGAGTGGGGAAAATTGGCCTGATGAATTCGAATTTGAGACACATAAAAACTATGCACAGCAAACGGAAAGACATAATCTACCTTTTACATCTGCCACCACCGGTGCACGGATCCTCCATTGTTGGTGAATTTATTAAAGAGAGCCTGTTGATAAACAACGCGTTCCACTGCAGATACATCAATCTACTCATGTCACGCTATGTGAACGAAACTGGTAAAACCAGTCTCGCCAAGATGTTCCGGCTCGTGATAATCTGGTTTGATCTTTTAGGGAAGCTGCTTCACCGCAAACCCGATCTCTGCTACTTTGCCCTCTCTACTACCAGCGCCGCCTTTTACAAGGATTGCATTCTGGTGGGGTTGTTAAGGATCTTTAATGTGAAAATTATCTATCACCTTCACAACAAGGGAATACGGCAAAGTCAGAAGAGAAAGATCAACGACCTGCTCTACCGGTTCGTCTTTAAAAACTCCAGCGTGATCCTCCTTTCAGAGCGGCTCTACCTCGATGTTGAAAAATATGTCCTTCCCTGGAAAGTCTATTATTGTCCTAACGGGATAAAAGACTACCAGGTAGAAACGGAGCTGCTGTCACTGCCGGGCGATAAACCGTTCAGAATCCTGTTTCTCTCGAATCTTTTCGAGTCGAAGGGAGTTTACGACCTGATTGAGGCTTGCGCCATTCTGAAAGAGAAAGGATACAGCTTTGTCTGCAACTTCATCGGAGGCGAAGGGGATATCGACGAGGAGCAGTTCAACGACTGCGTCAGGCAGAAGATGTTGACGGAACAGGTGAAATACCTGGGAAAGAGGTTTGGAAAACTGAAAGAGATGGCATATGAACAGGCAGATGTGTTTGTGTTGCCTACCTACTATCCGAACGAATGTTTTCCGTTGGTCATTCTGGAAGCCATGCAACACAGCTTGCCTGTCATCTCCACCTTCGAGGGGGGAATCCCCGACATGGTCAAGGATGGAATCAACGGATTCCTGATTCCGCAACGCAATGCCGCAGCACTGGCAGAACGGCTGGAACTGCTTATTCGCTACCCTCAACTGAGAAAGCAGATGGGACTTGACGGACGAAGGAGTTACGAGAACAACTTCACCCTCGGTATTTTTGAACACCGGCTACTTGCCATTTTACAAGATGCAATCAAATAACCCACATATTGTAATAAACATGCTTACAGACACCACAAAAACACAGTACAGAAGATTCTTCTACTCCGATCCAAGTCCATACATTTCAGAACCATTTCTTGGACTGGTGGAGAATAAGGTTGAGCGGCTATACAGGCTTATGGACGAAGAAGAAAGATCTATCGGACTCATTCTCGGATTGAAGGATGGTACCCTCTATTCACCCTTCTCGGCCCCCTTTGGAGGATTCCACTATTCACACGAGCATGTATTGTACAGCGTCGTGTATGATTACCTCGCCGATCTGAAAACATTTATAAAAGGGCAAGGTTTCGACCGGGTAGTTATCACCCTGCCTCCCAATCCTTACCAGAAAAACATGAATGCAAAATTTGTGAATGCCTTCATCCGGCTTGGATATAACATGTCAACTCCGGATATCCAGAACTGCATTAACCTGAAAAAGTTCGACGGCAATTGGACAAAAAACACAGTGGGGCAAAACTGCAGAAGAGCAATCAAACGTCAGCTCACTTGCAGTATTGTCACTGACGAGGCTTCCAGACGTGATGCGTACGATGTGATTTTCCGGAACCGTGTTGAACAGGAACGGAAAATCCACATGACACTGGAAGATCTGCTTGAGGTAAACGAGATTATTCCAGTCGACTTCTTCCTGGTAAAAGACAAGGATGGGAGCAACATCGGAGCCGGTATATTTTATAGGGGGCACGACAAGATCGTACAGGGAATTTTCCTTGGGGATGATATGGAAAAGAGATCGCTGGGAATCATCGACTTTCTGGTGATGAACATCTTTGAGCACTACAAAAGTCTGGACTACGATTACATCGACCTGGGAATATCGAGCATGTGCGGCGATCCCAATGTCGGATTAATCCGGTTTAAAGAGATTCACAACTGTGAAACTTCACTCCGGTTCACCTTCTGGTGGAGCCCTGATAATAGTCAACCGTTTTACTTAAACCATAAAATTTAAGAGTTATGTTACACGAATTCAAATTGTTCAACGGATCCCTACAGGAGCTAAATCCGTCGAAAAAACTGATCACTACGCTTAATGCACATTCATTCAATACATTGCATAGAGACAAATTTTTTCGTGAAGCATTGAAATCAAGCGATACGTTACTACCGGATGGGATAAGTATCGTCTGGGCCCACCGCCTGCTGGTCGGCAAAAAACTAAAAAAAATTGCCGGTGACGATCTGTTCCGGTACGAGATGGAACGGCTTCAGTCGAAACGGGGCAAATGTTTCTTTCTGGGTAGTTCCGAAAAGACATTGAACCTGATTCGTGAAAAGGCAAAGCAGGAGTATCCCGATGTGGAGGTTCACAGTTATTCACCCCCATACAAGCCGGAATTCAGCGAAGAGGAGAGCCAGCAGATGATCGATGCGGTTAACAGGGTTGAACCCGATGTTCTCTTTATCGGAATGACCGCTCCCAAACAGGAAAAATGGGCGTTCAAATATTACCAGATGCTGAATGCGGGGCATATCTGCTGTATCGGTGCCGTATTTGATTTCTATGCAGGAACGGTAAAACGGGCTCCGGAATGGATGATATCGCTGGGTATGGAATGGTTTTACCGGTTAATCAAGGAGCCACGCCGCATGTGGCGCAGGTACCTTATCGGAAACACGCTGTTTGTCAAAAGCATTCTGTTGGAAAAACTGGCAGCATTCAATCATCAATTCCGTGTAGTTTTACGCGACGTACTCTATTAAACTGAAAAACAAACGTTTTGTTTTTCAAAACAACAAAACCACTAATTGTTCATTGTACACTTTTTTATTTCGTAGTTATGGAAACAGATCACCCGGGAATACGTTTTTTTTATCTTCTTTTAGACTTGTTACTTCTGAACATTGCGGTCTTAATTGTTTTCCAGTTTAGTCCGGTTAACGATTATATGGACGTACCCCGAAGAAACCTGTATTTTTTACATGCTAACATCTCGGAAATCATTGCATATACCTTGTACGGGAAGCGAAATTTCTTCTTTACCGATAAATACAGGTATAGGTTGAGGATAATCATCATTCGATTTCTGATATTGATCATCACCCTCTTCTTGCTGGGAGAGATATTTCTTCCGGAGGATTATTACCGGATATTCATACTGGAATATGTGGCCTTCTTCTTCATGTTCAAGGTAACGATATTCTATTTTATCTATCAATTCCACCGTTATCGTTACGCAAAAGGATATTCTGTCAGCCGCGTAGTGATTCTGGGCACAGGTACGCCAAGCAGGGTGCTGGGGAAGATACTTAACAACAATCCTACGTTGGGATTCAAACTGGTAGGATATATCTCCGACAAGAAGAACGGGTCGAACGAGAATCATCTGGGAGAGTTGAAGGAGCTGCCGGAATTGGCCAGGGAGCATGCCATTAACATGATTTTTGTGACCAATCCCAAGTACTTCACCCGGAAAAATACCAAAGAGCTCCTGGCGTTATGCAACAAAACGGGACTCAGGGTAAGATACATCCTCATGAATGGATATTGGAGCAAATGCATGTACCGGAAGATAGAGTCTGCCCGCTTTTTTGAGATGTTCAACCCGCAACAGATTCCGCTGGACAACCTGACGTTGCGCCTACAAAAACGGGCATTCGACGTGATCTTCTCCTCGGCAGTCATCCTCTTTATCTTCACCTGGCTGGTACCTATACTGAGTATCATCATCAAACTTAACTCGAAAGGTCCGGTATTTTTTGTCCAACAACGGACAGGTATCAACAACAAGACCTTCAACTGCATCAAATTCAGAACCATGAAGGTGAACAACGAGGCCAACACGAAACAGGCGGTAAAGAACGATAACCGGATAACCTCCATCGGCAATTTCCTTCGCAAATACAATATCGACGAACTGCCCCAGTTTTTCAATGTCCTTATGGGAAACATGTCGGTAGTCGGGCCGCGTCCGCATATGCTCAAACACACCGAGCAATACTCCGCACTGATTGAGTCTTACAAGGTTCGCCACTTCGTGAAACCGGGCATCACCGGCTGGGCTCAGGTGAACGGTTACAGGGGACTGACCGACGAACTCTGGAAAATGCAAAAGAGGGTGGAATACGATATGGAGTACTTGGAAAAGTGGAACTTCCTGTGGGACATCAAAATCATCGTGATGACCCTGATCGGTAAAGATGCATATAAAAACGCCATGTAAATATTTTACATATATTTGCATTTTAAATACAACAGACTAAATCATGACAAAAGTAGCATTAATTACAGGTATTACAGGACAGGACGGATCCTATCTGGCAGAGTTATTGATAGACAAGGGGTATGAAGTTCACGGGTTGTTGCGCCGTTCATCGTCGTTCAACACCGGGCGCATCGAGCATCTCTATCTCGATGAGTGGGTAAGGGACATGCATCAGAAGAGGCTGGTGAATCTTCACTATGCCGACATGACCGACTCCAGTTCGCTGATCCGGGTTATCCAGGCCATACAACCCGACGAGATCTACAACCTGGCTGCCCAAAGCCACGTCAAGGTGAGCTTCGATGTACCGGAATACACGGCCGAAACCGATGCAGTGGGTACGCTCCGGCTGCTGGAGGCAGTCCGCATTCTCGGTCTGGAGAAGAAGACCCGGATCTATCAGGCCTCAACTTCAGAACTGTACGGCCTGGTACAGGAGGTGCCGCAGAAGGAGACCACTCCCTTTTATCCACGTAGCCCATATGGTGTGGCCAAACTGTACGGCTACTGGATTACCAAGAACTACCGCGAATCGTACGGCATGTTTGCTGTAAACGGTATCCTCTTCAATCACGAGAGTGAACGGCGCGGTGAAACCTTCGTCACCCGAAAGATCACTATCGCGGTTGCCCGGATCTCACAACAGATGCAGGACAAGCTATACCTCGGAAATCTTGACGCATTGCGCGATTGGGGATATGCAAAAGATTATGTGGAGTGCATGTGGATGATGCTCCAGCATGAAACGCCAGAAGATTTTGTGATTGCCACCGGTGAGATGCACAGTGTGCGTGAGTTCTGCACGCTTGCCTTCGCTGAAGCGGGCATTCATCTACGCTGGGAAGGCGAAGGAGTTAACGAAAAGGGGATCGACACCGCAACCGACAGGATTCTGGTGGAGGTAGATCCCAAATACTTCCGGCCCGCCGAAGTGGAACAGCTTATGGGTGACCCCACCAAAGCGAAAACCCTCCTTGGCTGGAACCCCAGAAAGACCTCGTTCGAAGAGCTGGTCAAACTGATGGTGAAGCACGACATGAAATTTGTGAGAAAGTTGAAAGCGAAAGAGCAAATCGACAATGAATAAAGGGAGTAAAATATATGTTGCGGGACATAAGGGGCTGGTTGGCTCCGCCATCTGGAAGAACCTGCAGGAGAAGGGCTACACAAACCTCGTCGGTCGCTCCCATGGAGAGCTGGACCTGTTGGAGGGGACAGCCGTAAGGGCATTTTTCGACAAGGAAAAGCCCGAGTATGTGTTCCTTGCCGCGGCCCACGTCGGCGGTATCGTTGCCAACAACACCTACCGGGCAGATTTCATCTACAAGAACCTTCAGATCCAGAACAACGTCATCTACGAGAGCTACCGCCACAACGTGAAGAAGCTGTTGTTTCTAGGCAGTACCTGTATCTATCCCAAGGAGTCTCCGCAACCGATGAAGGAGGAGTACCTTCTTTCATCCCCCCTCGAATACACCAATGAGCCATACGCCATTGCCAAGATAGCCGGCCTGAAGATGTGCGAGAGTTTCAATATCCAGTACGGAACAAACTATATTGCGGTAATGCCTACCAACCTCTACGGGTTGAACGACAACTTCCACCTGGAGAACAGCCACGTGCTCCCGGCCATGATGCGAAAGATGCATCTGGGCAAATGTCTGCTGGAGGGAGACTGGGAAGCTGTTAGAAACGACCTGAAACGGAGACCGCTGAACAGTGTCAGCGATACCAGCCCCACCGGAGAGATCATGGAGGCATTGAACCGGCAGGGTATCTTCGCCGGGCGTGTTGAGCTTTGGGGAACAGGGCAACCCCTAAGGGAGTTCCTCTGGAGCGAGGATATGGCCGACGCCTCCGTCTATATCATGGAGAAGGTAAATTTTGATGACCTTAAGCAAGGAAAGAGCGAGATCCGCAACTGCCACATCAATATCGGCACCGGCAAGGAGATCAGCATAAAGGAACTTGCCAAAACAATACAAACCATTATTGGCTATAAGGGAGAAATCCGGTTCGATTCGTCAAAACCCGACGGCACAATGCGAAAACTGACCGATGTGTCGAAACTGGCATCGCTTGGCTGGAAATACCGCGTCGAGATCGAAGAAGGCATCAACCGGATGTACAACTGGTATATAGCCGATCAAAAAAATAAAAAATAACCGTTATGGAATATAGAAAACTAGTAGAGGTCGAATTCAGGGAGTTCGATCGTGAAGCACTGCAAAAATCATGGGAATGGCTGAACGATCCGCAGCTGAAGAGTTTGACAATGACTCCCGACTTTGATCAGGAGTCGCAGGAGAGATGGTTTGAAAGCCTGAAAACACGGACCGACTATTACCTGCGTGCCGGATGGTACCAGGGTGTACCCGTCTCTGTTTACGGCCTGAAGCATATTACCGACAAGGATGGGGAGGTTTTCGGATATATCGGCGAAAAGGAGCTTTGGGGCAAGACAGTCGCCATACAGATGATGCTGGATGTAATCGACTATGCCCGGTCGCGTAACCTGGAATCGATCTACTGCATTACCCTGAAAGAGAACAAACGGACCTACAGGTTGTGTAGCCGATTCGGCTTCGTAACGGAGAAAGAGGTAGGCGAGGATGCCATCATGATGAGGCTTCGCTTTTGAATTACTCCACTGTAACAGACTTGGCCAGGTTACGTGGCTGATCCACGTCACATCCCTTTACCACAGCAATATGGTAAGCCAACAACTGTAACGGGATTACCGAGAGTAACGGCGTAAGGCAGGGGAGGGTCTCCGGCACCTCAACCGAAAAGTCGGACAATCCCCTGACTACCTGATCACCTTCGGTCACTACCGAGATGATTCTCCCTTTTCGGGCCTTGATCTCTTGAATGTTGCTGGTTACTTTTTCGTAGGTGTCAGACTGGGTGGCGATGACGATCACCGGCATCTCGTGACTGACCAGTGCAATAGGACCGTGCTTCATCTCGGCTGCAGGGTAGCCTTCGGCGTGAATGTAGGAGATCTCCTTCAACTTCAGCGCACCCTCCAACGCCACGGGAAAGTTATACCCTCTTCCCAGATAGATGCAGTTGCCTGCGTAGGTGAAAGTCTTGGCATACTGCTCGATCTGGCCGCTTTTCTTCAGTATCTCTGCCACCTTCTCCGGAATCAGGTTCAGTTCACGGATCAGGTTGAGATACTCTTCCCTGCTGACAGTTCTCTTCTCTTTGCCGATCAGGATAGCCAGCATGGTGAGCACGGCCACCTGTGCGGTAAACGCCTTGGTGGATGCAACCCCGATTTCGGGTCCAACGTGCGTATAGCAACCCGAATGGGTGTTCCTCGGAATAGAGGAACCCACTACGTTGCAGATGCCAAAGATAAATGCTCCGGCATTTTTGGCCAATTCGACGGCAGCTAGCGTGTCGGCAGTCTCACCCGACTGGGAGATGGCAATTACAATGTCATCCTTGTGAATCACCGGCTTACGGTAACGGAACTCGGAGGAATACTCCACCTCCACCGGGATACGGGCGTACTCTTCGATGGCATACATGCCGATCTGAGCCGCATGCCAGGAGGTGCCGCATGCAGTGATGATGATACGGCGGGCGTTGAGAAATTTCTCGCGATTGTCAATAAAACCGGCCAAGGTAATGTTATTGCCCTCAACGTTCACCCTTCCCCGCATGCAGTCGCTCAATGTATGGGGCTGTTCGAATATCTCCTTGAGCATGAAATGGGGATAGCCTCCTTTTTCAAGTTGGCTGAGTGTCATCTCAAGTTTCTGTATTCTGGGGGTCTTTTCGATATTGGTGATGGTTCGGATCTTCAGAGCTTCCCCTCTCCGGATAGTAACTATCTCCTCATCGCCTATATAGGTCACCCGGTTTGTAAATTCGATAATAGGTGTAGCATCAGACCCGAGGAAGTATTCATCCTCTCCGATACCGACCACGAGAGGACTTCCTTTTCTTGCAGCTACGATCTGGTCGGGATTGTTCCGGTCCAGCACTGCAATGGCGTAGGCGCCTACCACTTGCGTGAGGGCCAGTTGTACAGCTGTAGAGAGATCTGTGCCATTACTTCTCTTCATAAACTCGATCAACTGTATCAGCACCTCGGTATCGGTCTCGCTTTGAAAGGTATACCCCTCTCTGACCAGCCCCTCCTTAAGCAAGCCGTAATTCTCGATAATCCCGTTGTGGATGATGGCCAGCTCCTCCGACTGCGAGTAGTGGGGATGGGCATTGTGCTGTGTTGGCTCTCCATGGGTGGCCCAACGGGTATGGGCAATACCCACGGTACCGGCCACATCTTTCTGTTCGGCATAGTGCTCCAGCTCCGATACTTTTCCCTTGGCCTTGTACACTTTCAGGTTGCCTTCGTGAATCAGGGCGATTCCTGCACTGTCATATCCACGGTACTCCAGCCGGTGGAGTCCCTTGATGAGGATTGGATAAGCCTCTCTGTTACCTATATAACCTACAATTCCACACATCTTTCAATTTTTATCGAAATAATTGTAATCTGTCAATAAATATAGCTATTAAAATAGCAAAAGTAATATAATTACCCGATATATCACAACATATATTAACTGTTTTCGGTATTTAACAATCAAATTGTTTTTGACCATCTCCTCAAAACAGGGAAGAAACCATTAAGAAAATGGAGAGATTAATCATTTGATTAAAACATCTGTTTGAATATCGAAAAAAATTCTCATCTTTGCAGAAAATCAAATATATGTCGGAAGAATCACTCAACAAAACAGGGGGTCTGGATACGGAAGAGAAGATCAAGGAGGCAGCCAGGACCATCTTTCACCAGAAAGGGTATGCAGCCACCCGCACCCGCGACATTGCCGAGGCAGCCGGGGTCAACCTGGCCCTGTTGAACTACTATTTCAGAAGCAAGGAGAAGCTGTTCAATATCATCATGTCTGAAACACTTGGCAGATTCATGGAGAAAATCAGGCTTATCTTCAATGATCCCGGCTCCACACTGGAAGAGAAGATTGGCATGATTACGAGCCAGTATATCGACTTGTTGATCGATGAGCCGGAAATACCACTGTTCATTATCAGTGAAGTGCGGACCAATCCCGAGCTACTGCTGGAGAAACTACCGATCCGCGACCTCATCTTCCGGACAATATTTTACAAGCAATTCCAACAGGCAGTAGCCGAACGTCGCATAGATGCCATACACCCGATACACTACCTGATGAACATGATCGGTCTGATTATCATGCCGGCATTGGCAAAGCCAATTTTGCAAAGCGCGTTCCATATGAACGGGGATGCGTATAAAGAGTTGATGGAAAATCGCAAACAACTTATTCCCCGATGGTTATATACCATCCATCTCAATTCAAACCAAAGTGACAATGAAAAGTAAAATCCTTCTCCTCTGCCTGATATCTCCATGGCTTTGGCATGCAGTTCAGGCGCAACCGATCACTATTGACGAATGTTATGCATTGGCCAGGGAGAACTATCCGGCTATCCGGCAGTTTGACCTGATTGCCAAAACGAGCCGTCTGGATATCCAGGAAGCCAATTTGCATTATCTGCCCCAGGTCACCCTATCGGGTCAGGCCACCTACCAGTCAGAGGTAGTGGATTACACTGAAATTTTCGGCGGCAGTCCACTCCCGTCGGGCATCACGCTCCCGGTACTGAGCAGGGATCAGTATAGAGTTCTTGGCGAGATCTCCCAATTGATTTACGACGGCGGGCAGATCCGGCAGCTGAAAGATCGGCTCAGGGCCAATCGCCAGGTAGAAGAGAGTAATCTGGAAATCACACTCTATGCCATCAACAGCAGGATCAACACCATCTACTTCTCCATCCTGCTGATGGATGCCCAGCAACAGCAAATTGAACTGAGCCGGTCGAATCTCAGACACCAACTGGAGAAGAGCGAGGCAGCACTGGCCAATGGCATGGCATTCAGAAGCAACGTGTCGGAGCTCAAAGCAGAACTACTGCAGTATGAAATGCAGCTCACCGAGTGCAAGTCCCACCGCACCGCCTTACTGAAAATATTGTCGCTCTTCACAGGCAGAATGCTGGCGGAGGATATCGAACTGATAATGCCTCGGATCGAAGCCAGGTCAGCCAGCATCAACCGGCCTGAACTTAAATGGTTCGACTCCCGTGTCGCCCTTTACGACGCACAGCGGCATCAGCTGCGTCCGGCCTACCTGCCTAAAATTACCGCTTTTTTGCAGGGGGCATACGGCAGGCCCACACTCAACATGCTCAAGAACGAGTCAGGTCCCTGGCTTGTAACCGGCCTGCGTTTCAACTGGTCGCTGAGCCAATTATACTCACTCGACAACCGGAAACGTTCCATCACTCTTTTTCAGCAGGCAGTCGATACGGAGAGGGAGACCTTCCTGTTAAACACGAAAATGGAACTTGTCCAGCAGGATGAGCAAGTGAATAAATATGAGCAGCTAATCAAACAGGATGAGGATATCATCGCCTTGCGGGCCGCCGTGACCCGGTCGGCCGAAGCCTAGCTTGAGAACGGTGTTATCACAGTGCACGAGTATATCCAGAAAATGAATGCAGAACATGGCGCCCGACTTAACAAACTGCTGCACGAAATCCAGTTGCGCCAAGCCATCTACAATCAGCAATTCCTCTCCGGCAACTAAATCGTTAGAAGATGAAAAGAAACATTATTCCTCTGATTATCCTGCTCACAGCCTGCACCTCGGGCGAACCTTCTGATGCATCGGGAAATTTCGAATCGGACGAAGTGATCGTCTCCGCACGACAGAGCGGTACCCTGCTCTCCTATTACGTAAAAGAGGGTCAAAGCCTGGTGGCTGGCGACACTGTTGGGCAGATCGATGTTTCCCTGTTTGAGCTGCAGAAGGAGCAGGTGGAGGCCAGTATCCGGGCATTGCAGGATCAAACCGTATCGGCCAATGATCAAGTTGAGCTGATCCGACGTCAGCTCGAGGTACAACAGGCACAACTTTCTCAATTACAACGTGAGAAGATCCGGTTCGAAAACCTTGTCAAGGCAGATGCCGCAACGCAGAAACAGCTTGACGACATCGTCGCCTCGATCGATCAGCTACAGAAACAGAGAGCCGTCACCGAGCAGGAGCTGAAACTTGCACGCTACAACACCGAGACCCGAAACAGGAGCATCCTCAGCGAGCAAAATCCGCTTGAAAAGGTGGTTGCACAATACCAGGAGCAGATCAACCGCGGGAAGGTAATCAATCCGGTTCAGGGCACGGTGATTGCCAATTATGCCCTGCAGGGTGAGATGCAAACCGTAGGCAAACCTCTCTACAAGATTGCCAACCTCGAGTGGCTCGATCTGCGGGCCTACATCACCGCCAACCAGATGGTGCAGGTGAAACTTGGCCAGGAAGTGACGATCCGGGTGGATGACGGGAAGAGAGGCTACAAGGAGTACCCGGGCACCATCACCTGGATTTCGGAGAAATCGGAATTCTCACCCAAGAATATATATACCAGGAAAGAGCGGGCCAATCTGGTATATGCCATCAAGGTGAATGTAAAGAATGATGGCTATCTGAAAATCGGCATGTACGGGGAGGTACGCTGGAAAAGTAAACAGAAATGATTGCAGTTGAGGTAGATGAGCTGGAAAAGCGTTATGGAGATTCGGTTGCCCTGAAGAAGATTTCGTTCGAGGTAAACCGGGGAGAGCTGTTCGGTCTGATCGGACCAGACGGAGCTGGAAAAACTACCCTCCTCCGGATATTGGCTACCTTGTTGCTGGCCGACAAGGGCAGGGCAACCATTCACGGATATGATACGGTGAGGGAGTACAGGACTATCCGCAACTTGGTGGGCTATATGCCTGGGAGATTTTCACTCTATCAGGACCTGACGGTGGAAGAGAACCTCCGCTTCTTTGCAACACTGTTTGGCACTACCGTCGAGGAGAATTACGGACAGATTAAGGATATCTATGATCAGCTGTCCCCCTTCAAGAGACGAAGGGCCGGGAAGCTGTCGGGCGGGATGAAGCAGAAACTGGCCCTCTGTTGTGCCTTGATCCACAAGCCAGAGATCCTGTTTCTTGACGAACCGACCAGCGGTGTAGATGCTGTCTCCAGAAAAGAGTTCTGGGGGATACTTCATAGGTTGAAACGGCAGGGGATCACCATTCTGGTTTCGACGCCTTATATGGATGAGGCGATGCGTTGCGACCGGATTGTTCTGATCCAGAACGGCATCATCCTCTCCATCGACTCACCAGCGGAGATTCTGCAGCACTATCCAGGCCCTCTCTTTGCCGTGAAGGCGGACGACATCTATGGTCTATTGAAATTTGCTCGCGAGTTGGAACCGGTTGAGCTGAGCCATGCATTTGGAGAATATCTCCACATCACGCTAAAGGACAAGAGAGCCGGATTGGAACAGTTGCACGTTCTCCTTGAAGAGTGTAGATTTCCGGGATTGGAGATAAGGAGGATCAACCCGACCATTGAAGACTGTTTTATCCGGTTGATGAGCGAACCTGAACTAAATGGGAACCGAAATGGATAAAGTTATCGTATGCAGGAATCTGACGAAACAGTACGGCAATTTCAAAGCGGTAGACTCCATCAATTTTGAGGTGAACGCCGGAGAAATTTTCGGATTCCTGGGAGCCAACGGCGCAGGAAAGACTACGGCGATGCGGGTCTTGTGCGGTCTCTCCTATCCCACTTCCGGAGAAGCCTGGGTAGCAGGGTTCAACGTCTACCATCAACAGGAGCAGATCAAGAAGCATATCGGGTACATGAGTCAGAAGTTCTCGCTCTACGAAAATCTCACCGTGTGGGAAAACATCCAGTTTTACGGCGGAATCTACGGTGTGCCTCATGCTGAGATAAGGAAACGCGGCAGGGAACTGATCGTCTCACTCGGTCTGGAAAAAGAGATGAAGAAACTGGTAGGAGAGTTGCCACTGGGCTGGAAGCAAAAACTGGCTTTCTCGGTCGCCATCTTTCACCAGCCCAGGATCGTCTTTCTGGATGAACCGACAGGAGGGGTAGATCCGCTCACCCGACGCCAGTTCTGGGAACTGATTTATGAAGCCGCCGCCGGCGGTATTACAGTTTTCGTCACCACCCACTACATGGACGAGGCGGAGTACTGCAACCGGATCTGCGTGTTGGTGGACGGGAGGGTGGAGGCGCTCGACACGCCCTCCAAACTGAAATCGATCTTCAATGCCAGTTCGATGGAAGAGGTCTTTTATCAACTGGCCAGAGGAGCCAAACGAAAAAGTGATTAAGATGAAACAGCTGTTCGCCTTCATTCAAAAAGAGTTTTATCACGTATTCAGGGATAAGCGTACGCTGCTCATCCTCTTCGGCATGCCTGTCGTGCAGATCCTGCTGTTTGGATTTGCACTCAACAGCGAAGTGAAGAACATCGGAGTCGCTGTGCTGGACAATGCCCGGGATGCCGCAAGTCAACAGTTGATCTCCCGGATTAGCAGCAGCCGCTATTTTCACCTCATGGAACCGTTGCTGAGCTATGATGAGGTTGAAAACCGCTTCCGATCGGGGAAGATCAGCTGTGTAATCATCCTTCCGAGCCGGTTCGGCAACCTGTTGTATCAGGATGAAGGGGCCCCCATACAGATCATCGCAGATGCCTCAGACCCCAACACGGCCACCACTGTAAACCACTACCTGAACACCATCCTCCAGCAGCATGTGCAGGAGATGAATGCAGTGCTGCCGGCAGCTTTCAACATCATTATCGAAACACGCCACCTCTATAATGAGGAGCAGAACGGCTCACTCAACTTCATTCCGGGTGTGATAGCGCTTATCTTCATGATCGTGAGCACAGCGTTGACCTCCGTAGCTGTAGTGAGGGAGAAGGAGAGCGGTACGATGGAGGTGTTGCTGGTCTCCCCGTTCAAACCGTTTATGGTATTGATCGCAAAGGCGATCCCCTATCTGGTGCTATCGCTGATCGACTTTATCGTCATACTGCTGCTGGCTCTCTTTTTGTTGGATGTGGCAATCAAGGGGAGCCTGCTGCTCATCTTTGTAGAAAGTCTCCTTTTCATTATTACCTGTCTATCGCTTGGACTGCTGATCTCCAACGTCACCAATTCGCAACAGGCTGCCATGATGCTCTCCATGGCGGGAATGATGTTGCCCACCATTCTGCTCACCGGTTTCATGTTCCCGCTGGAAAACATGCCCGGTTTTTTTCAGGTGCTCTCCTATGCAGTGCCCTCCAAATACTATTACAGCATCATCAAGACGGTCATGCTGAAAGGACTCGGCATCGCCTACGTCTGGAAGGAGACCCTGGTATTGGTAGGGATGTCTGCCATCCTCCTCTCCCTGGCACTGAAAAGATTCAACATCCGGTTATCATGAAAACCCTGCGTTACATATTACAAAAGGAGTTCAGGCAGATCTTCAGGGACAGGACCATTCTGGCTATCATGTTCGTCATGCCTACAGTTCAGTTGATGATCTTTCCCCTGGCTGCCAACTTCGAGGTGAAAAATGTGAGGGTGGCTTATATCGACCATGACCACAGCAGCTATTCCCACCAGTTGAGGAATAGAATCGCCGCTTCAGGTTATTTCAAGATGAGCGGCAACCCCGGTTCTTTCCGGGAAGGATTGGAGCTGGTGGAACGGGGAAGTGCCGACCTGCTTCTGGAGATTCCGGCAGGATTCGAAAGGAATCTGGTACGGGATAGACGTCAGCAGCTTAACCTCTCCGTGGATGCCATCAACGGGACAAAGGCTTCAATTGGCGCAGCCTATCTCTCCAGCGTCATTTCCGATTTTGTCAAGGAACTCGATCTGAAGGTGAAATCCCCCGAGGGGATCCAATTCTCACCCCAAGTAAAGGTGGAGATTATCAGCTCCTTCTGGTACAATCCACATACCAGATACAAGTACTACATGGTGCCTGCCATACTGGTAATTCTGCTAACCATGATCGGCGGGTTCATCAGTGCATTGAACATCGTGCGGGAGAAAGAGATGGGGAGTATCGAGCAGATCAACGTCTCACCGGTAAAAAAGTGGCAGTTCATCCTCGGCAAGCTGATTCCATTCTGGATTGTGGGGATAATCGTTTTTACGATAGGACTTCTGGTGATGTATCTGTTCTACGGCATTTTGCCTGAAGGGAATCTGCTGGTGTTGTACCTCTTTGCAGCGGTTTACCTTGTAGCCCTGCTGGGATTGGGATTACTGATCTCCACCTTGGCCGACACACAATTGCAGGCCATGTTTATCGCCTTTTTTTTCATGATGCTTTTCATCCTGATGAGTGGCTTCTTTACCAGTACCGACAGCATGCCCCATTGGGCGCAGAGACTCTCCGAATCTACTCCGGTAACCCATTTCATTAGGGTGGTACGGCTGATCGTGTTGAAAGGCAGCGGTCTGGCGGAGGTTAGCACGGAACTGGGCTACCTTGCCCTGTTCGCGGTTGTACTCAACAGCCTTGCCATCTGGAACTACCGCAAGACAACCTGAATTGCCGACAATAGTTCTTGCCGGTCACAACTCGAAATTGAGTCCCAGGCCAAGGATATGTTCAGGCGGCAAACCGTTGAAGGTATAATAGAGATAGTACCACTCCAACTGCATATAGTTGGTGATATCGCGGGTACATGCCAGATAGTGACGGGTCTTTTTCCACCTGTCGCCCAGGTAAAGAGCTCGATTGCGATATAGGGACTCAACTTGCTTTCGGGAATGTCGTATGCAAGCTTCAGACGGCTTCGTAGCTCATGGGTCCCCTCTCCGGTGAGCCGATAGCGGTATCGTTCACGGAGTGACACCTTGAAATCGCCCGACTTGAGTATACCCATCAGGTCACCTTCGAGATAGTGTCTCCAACGATCCGGCTCGCTCACCGGAACATAGTTCACTCCCGTCTTGAGCCAGGGCAAGAAGTTGTAACCGGCGGAGAAACGGGCGTACCTGCAATTCAGACTCCTGAATTGGTAGACGTCGTTTTCCATGTAGACGGTAAGATAGGCCCGGTTAGCGATATCGTGATGGACCTCCATAAACATCCAGCTCCCGAGGTATCTCTCCTCCACTGCAGACTGGGCTTTGGCAAAGTATATGCCGGCGAAGGTCAGGAGTATCGTCAATAACGCTCTATTCATTATACCATTTTATGAGCAACAAAATTAATAAAAACTCCGGAAGAAAGTCCAATCACATCCCACACATGGAAGCCATTACCAACGACGCTCCTCTATATATCATTTTATACAGTATTTAGGGTTTGCTGAATAATTGGCATTTGTGTTGTATATCAGTAAATTAGTTGGTAAAAAATTTGCATAACTGCAAGAAATTGAGTATTTTTACTTCATAAACCTTGCATTTTATGATACGATACAAGAGCTCCAGGCAGCTTTCAATTTCAGAGTTCAAGATGCCCTTTGAGGCAAAACTGGATGAGAATAACCGGTGGGTTATTCTTTCAAAAATAGTTCCCTGGGAAGAGTTCGCCCGGCTTTATTACAAGAACTTCAAAAGCAACCGGGGTGCCCCCACCAAAGATGCCAGGCTTGTGCTGGGAGTAATCATCATCAAGCACATCATGAAGAGTGACGACCGTGGAGTAATAGAGATGATACAGGAGAACCCCTACATGCAGTATTTTCTTGGTCTCGAAGCTTTCACCTATGAACAGGTGATGACACCGTCACTGCTGGTCTCCATCAGAAAGCGAATCGACCTTGATGTCTTTGAATCATTGACGGACGACTTGATAAGAAAAGGGTTGAAGCTAAAAGCCGGGGCAAATCAAGAAGTGGTTGACAAGGATGCGAAGGATGAAGAAGATGATAATGATGACGATCCCGATCCGCATCCCGGGAACAAGGGGAAGCTCCAAATGGATGCAACGGTCTGTGATGCGGATATCAAGTATCCCACCGATCTGGATCTGCTGAACGAGAGCCGCCAGAAGGCAGAAGAGCTGATCGATGAGTTGTGTTTGAAACTGGGTATTAAAGATAAACCCCGTACATACAGAAGGGTTGCACGCAAGGATTTTTTGAATGTGTCGAAAATGAAGAGAAAACCAGCCAACGTGTTACGAAAAGCGATACGCAAGCAGATCAACTACCTGAAACGGGATGTGCGGACTATCAACGGGATACTGGACACCATAAAGGATAAACCGATTCCCTTCGACCGGCGGCAACTAAAGTATTTTTTTGTCATCCAGCATCTGCTGGAACAACAGGAGACGATGTATAAGAAGAAGAGCCATCAAGTAGAAGATCGCATAGTGAACATTCATCAGCCACATGTTCGCCCCATCGTCCGTGGTAAAGCCAAGGCCAAGACGGAGTTTGGCGCCAAGATCAACATCAGCCTGCTGGATGGCTATGCCAGGGTAGATCATTTCCACTGGGATGCGTTCAATGAGGGGCAGGATCTTCAGTCACAGGTTGAACGCTTCAGGAAGCTGACAGGGAAGTATCCGGAGCTGGTTCAGGTGGACAAGATATATCTTACCCGGGAGAACAGACGGTTCTTGAAAGAGAAAAGAATCCGCTACACCGGGGAACCACTGGGACGAAAGCCGGCAAAAGAGATCAAGAGCAGATACCAAAAACGTAAAGAGCGACGAGAGACGGCGGAACGCAACCAGGTTGAAGGGAAGTTTGGACAGGGCAAGCGTGGATATGGTTTAAATGATATCCGGGCCAGACTCTCCTCGACGTCAAGGAGTTGGATAGGGGCTATCATTTTTGTGATGAATCTGATCCGGCATATGAGGGATATTCCCTTACCTTATTTTGTCTCGTTACTACAGAAGTTAATGATAGTGAGAAATATAAACATTTATCCACTCGGGCCACAAATGAAATTGTGTGCCTGATTGGGAATTAATAAGCAGACCCTATTTATATCATATTTATTAATCGAATAAAATAGAACCACCCCTATATTTGTAAAATGTGGTCTGTAAATGAATATGTGTACGTACACATAACAGTAATTAGTGAGCTCTCGATTCAGAGTAACCGTTATAGGAGAATCAACTTTAAACACTCTTCACTTAATTAGGGTACTGAGAGTTACCCAAATGTAAAAACCTTTATTTACTAAAATAAATCATTGCCGTCCGATAAAAACCGATTTTGATTCTTCGTTACTTTTAACCGGCTTATTATCAGTCGTTTCTTTTTATAATTTTTCTATTTTCAAAAGTAAGCCCCCCTGAAAAGGGTAAGCATCTCTAAATCCTGGTCATCTCGTTGCCAATCTCGTTCCGGGTTTTCTAAAAATTTTATCAAGTGCAGGTAATTAAACAGGTGTATCCTGCAAAATGACACCAGGTTGGAGAATGCCCAAGGCCGTTTCAACCGCTTCTGTATAACCGTGAGCAAGAGGTTCACGATCAAAGCGCAATATACCTGTATTTTTATCGCGTTCTCGTTATCCCCGAGGAAGTACTTCAGGGGGAAGTTTGATTTTAACTGCTTGAATAACAGCTCTATTTGCCATCTTATTTTATACAAGGCCGCTATCATGTCGGGCCGCATCTCGAACAGGTTGGTGAGGAACTCGAACTTCCTTTTCAACACCCTGTCGTAGAACACCACCTTGCGCAACTTCAGCTTGCTCCCGCCATCATCTTCCTTCACGGTCACCTCGATGATAGTGTCTTCCAGCACGCCGCTGTGGATGCATTCATCGATGTAAAGTTCTTGCTCCACCTTGTAAACGGCGTTCTCCTTGATGCGGGTAACGAATCCGGCTCCCTTTTCACAAAACAGCTTGAAGGCTTTATAATCGTTGTATCCCTTGTCGAAGACGTAAATAGTGTTGTCATCCGGTTCCAGTTTCCTCAACAGCAGGTGATCGTTCGTGGCAGCGGATGAGAACCATATCATCTTGGGAACGGGCTCGTCGACATTGATAACGGTGTGCACCTTGATCCCCCCTTTGCGTTTACCGTTCGAGGGTGTTCTGCCGACGCACTTCAAGATGTCCTGGAACAAACTGATAACCGTGCTGTCGAAGATCTCGACCTGCTTGTTCAACACATCTTTAAAGCGGGTGTCCGAGATCACGTGTTGGTACTCGCGAAGCAGGTCGTGGTACACGCCCGAGAAGAAATCAACGCTCCTGCGCTTGTTGGCGTCCGACAAGGTGCTCCGGTAGGGTATGTGGCCGAGCTGGAAATGCCTGGTCTTGCCTGAAAGACCGAGCATTGCACCCGCCACCTCGCGCAGGGAGGAGCATTTGGCGAAGACGCAAAACAACATGCTTATAAGGTGATCCTTAGCCGTGAAACGTTTCACGTAATGATCGGCCTTGTACCGTTTGCTGTTTCGGGCGATAATCCTTGTATCTACCATAGATATGAGCTGTCCGAATACCGATTGTCCAAAAAAATAAGTACTTTTGTTCATTGTAGACTTGTTTTGTGATGAATACAAAGCTACAATTATTAGTACGACGGGCAAAACTCAAATTTGCCCGCGTACTTTTTCTAAAAAGTTTTTATCGGACAACAGTGATTGTAGACTTGTTTTGTGATGAATACAAAGCTACAATTATTAGTACGACGGGCAAAACTCAAATTTGCCCGCGTACTTTTTCTAAAAAGTTTTTATCGGACAACAGTGAAAATAAATACCAATGAGATGAAAAGAAAAGTATTAAATCTAATGAAAGCAACCATCTTTGTCTTGGCATGGTTAGTTTGCTTGTACGGATCGGCCCAGGAAATTACCGTAAGAGGAAATGTTTCCGATGCAAATGGGGACCCGCTAATTGGTGCAACCATTCAAATCAAGGGAAGTACAATAGGAACCATCACCGACATGGATGGAAGGTTTGTGTTGCAAAACGTACCTTCCAACAGTGCCCTCGAGGTGTCTTATCTTGGAATGCTTACTCAGACCGTTGCACTGGAAGGAAGAAGCACGATCAATATTGTTTTGCAAGAAGATCTGGAGTTGCTGGACGAAATTATCGTTATCGGCTATGGTACCGCCAAGAGAAAAGATTTTACGGGCTCTGTCTCGTCCGTAAAACTGGAAGACTCTCCCGTTGCTCTTGCATCAAACCTTAATGCGCTGGAAGCTATAAAAGGAAATGTTTCCGGTCTTGACATCGGGGCTACCAATTCCGCAGGCGGTCAACCATCCATGCAAATGCGCGGACAAAAATCCATTTCCGGATCGAACGATCCCTTGATCGTACTTGATGGCGTCATTTTCATGGGAAGCATCAATGATATCAATCCAAACGACATTGCTTCTTTCGACATCTTGAAAGATGCCACATCTGCGGCGGCTTACGGTTCCCGTTCTGCCAACGGGGTAATCATCATCACAACAAAAAAAGGAAAGTCCGATAAGCCGATAATAAATTTCAACGCATCCGGAAGCCTTCAAAGCTGGATAAATCGCCCAAAGTTGATGAACGGCGAACAATGGATCGAGTCGGTTATGGCCAGAAACAACAGCACCGACTTGACATGGCTGAAACCTCAGGAAGCTGCAAACAGGGAGGCAGGCAAGGAGACAAACTGGCTGGATGCTTCGACGCGCACCGGCTGGATACAGGATTATCAACTCTCGGTATCAGGTTCAGGCGAGAAAATGAATTATTATCTCTCTGCTTCGTATGCAGATAACCAGGGTGTAATTATTGGAGACGATTTCAATCGCGCCTCGTTCTTGGGAAAGATCAAGACTGATATTACAAGCTGGTTGGAGATAGGGGTTGACGCAGCGTTCACCAAATCCGACTATTCGGGCGTAGGAGCCGCAATAAACCAGGCATATGTCATGTCACCCTACGGTGTCATGTATCGGGATGAAGAGAAGAAGTTACTTGAGAAATACCCCTATACGCAATCGGGTCAGAATCCTTTATGGGGAGTAACCAACGGTTCTCGTGACAATACCGACCTACGTGACAATTTCCGCATGAATGCCTACACCGTCATAAAACTCCCCTGGTTGCCCGGCTTGAGCTATCGTTTCAATTATGCCGGCAATATCGGAAAGGAGCGTAGATCGGACTTTTACTACGAATCTCATTACGTAAAAGAAGGAGCTTACGATGATGAAAGCCGCTATTCTCCAGAAGCTTACCAAAACTTGCTTTCAAATGCCAACGGCAGCATCGATAACCGGAATATAACAAGCTGGGTAATTGATAATATTTTAAACTATGTTGCCAACTTCGATAAGCACTCCATCGACCTGACGCTTGTCGCAACACGCGACCGAAGGGATTACAAGCGGGAAGTTATGACCGGAAATGATTTTGCCGCAAACGGAAACACAACCCTTGGAATTAACGGCCTCCACAAGGCGACAGTCCAAAAGATCACACTTGAAGGGGACAGGCGATCCAATATCGGATACCTCGGCCGTGCATCCTACTCATTCGACAACAAATATTTTCTCACTGCTTCATATCGGCGTGATGGGGCTTCGGTATTCGGAGTAAATCAAAAATGGGGTGACTTCATGGCATTTGGTTCTGCATGGAGAATTACCAACGAGCCGTTCATGAATGATGAAAACATACTCGATGATCTGAAGCTGAAACTCTCATGGGGTAAAAACGGTAATCAAGGACTTAGCCCGTACGGCACATTGTCTACCATCAGGAATGGAGCTGAAGCCGCTGCAAGATATCAATTTGGTAATAGCAGCAATATCCTTTACGGCATGATTCCCGGAACATTGGGTAATGCCGATTTGGGTTGGGAAACTACAGAGTCGTGGAATACAGGATTTGAATCGGCATGGTTGAACAACCGCATTTTCCTAGATGTGGATCTCTATTTCTCGAAAACAACCGACCAGATATTCGAAAGAAATATTCCAGTAATGACCGGATTCAAAACCATCAAATCTTCATTGGGCCAAATTAACAACAGAGGTGTTGAGATTACCCTGCGAACCATGAACATCACCAAACAGGATTTTACATGGATGACTGGGGTTACCTTCTGGCTGAACCGCAATAAACTGGCTCACTTGTACGGCGAAGACCTTGACGGCGACGGCAAGGAGGATGATGACATATCCAACAGCCGATTCATTGGGAAACCGCTTGGTGCAATTTACGGATATGTACAAGATGGAATCGTTCAGGAAACTGACACTGAATATATGGAGAAGAATGGGGTGAGTGCCGGTGTTCCCAAATACAAAGATCTGGATGGCGACAAGGTCATTACCGCAGCAGATCGTGACATTCTGGGATATACCACACCAAATTTCAAGTTGAACATGAGCAACACGCTCACCTATAAGAATTTTGACCTCTATTTCATGTTCACCGGAACCTTTGGCGGGGGTGGCTACTTTCTCAAGGCCAACAGGGAGGCTTATATGACAAACGGTTCAGGATTATTCAACTCGAACAGTATCTATATTCCCTGGTGGACGCCTGAAAACAAGAGCAACAAATACCCCTCGGCTGTATTTTCAGGAGACGGAGGGCGTTTCATGGGTCTGCAAAGCAGGGGATTTGTACGGTTACAGGATGTGACACTTTCGCACACATTCAAAGATAAGTGGCTAAAAGACCTGAACATCAGCAACCTCAAGCTATTCTTGACTGCAAAGAATCTTTTTACTATCACAAATTGGGAAGGTGATGATCCGGAGGTCGGTTCTGCCGTCAGAGAGAACACTTACCCTGTATTGACTTCATTCTCATTAGGTGCAAATATCAGTTTTTAAAAATTTATCAGTATGAAATCCAGAGAAATAAATAATATACTATTCGCCTTGTTGATCCCGTTACTTGTGTTTACCGGATGTAATGATGCCGATTTCTTGACGGAAAAACCGGAGACATTCTATACAGTAGACAATGCCTTCTCTACGTCGGAACAGGTTGATCAGGTGGTCATCAGCTGTTATGCACACGTAAGAAGCATGTTTGCAATGGGAGAAGAAAACAATACCTTTTTCGTATTCTCGGGCAATGGCACCGATATGTATGACGTGGCAACAATCCGGCGGGGAAACCGCTTTAATGATTATGGAATCATAACTCCAAGTAGTACTGAATTCAATAATAACTATTCGCACTGGTACCAGTTGATAGGCAAGGCAAACTTGGCACTCTATGCCGCGGAGTTACCCAACATAGTTTGGGGATCGCAGGAAAACAAAGCCTACACAGTGGCTCAGGCCCGCTTTTTCCGTGCATTCTGTTACCGGAATCTGGGAGAACTATATGGTGGTGTACCCATTGTTACGGAAATCACAACCACGCCTCGCTACGATTTTGAAAGAACCAGTCGTGTGGAGACCTATCAATTTGCCATAGACGAGATGGAAGCCATCCTGAATGATCTGCCGGTCACCACACCCATCGCCGGTCGCCTGGTAAGAGGTGCTGCCCAGCACAACTTGTGTCAGCTTTATCTGGACAAAGGTATTGCCCTTGAAGAGGAGGGGAAGGCTGCTGAGGCAAAGGCTGCATACGAGAAGGCGATCAGTTACGGTAATGATGTCATAAACGGTTCAGTCTACTCCCTGATGACGGAACGCTTTGGCACCCGCATGGACGAAAATCCAGACTTCTATTATGCAAATACTGAAGGCAACCAGAAACCTGAACGCTTATACTCTGCAGCCGGATATCCCATTGAGGGCAACGTCTACTGGGATCTCTTCCAGGAAGGAAATCAGGACTACCAGTCGGGCAATAAAGAGGCCATCTGGGTAGCACAGATTGATTACCAGGCATACAAAAAGGAGGATAACATGTCGAAACTCCCCTACTCCCGTATCTATGGACCTGTATTTCGGGATCCGCTTTCTACCCATCTTACCGGAACACTTGAGGATGTAGGTGGTCGCGGTATCGTTCAGATGATGCCGACGATGTATACACGCGACATTATCTATGAAGGAAAATGGGGAGATGACATGCGGAATTCGGAGGCAGTATTTCGCAGACTGTTCCTGGGGAATGTGGAAAGCTCGCCATACTTCGGCAAACCGGTACCTTGGAATGTGATCTACAAAGAGGGGCAAAGCCAAGATGCTGTCGATGCCGCAGTTACCCAATGCTTCCCTGTCTCTTGCAAAATCTATACCGATAAATATACGGGAATTGCTGACGGTGAAAACAGGAGCAATCTCTTCAGGGACGAGTATCTGATCCGCCTGTCCGAAACCATTCTCTTGCGCGCTGAAGCTAAAATGAGAAATGGAGATAACGCCGGAGCCGCATCCGATATCAACATGTTGAGGAGTCGTGCAAAATGCGGCTATATGGTACAGGCTTCCGATGTGAATCTCGATCTGGTTCTGGATGAGAGGGCAAGAGAACTTGTCTATGAAGAAAAACGCTGGAATACATTGCTCAGGATGGGAGGAACAGTCGCCGTAGAGCGCATCAAAAAGTACGCCTACTGGGACGATCCACGGGCAACCTTGACGAAAAACTTCAACCTGTGGCCAATACCTCAAATCGTCATTGACACGAACAAAGATATTGTAATGGCACAAAATCCGGGTTGGAACTAACAGTCCCAATATTTAGAGATGAGATGATGCCGGAGGGGGCGTACCCCTCCGGTAATCTTTATAAATCTGACCGGGAATTTGCATAAAATCGATTAAAAAACGATCCAGTCAAAAGAATAAATCAATGAAAATAGAGAAAACTCAGGGATTTACATCCGCTGCGATAATCCTTCTGATGTTGCTGTCAGGCTGCAAGCAGACAGAGTCTGACCATACAGGAACTAAACCGGTAGACTACAGTTATCTATCCGATAATTTCAAAGAGCCTGATCCATCCAGCGGTGTGAACTGCTGGTGGTGGTGGTTGAATGGGAATGTCACCAAAGCGTCCATAACCAAAGACCTGGAAGCCATGAAGTCAAAGAACTTCCAGGGGGCCATGATCTTTGATGCGGGCGGACACAATCAACGCGGGAACAACGAAATCCCCGCTGGTCCACTTTACGGTTCGAAAGAGTGGATCGAGCTTTTCGTATTCGCCCTCGACGAAGCCGAGAGACTCGGATTGGAGATCGGATTCAACATCCAGAGCGGATGGAATCTGGGGGGACCTTGCGTAACGCCGGAGTATGCAGCCAAACAGTTGACTTTTTCTGAAGTCAAGATCAGAGGAGGGCAGAAGATCACTCAACTGTTGAGCCAGCCACCACACCATAAGTTGTACGAAGAGATTGCAGTATTGGCATTTCCCGTTCGTGTAGATGCCACTGCAGATGAAGAGATCCACTTCCTAGATTATAAACTCGGATTCCATGAACTGGGCGGTTCTGCACCCGATACCCGTTTTCTGCTTGACAACAAGAGCCAGCCACAGGGTGCCGGGAGTTTCAAACCGGTTTATCGGATTGACAAGGAGGAGGTGATCGATATCTCACACCATATGGATGAGCAGGGCACCCTGAATTGGGAAGCTCCTGAAGGGGAATGGAATATCATGCGAATTGGCTATACCTGCACCAGGGCCGATGTCTCAACCTCAAGCGAAGGATGGCAAGGGATGGTACTCGACTATCTAAGCAAGGATGCTTTCGATTTCTATTGGCACGAGGTGGTCGATCCAATATTGGTTGCCTCGGGCAAACATGTGGGAACAACACTTAAATTCATGGAGACCGACAGTTGGGAATGTGGCGGCATGAACTGGACAAATAATTTCCCTGAAGAGTTCAAACGCTATCGTAACTATGACCTGAAACAGTACCTGCCGATCATTGCGGGACATATTGTAGATAATATTGACGCTTCACATGCATTCCTGGCCGATTTCAGGAAGACACTCGCCGATCTGGTGGCAAACAACCATTATGCCCGTTTTGCGGAGCATGCACATGAATACAACATCGGGATCCAGCCGGAGTCGGCCGGTCCCCATGCAGGACCTTTAGACGGAATAAAAAATTATGGATTTAGCGATATTGTCATGAGCGAATTCTGGTCACCATCACCTCACCGGCCAACTCCTCAACATCGCTTTTTTGTGAAACAGGCATCTGCGGCTGCCCATATTTATGGCAAGAAGATCGTGGGAGCCGAATCATTTACAACGATAGGCCCCCATTGGAATGACGAACTCTGGCACGATCAGAAATCCTCATTCGATCACGAAGTCTGTGCAGGACTGAACAGGGTCTATTTCCATACATTCACCGGCTCGCCAGAAGAGATGGGAGTCCCGGGACAGGAATACTTTGCAGGCACACACATCAATCCGCAGGTCACCTGGTGGCATGATTCCGATGCATTTATCGACTATCTGCACCGGACACAATTCCTGGTTCAGCAAGGTAAATTTGTAGCGGATGTACTCTATTATTACGGAGATCACGTACCCAATGTCTTCTCAAACAAGCAGTCGGATCCGGCCGGCGCATTACCGGGATTCGACTACGATGTAACCGACGAGACGATCCTGATGAAGTTGATGGTTAAAAAGGGCAAGATTGTTGTTCCCGGAGGCATCGAGTACCGGGTATTGGTACTCCCAGACCATAAGGTCCTTTCGCTCGACGCACTTAAAAAGGTGGAATCTATCCTATCGCAGGGTGCCGAAGTGATCGGATACAAGCCAGAACGGTTGATCAGCCTTACCGGTGGTGAAAAGGCCCAACGTGAATTCACAGAACTTGCAGACAAGATTTGGGGAAACGGCTCACCGGAGAAGGGCAGCAGGAAATACAAGAAGGGGATGGTTTCGTGGGGTGTTACTGCCAGGGATTATTTGCTGGCCAAGGGCATCACTCCAGACCTGGAGATCCCGAATATCGAAGATTTCGACTATATACATTATACAATTGGAGATATCGATCTCTACTTTATCAGTAACCAGACAGATCAGGCCAGAGATATGGCCTGCACATTCCGCATCGAAGGACGTCAACCGGAGATCTGGAACGCTTTAGACGGAGAGATCCGTGACGCAAGAGCATTTACTCAGCAAAACGGACGGACAACAGTTCCACTTTCGTTTGACCCCTACGGATCCATCATGATAATGTTCAACAAGAAGATCGGGAAGAATATCCAGGGAGAAGAAAAGACAAACTACCCGGCTCTCACTTTGGCCCAAGTGGTAGATGGCAGCTGGGATGTCTACTTTGATCCCCAATATGGTGGACCCGGTATGGTCACTTTCGATGAACTGACCGACTGGACCACCTCCGGGATCGAGGGGATTAAGTTTTACTCGGGAGCTGCAACCTACTACAAGGAGTTCAATTTCAGCCCTGAGAAACAAACCTCCTATTTCCTCCAATTGGAGAATGTAAAAGATGTGGGAATTGCCAGGATCAAGATAAACGGGACAGACAAGGGAGTAGTATGGACCAAACCATTCAGTATCAATGTAACCGACGAGTTGAAAGAGGGCAAAAACAGCCTGGAGATAACCGTACTCAACTCCTGGTATAATCGCGTGGCAGGTGATGAGATGAATCCACGTGATGATCAGATTACCCGAACCAATATTATTTTGAAGAACGACTTTAGAGGGCGTCCACGCACTGAAATTCCTTTGGAACCATCCGGGTTGCTTGGTCCCGTTTCAATCAAAAAGGCGCAATGAGAAATCAACCCTTTTGCACCTGGAGGAAAGATGGCTCCGGAGAAGTCCCCAGGTAAAAAGCAGGGAGATAACTTGTATAGAGAGAAGCGCAAGTAGCAGGATTTATCTCTCATGCTCTTGCGCTTCTTTTATTTGACGACCATGTCGGTAGATCCATTGATATTCAACCGGTCGAAGTTGCATCGACTCCCCAAAAACCGCAGACAGGAGAACTGTCTCCCCTTTCAAACCAGAAAACGGATAGTTGATTAACCATTGTTCAATCTTTTATATCTAATTTTATGCCATGAATTGCACATTTAATAGCGCCACAAGATACGAGGTTTTTGAATGAATAGTAAAATGATCATGAGAACAGGCAGTGAAGCTTTCCTATACAACAACGAGATTGCAAACGAGATATTAGGCAATATCTAAATATTTGGCAACCTTTATTTGCCCGATCCGGGGCGGCATGCAGTACCACATTGCTTTCCGATAGAAATACTTGTAAGTGGCATGGCAAAATTCCGTGTAAGTTCTCTTTCAAGATACGAAAGTGAGCTATTCACTTTCCGATGCAAAATGTATTATAATATGATTATCTGTTTATTATAAATATGCGGTACAAATATCAATACTTCGGTAAATATTCAATTAACCAATTAAAATTCAATGATTTACATAACATAGTTTAACATAAAAAAGATGGTTAAGTAGCTGATTATCAGTATCTTTATAGCTGATCAAAACCTAATAAAGATGGATAGAACCAGCATACTTAACCAATATAGAGGTATCTGTAGTGATGTTCTTGGTGAACTAACTACGAAGTTAAACAAAAGTTTCAAATCATTCCTTATGGAGACGCTTATTTTGTATCTGGTCATTCCCGGCAGGATTAATTTCCTACAATTGGGGAGATATGGCAAGTCGTGTGAACAGCGATTTCGCCAGAACTTCTCGAAGGATTTTGATTGGCTGGAGTTTAACTTGTCTTTGTCTGATAGGGTATTAACCGGAGATCGCAAGGCAATTGCCATTGATCCCAGTTATATATCCAAATCAGGAAAGAATACCCCTTGGATTGGTTACTTCTGGTCGGGTGCAGCCGGTCAGGCGAAAAGAGGATTGGAAATCCTGGGAGTGGGCCTTATAGACGTCGACAACAAGGATTGCATCAGTCTACAGGCCGTTCAGACTCCGGACCGTCAAACCCTGGAGAGTCGTGATGCCAACCTGATTGACTGGTACCTGCTGGTCATTAAATCGATGCGGGAGAAACTCCATCGGGCAAGCCGTCACGTGGTTGCCGATGCCTACTTCGCAAAGAACAACTTCGTTACGGGTCTGCAAGAGATGAAGTTTGATCTGGTCAGCCGCTTCAGGGATGACGCCGCACTTTATTATCCAACACTGCAGAAACCGACAGGCAAGAAAGGCAGGCCTAAACTCTACGACGGAAAGATTGACATGGCCAACCTGGATACAACCAGAGTGCAAAAGATCAATATTGATAACGGTGATCTCTACACCTTGATAGCCTATTCCAAATCATTTAAACAGATGGTCAGGCTTGTCATCTGGTATTCCAAGGATGGGAAAAATCCCAAACTGTTCTTCTCTACCAATCCTGAGATGAGTGGAAAAGATGTTATAGAATTTTACCGCACCCGTTTTCAGATCGAGTTTTGCTTCAGGGATGCCAAAGGCTTCACAGGACTGATGCAATCGCAGGCAAGGGACGTAGCAAAGCTATCGTTCAACTTTAATGCATCTCTTACCTCGGTCAACCTGGCAAAGGTGCTGGCAAGGGAAAGAGGTATTCCTTTTTCGATGGCATCATGTAAAACGATGATACACAATGCCTACTTGCTTGAACGATTTATTTGCGTGTCCGGCATTAAACCGAACAGAAGATTAAATGATAAACTTGTCAAGGAACTCATTGAGTTTGCAGCAAGTGCTGCTTGACTCCAAACTATATTTTTAACGAACTATTGCAGTAATCTATTCCCAACGAAATACATTCTTTTGTGGCATTCATAAATTCAAAGTTCCCACCAACACCAGCGAATTTAATCTCTTTCTGGTTGTATTTATGAAGAATCGCTTTTAGTTCGTCATCAAGGGTTGTTGTTATCGATTTTGGACCTGAAATGACAGCTATTGATCCAAATCTATCTTTCCCACAATATCCAGACTCGTCACTAAATATTTGGAAATTTTCTTTATCCATGGCTTCCAAGATTCATTTCACCAAACTCATCAACTGCTTGTAGTTTTCCACCACGTCGAATTTCACCTTATCACTGCTGATCGCCTGAAAGTGTTTCCGGGCGCAGGATATTTTTGCTGACTCCACTTCCCTGAGCTCCATGGTGGAGATATCGCCTTTGGTCTCTGCCACGAAATAGACATGCTTCACCGCTCCTTCATTGAATGCGATGGCCCAGTCGGGATTGTATTTCCCCACCGGAGTACTGATATAAAATCCCTTGGGAAGCTTTACATAAACGCTCACCTCACTGCTAATATCCAGTTGTTCGGCAAATGGTTTTTCCACAGAGGGAGAGTCGAAGATCACGTAATCGTACAAGTGTTTATTTGCCGCTATTGCGTTCACCCCGAGCTTGCCTTTCAGGGTTGGTTCCGTGAAGATCTCTGTGCCAAAACTGTCGTTCAGCTTGTTGTAAGCAATATGTTGAATGATCACCGTAGCTTTCTCCTCATTGATCAAGTTGGAGCATTTGAGAATAAACTCCTCGGGATTGAGCACGAACTGGTCGAACACCGGTTTCTCGATGCCGGTCAGGATTTTTACCACCGTATTGCGGGTCAGTCCCGTTTCAGCCACCACCTTGCCCACCAGGTCATACTTCACGTTGCCGTTCACTGCAGAGTGCACATCGATGTGTTTCGACGATTGCTGCTTGAAGCCCTCTCCTACTTCTAACGATTCTTTTGACTCAATCTTTTCCAAAGCTCCCGAGGTGACGGTGAAAAAGATCCTCGACACGTGTAAATGGTTGTTCAGTCGCTGAATCGCTTTGCGTACCAACTCCTCCGTCTCGAAGTCCACCACATAGGCCGTCTTCGTGTTGATGTTCGCCCACAGTTTTTTAAACTCCTCCCGGTTGAACTTCTGTTCATCGAAACGGAGTTCCACGTTGTTGTCCCGTGCATTCTCGGGAGCAAGCATCTTCGGGTTGTAGACCGAATCGAGGATATGCATCACCGACTCCTTGCTGGCTTCCACCTCCTCCGGCAGTTGGAAGCTGCCGTTCTCCTTGTCCTCGTAGTACTTATCGGTCAGGGTCCCCGCCTTCACATAACCATAGCCCGCCAGGCTCTCGTAGAGTACCAGGGCCGCCTCCTCGCTTACCGGATAGGGATTACCCTGTTTATCTGAGAGCACCTTATCCTTGAACAACGCGGGAGAAACTTTCTGTGGCCGGTCGGCAATCACCTCGGCAATCTCGGTCTGTAGTGCTTTCGCAAACCGGTCGTAGCTCTCGCTCGCGATCACCGTCAGCTGGTTGATGTGATGCACCTCGCTTCCCAGAAAATTGGTATCCATGCGCTCCCCCTCCTGGTTCACACACAGGCGGAGTCCCCGTCCCACTTCCTGCCGTTTGCGGGTTTCCGCATCGCTCTGTTTCAGCGTGCAGATCTGGAACACGTTCGGATTGTCCCATCCTTCGCGCAACGCAGAGTGAGAAAAGATAAAGCGTACCGGTTCACTGAAAGAGAGCAGCCGCTCCTTATCCTTCATGATCAGGTCGTAGGCATCGGTGTCCACACTCTCCCGGGTGCTTCTTTCCACTTTTCCGTCCACGAACTGATTCTTCCTTTTGTCGATGGAGAAATATCCCGCATGTGTTTTGTCTGCCGTGATCGATTGCAGGTAACTGATATAGGCATCTTCGCCAATTTTCAGTTGCAGGCTGTTCACCACATCGTCGTACTCCTCCTCGAACATATCCGCATAGGAACCGTTAAACGCATTGCCGGAAGCATCGTACTGCTTGTATTTGGCCACTTCGTCGATAAAAAAGAGGCTCAGCACCTTAATACCCCTGAAGTAAAGCATTCGTTCACGTTCGATATGCGACAGGATGGTCTCCCGGATCTGGATCCGGCGAAGCTGCTGCTCGTTCACCGCCCCTTTCACATCGCCGGCAAATAGCTTGATACCATTCTGAAATGTGATGGAGTTGTCCCGTCCGTCGATATTTGTCACGGTGAATCCATCCCGGTACTGTTCAAGTAATCCCGACCGGTCGTACAGGTTGTGTCCGATCTCGACTTTCCGGACTACTGCTTTCACCCCGGCGGACTGCTTCACCTCGAATCCCAGGTTTGCGGTGGGACTCTTCTCCTTGAAGAGATTGATCCCCTCCAGGTAGAGATATCCTTCCGTCGCGGTAGTACCGGTCTGGGCAATCCCTTTCACCGCGATCTTCTTCACCAGCTTCTTGTTGTAGGCCTCCATGGCATCCAGCCGATAGATCAGGTTATAGAGGCTATCCTTCTTGTGGGTGGCCGAATAACGCAATGTGAACAACGGGTTGAAACCCTTCAGGTTCTCTTTGGTCTGTTTTCCCTCCACCGATTGCGGTTCGTCGATGATCAGGATGGGATTGGTTTTGGCAATCACATCAATCGGCCTGCGGCTGCGGAAGCTATCCAGTTTCATGTAGATACGCCTGGCATCCTTTCCCCGGGCGTTGAACGCCTGGGCATTGATGATCATCACGTTGAGCGAGTTGTCGCTGGCAAAACGGTCGATCTCGGTCAGTTGGGACGAGTTATAGATAAAGAACCGGATCTTTTTTCCGTAGTCCTCGGTGAAGTGTTCCTGCGTGATCTGGAACGACTTATATACCCCCTCGCGGATGGCAATGCTTGGCACCACGATGATGAACTTGCTCCAGCCATACCGCTTGTTAAGCTCGTACATCGTCTTGATGTAGGTATAGGTCTTTCCCGTACCCGTCTCCATCTCGATGGTCAGGTTGTATCGTCCTTCCAGCGCCGACGATGGCGGGATCTGGTGCATCCGTTGAATCTTCCGGATGTTCTCCAGAATCATCTCGTCCGTCAGTTGCGGAACGATCTTATGGTTCTTGAATCCGGTAAAATCGTATATCTCGCCCTGCCCTTTAGAATCTCCCCTGTCGATCAGGTAATTGATTTCCGACAAATAGGGCTGCCCGGCAAACACATCGCATACCGCCTTGGCAGCCTCCTCCTGGAACTTCTGGTGTTTAAATTTCAGTTTCATCGCTTCTAATCTCTTTGTGTCTTTGTGTTTTAATGTCTCAACTATTCGGGAATTCCGAATAGTTGAATTAAATCACCTTAATGGTTGTTTCAGGAGAAAGTGTCTTGAATATCTCAGTCACGTTGATCTTGTCCGGACTGTTACGGAACGAGCTGTCGCGGAACACCACCCGCAACGGTTTCCGTCTGGCAATCTCCCGGATCACCTCTTCCGGCACATGCTCTTCAAAGCAGGCCACCAGATCGGTATCATTCACAAAGTGCACATCCTTCCCACCAATCTTTTCGGTGATGTGGGGCAATGAGAGCGGCACACCCCAGTCGAGCAGTACTCCATACAGCAAGTCAATATCGGTGCGGTCATCCTTGATGTTGCTTTCCAGGTCCAGAAGCATCTGCTGGTTGTATTGCGATGGACTGTAATAGACATCCTTCATATTAGTGCTGTCCACTTTCAGTACCCGGAAACCGGTGTCAACCATTTTTACTTCTTTATCACCTTCAAATAAATCACCTTTGGTTGATTTTGCCTTAAGTTCTTCTTCAATTTTCTTTCCTGCCCTGCGGATACGCTCTTTCCCGATCTCGCAGATGTTCTTGTACCCCGCCTTGTAAGCCTCTGATTTGGGATCGGTCTCTTCTGGCAGCTGCACCATGATGAACTTACGGTTACCCCCATCTTCCGCATTGAGTTGCATTACCGCGTGGGCGGTTGTTGCCGAACCGGAGAAGAAATCGAGAATAATGTCATCTTTTTGTGAAGAAAACCTTAATAATCTATCAATTAAGCTTATTGGTTTGGGGTTAGAGAAAAAAGTAGTTGTTCCAAAAATTTCTTTTGCTTCTAACGAAGCATGGGTATTCAAAATACCCTAGATAATATTTTTGTATGGTGAACTCCTTTTGATAGGTTTACCTTCGTTATCTACGTTTAAATATATTTTATAATATACACTCCAACCACTTTTTTTTGAAGTTGAAGCTTGGATCTCAATAAATCCATTTTTCAAACCCCATTCTACTTTATCTTTACTCCATTTCCATCTCCAACCATCATTGAATTTATAAATTCTTCCATTTGGAAAAGTAGATTTACCATCAGAAGTTGATATTTCATAATCAAGACTTTCATGATATCCGAGAGTACCTCTATCTAAATTATCATAATAGTATGGACCTCTTTCTTCAAAAAATTCATCTCTGAATTTGTATCTTTTTTCATCGTGAGCCTCTTCATTCTGATTGAAAACTGAATTGCTTATGTTTTTAGCAAATACTAATAAATATTCTGTTATAGTTGCAATAAGATTAGCATCAGATGAACCTGTTTTTTTTTGCCAAATTATTGATGCAATCATATTCTCCTCCCCAAACACTTCATCACATATCTTTCGAAGATTGTGTACTTCATTGTCATCAATCGATATAAAAATTACCCCATCATCTGTCAACAGGTTGCGGGCTAATTGCAGACGTGGGTACATCATGCTGCACCAATCGGAATGATAGCGGCCGTTGGTTTCAGTATTTTTAAACAGCCGGTTTTCTTCCTCATCGAACAGACCCAACTCTTCCTCGTAATCCTCCTTCGAGACCTTGAAATTGTCGCGGTATATAAAATCGTTCCCGGTATTGTAGGGGGGATCGATGTAGATCATCTTCACCTTGTTCAGGTAGGAGTTTTGGAGGAGCTTTAGCACATCGAGGTTGTCGCCTTCAATATAGAGATTCTCGGTAGTGTCCCAGTTCTTGCTCTCCTCTTTACAAGGTCGAAGTGTCTTACGAATGGGACGGTTTCCTTCAATGATGGATTGCTTCTTCCCCACCCAGGTGAATTCGTAGCATTCATCCCCATCGACCACCTCATCGGATAACAGCTGCTTTAATTGGTCGAAGTTCACGGCTCGTTTCAGTTTGCCGTCGGCATCTTTGGTTTCGGTAATGGCACTCGGGAAAAGAGCGGCTATCTTGTCGATATTTTTCTCCGTGAAGTTCACTGTTTCCTGTGTTAATTTTTCCATTGCAGATGATTTGTATCTCTATTGTATTAATTGCTTGATTGATTTTCTTACACCCTTACCAGACGCATCAGGGGTTCGAATGAATAAAGGGCTGCCCTTCTGCCAGACGGTTCTTCTTTCTGAACCAGGTATCCTGCATCCAGTAATCTTTTGATGATGTTACCTGCTGTAGCAGTGGGAATTCCTGTATTCCTGATGAATTTATTGTTACGGAAAACCGGATTGGTGAAAATAAAATCCAAAATCTCCGTGTTCCATTTTGAAGCCAGCAGTTTGACAAACTCCGACTTCATCTCCTCATAGAGGTTGTATATCTCTTCCGAGATATCCAGGTTGGATATTGCCTGAGCTTTTACTGCTTCCAGAAAAAAACGGATCCACTCGTTCCAGTCTCCTGTCTTGGATACGTTTCTCATGGCTTTAATATAAAGTTCTTTGTTCTGATCAAAATAATCACTGATGTAAAAGTAGGGTTGCGACAACATCTTTTCCATCCACAGATGCAACGTGATCAACATCCTTCCTATCTGTCCGTTTCCATCCTGAAACGGATGCAGGGCTTCAAACTCGAGATGGATGATGGCCGTTTTCACTAGGGACGGGAGTGAGCTGTCCGATATAAAGTGCATCAGTTTATCCAATCCTTCCTGCAAATGTTCGGGACTGATGGGAACATATTCAACGTTCCTACGTGTTTTATCAGCAAGGAAATTCTGCGATGTTTTGAATTCCCCAGGCGATTTGCTGGCACCCCTACCGGCATAAAGCATTTGCTGGTGGAGTTGTTTGATAAAGTTCACATTGAATTGGTACCTGGAATCCAGAACCTGTTGCGCGTTCTTCAATGCACGTTGATAAAGGACTATCTCAATCACATCCGATTTTGCCTGTACCGAAGCGGTTCCGTCATCATCTGCCTCATACTGCATGATCTCATCCATTGTGCTGATGGTCCCTTCGATTCGCGAGGAGAGCAGAGCTTCTCTGTTACGCATCGGAGCCAGTAGAATCTCATTGTTATGCATATTTTTCAGCATCTGGTCGTAACGTGCCAGTACATCGGTGGCACTTAACAGTTCACTGATAAAGAGGGAGTAATCAATCTCCTTCGGCGGAAATGCTCCATAATGATATTTGACGGAATCTTCTGTATTGTATTGCATAACAAAGAAAATTTGCAGTTTGACAACAAAAATAGCGTTAATTATGTAACGTACGCAATTTCTTTACAAATATTACTGTTAAATTGTTGTCTAAATGTCTTGTCTCCGAAACATGTACTCAAACTTATTTGAATTATCCCAATAAGACTATACGAATTGTTTTAAAAACTTCAGTGCATGTTCTCTGTCAAGAATTTCATGTATTTTTTGGTTTTCATAGCTACGTAAACAACGATAGCAGGAAGGAGAACATTTACAAGTATCCAGTAAATTTATTGCTCTCTTTATTACTGCTTTTAATATTTCTCCATCTTCTGTTACAAGACGTCTTGAATGTCCTGCACCACCCGGAACAGCATCGTATATTATAATCTTATGTTCCATTTTCCCATTTGTTTTCTTATAAGTTAAGCATGCCTTAATATCTCGTCTTTCAATGCTGAACTCATGCGCAAAAGAATTAAGTAGAGCATGCATTACCGACAACATTGTTGAATAGTCTGAAGTATCACATTCAAAGGATATTTTTGCCACATCTGTTTTAAATTCATGATGCAAGCTATATCTTATGAGTGAAGTATTACTACATTTGCCTTTTCCAAAAGGATTATTATGACTCTTATTATTCTTTTCTATTCGAGCAACACCTGGTCTGTAGTCTTCATATTCTGATAATTTACTTGCTTCGTCGCTTGCGATTGAATATCCACATTTTGGGCATACGTAAAAAAAGTCAGTAGACTTAACCACGAGAGAATCGTTCGCAGTGGATTCAACCTCTAATTTGATATTTTCAAATTCATATTCATATTTACTTTCCATTTAAAATCCCAATAAAATTGGACAATTCATTTTAATTAACTTTTAAATTTTATCTTTGCATCAGGGTGTTAAGAGGAAACAGGCTCTGCCGGGGGGCAACCTGTCAGCAATAAGCACCCTGACGGTATGCAGTAATGCTACTTTAGGAGGTGGATATTCTGCCTCCTTTTTCAGTATTACTGACACTGTCCATATGGCTAAGAAAACCCGATCCTACATCCTACGGTAAACAATCTTTCCACAGCAGACTACCCGGCCTTGCGGCGGGAGCTGCAAATTCCTGTATCAGTTTACGATAGGCGGGGGTCACATACTAATTTAAGCAGACTTCAAAGCTGCAATAATATGACAGTGTTTCCCCCGTGGAAAAATTGCTTACACTGTAGGATTGTATGTTAATTGACAACGCACGGCACATATTCCTGTCCATGTTTGAGCACGAAAAATATCCTGTTCACCAGTTTACGGGCTACCTTGACTATGGCCTTCTGGGCATTCATCCGTTTACGGTATCCCTCATAGGCCAATGTCATTGCCGGATCTTTCCTTATGGCTATCCATGCAGCCTCGATTATGTAACAGCGCAACATCGCGTGCTTGCGAACCGTGATGTTGCCGTCGCCCTGACTTTCCCCGCTGGAGTGGCACATGGGAATCAGTCCGATGTAGGAAGCCAGTGCGTCGGCGCTGGAAAACCGGTGGATATCGTCTATCTCGACCGCCAACGACATGGCGGTGGTTATCCCTATTCCCGGAACCGATGCAAGCAGGCGTATCGGCTCCTTGAGTACTTCACTGCGGGATAATGCGCGCAATATCCGCGTTTGTTCGAGAAGCATGCCGCGCAGGCGTACAAACTGCTCTATGTGTATGTTCAGTGCCTGCCGCCCATATTCGGTGGAAAGCGACACTTCGCGCAGCCATGCCAAAAACCGCTTTGACCAGTTCCCCACCGAATGACGTGTAAATTCTTCCGGGATGTCTATCCCGTGAAATCGCAGGAACGACTTTATCCGGTTCTTTTCCCTCGTGGTGTCTTTTACGATCCTGTTTCTCAACCTTATCAAAGAACGCATTTCCAGGGTGGCGACATCCGGCACGTAAATGCCTTTTAATGTTCCCGACCGTAATTCCCTGGCCAGTTTCCCGCAATCAACCGCGTCGGTCTTGCGTAATTTCTCCTTGCTCATGGTCGGCACATCAGCCGGATTGACAACGATGTTGTTGATCCCTAATCCTGTCAGATTCTCGTGTATCCAGAACCCGCAGAATCCCGCTTCGTAAACCGAATGATAATCCGCTCCCGGATAATGGGTTGTCAAAAACTTGTGCAGCGATTCCGGACTCGGATCCTGCCTGAACTTCTTCAGAACAGAATGTTGGGATAACACTGCCACCGACCAACTTTTCAAATGGGCGTCGATTCCTACGTAAATATTTTGCCCTTTGAAATCTAATTTGTTACTTTGTCCTCTGTTCATAAGCTATATTGTTTAAGTTAAGATTGTTATCTCTCAAAAACAAAGTTAACTAAAATGATATAGCTTTTTTACTGGACTACCTATCCGTCTTTTACAATTTCAAACATAGGAACTAATTGGATAAGCCGTTTCGTCACCAATATAGATGGCATCTGTTCTATATTTACGTTCTTGTGAACGAAGCGGGACGTTTTTTATTTCCTCTTCTGCGATAAAACCTGCCCTTGGCTCAATACTTTTATAGAAATCTCTATTTTTTAGTATATGGCCACAAATGGCACACGGTATTCCATCTGTACCTATTGGCATTTTCGAATAATTTATTTCATCACAGATTGAGCATTTTGAAAAATATCCAGTCTCAAAGTCGCTCATTTCGCTTTTGTTTACAATAGGTTTTCTAATGTAACGACTTGTATATAAGCCACCGTCGGCAACCACTTCAGATGACGGTGCATATTCGGCAATGGCAACTGATAAATCGCGACTTAAGTTTAATGATTTGAAACTTTTTGCAGCAATATTCTGAGTTAATTCTACAGAATCAACAGGAAAACCATATTTTGGAAGAATATTACCTCGAACCAGAAAATCAATCAAATCGTTTTTTTGATACCTTTCTAATTTCCGACTAAATATAGTAGCAGTATCTACATCTCTTGCTCGAATTGCCTTTTCGTATTCCCTTTTTAAATACTCGACATTCTGTTCAAACTCCTTCATGATTTTTGAAAATATTCCTTGCTCACCAATAAATTCTTCTAACCATTCATAACTATTGATGTATTTGTTTTTCAGTTGTTTATCTGTGATTGAAATAGAATTTCTTAATAAATCGGATAATTCAACTGGTTCAGATTTAAGCCAATCAAGAAAACCCAGATACCCCTTTTCGTTAATAAATGGTTTCGCATTATTAGCGGAATACAAATCTGGATTGATTTTTAAGTATAAACTTAAAGCCACGGCGTATATGTGACGTTTTAATATTTTCTCATTATCTAAATTGAACTTTGGTGGATAAATCACTCCATTTATCATTTCTATTGGACTATCGAAGAAAGTAAAATCATGAGAACTTAACCTTGCAAATGTCAATGCAAAAGCGGCTGCATCTATTCTTCTACCTGCACGTCCGACTCTTTGTGCATAATTCGATGCGAGAGGTGGAATATTTCGCAAAAATACTGTTTCCAATTCTCCGACATCAACCCCCATTTCAAACGTCGTAGAACAAGAAAGAGCGTTAATCTCTTTTCGAATAAATTGTTGCTGATAATCTAACGCATCCTTTTTTGCAAGTTGAGCAGTATGTTCCTTAACAAATAAAGGCGATACTTTTTCACTTTTATATAACATTGCATAATAATTGTCGTTGCAAAATTCTTCGGAGTTTAATCTTTCCAGTATTCCCTCACAACCAATTTGAATACAATTATTGCCTATATTAAATTGAGTTACTTTACCGCACTTTTTACATTTCCAAAGAACTGCATTATTCCCTAAATTGACTTTGAAATAATTTGCGGGAATAAAATAACCTTTACCATCATTTGTTTGAAGTTTGAATTTGTTATTGTCTGATACCAAATAATCCCAGTAGTTACCTAAAAACTCAACTGCTTTATCACCATCTAATTGGAGAATTTTTGTTGTGAGCCATAATTTATTCGAACGATAGTATTTTTTTTCTCCGCTTTTCAATATTCTTGGAGTAGGCATGAAACCTTGAGAATTAAAAACAGAATCATCCTTGTACTTAGTTATAAATTTCTGATATGGTGTATAATACAAGTATTCCCTGTCATTAGGATTTATATCTGTTATTTTGTCTGTAATAATTGCAGCCGATCTTACAATTTCAAACGCGAGGAAATTTAGGAAATTCTTTGCATCCTGTTTGGAAAGATTAAAATTTTTGACAACCACCTGAATAATATCATCGCTATTTCCAAGATATTCAAAAGAGATTTTACCCAATGAAACGAGTGATGTATCTCGATTGCAATTATAAAGCTCATTAAGGACAGCAACCCATGCATTACGCCGATTTTCGGTAATTGACGATTCTATATGGTCGGAATTGCTTTTACGAAACAAATTCAATCCTGAATAATAATTGTCAAGTACGCTTACAAAATCACTAATGTTCAGACCTTCTTTATAATTGCTTTCTTCTTGTGTAACTACATTCCAAATTCCTCGTCGACGTAAAAATTCTTTATAAGATTCACTTAAATAGCAAGCAAATTTTGCAGCTCCCTGACGGCTGTCTGAGAAAATTAGAAATTGACTCCCTGTTCTTGATTTAATTTTTTTCTTTTCGACTTTTTGTAAAAATGGATTAGTAGTTGATTGTTCTTCAGCGTTTTCTTCAACATCAAATTTATATTCTGGTATTTGTTCGTATAAAGAGGTTGCAATAACTGCTGTGGCTGCATCATACCCCAAATTAAATCGTCTCAAATGTCCACCACAATTTAAACAATTATCTTTGGGCGATTTAAAAATCTTTATTTGTTGAATGTTTCCACAAGTACACCAACTATTATGAGCCTCGTCCTCTTCCACTATTGCACCGCAGTTTTTGCATAAATAAAAAACTTTATCTTCATTTTTCTTCTTCGCTTTTATCTTGATTTCATTTTTACCGTTTTCTTCCTCTTCTTCAAATAAATTTTGGTTGTATTGCACTTGATAATAACTCAGTTCATCCAAATTACTTGCTATAAGCAGTTTACCATTTGTTACCTTTCCAAGAATAGCAATTTCTCCACAATCTTCACAAACAGCAATTTCAAACATTTTTGCTGTTTTTTCATATGCAATAGGAAAATGGTCTCTTCTTATTAGCGACAAACTATTTTTGTAGTCAAGTGCTAAATAACAGCCATCTAATGCTTTGAGAAAATAATGATATCGGATATCAATGAGCGGTTTCCCATTTTTTCTTGCTTTCGCACACAACGCAATAAATCTTACTGCTTCCTGGCTTGTTATTTCAAGAAGTTCGGCAAAATCACTGAGTTTTAATAAACTGCCCTTGCTTCTCATTTTAGCATAAAAACTCGAAGAAGAAATGATATCATATAATACTTCTGCCTCTCCTTCCTCTCTTTCTTTAGAGTATTTGAAATCAAGGTTGTACTTATCTAAAATATCATTAAAGAAATTTTCCTCATTTGCTAAGTCAGTAAATAATTGAATCGGATATTGATAAATTTTAGATGACTTTTGTGAGTTATCACGATAGGCTGTTATTATCTCATCAGTGGTATAATTACAACCTGTTAATCGTTCCGCAAATTCAACGACCCTCTCATTACTTGATGGGCTACCATCTCCTAATGTTGCTGATGTTAGAATAAATTGAGGCTTTCTTTTACCGGTTATCCTGCCTTTTAATCTTCCCATTAGAAATGCAGTTTCAATTCCAGTCGCCCCTGCATAAACGTGCGCCTCATCCAATACTACGAATTTGAAATTGGAATTACTGAATATTGAATCATCGCCTGGTCGAAAAAGCATGTGTTCTAACATGGCATAGTTTGTAAACAAAATATGGGGTGGGTGTTCCTTCATCCTTTCACGGGACACCTCCTCATTTGGCAACCTCTTTCTCAATTCCGGATATTTTTCGTTGGCATACATTGCTTCATAAAGCTTAATTGCATCCATTTCTCTATTTTCCGTACCACCATTATAAACCCCAAAACGAATATCAGGGTATGCCATCAGAATTTCACGCAGTCCTTTAATCTGGTCGTTTGCCAATGCATTCATCGGGTAAATGAAAATTGCCCTGACTCCATCATTCAGTTGCCCTTTTTCTTTTTCTCGGAGTAATTCGTTGATAACGGGAATCAAAAAACAATTTGTTTTACCACTCCCAGTACCTGTTGATACTACTAAATTTTTTCCAGAGACAATTTTCTCAACAGCCTTTTCCTGATGTAAATACAAAGGTCGGGAAATGGGAAGTTTTGGTGGGTATTTTTTTTTGCTTTCCAAATCTCTAAAAAGTGGTGACAACGTTCCATTATCAATCAATTCTTCAATTGATTTCCCAGATTTAAAAGAATCTTTTATTTCAACGAATGGTCCGTTTGAAACAGTTTTATCTAACTCTTCAACTAATTTTTTCTGCAGATTTTGATTGCGAAAATGAAAGGTAGTACTGATATAACCAATGTACTCTTTCTTAATTTCATCTGCTGCTTTTGCCGGATTAAACATCTTCTTCTTCCTTAAATTTGTAAAGTATTATTTCATCATAACGATTGTCCTGCTTTTGAATGTTGCAAATACCCTTACGCAATTTATCACAGAATAAGTTACCAATATTAATTTCTCTTCCTTCCAAACCAGCTGCCAGCCATAATGTGTTATTGTCTCTTAATTCAATTCTTACAGGATTAATAATATCATAAGTCCCTTTTTCATTTATCATGGTGTTTAACACTCTTGTATTACCATTTTGGTCAATTACATGCAATCGTCCAATATAATAGATAGTTTCAGAATCTTCTAAATACTGCAATTTGTCAATAAAGTAATTTGGAATAAAGGGAATCCATTCGGATTTTTTGCTGTTAAAACAATTTGCGCTTAACAACCTTATCTTTTTGTACTTAAATCGAAGTTTGTCAGGTGAGCCAATCAGCAATTCCCCCTCAAAGATTAGTTGATAATTTTCTGCTTTTGAGAAGATATTTTTGTCTTTAATTTTTACCTGAATTTTACATATATCTTCATGCAGATTCCTAATTTCACAGGTCTTACAATCGATTTTAGATCGAAAATTATTATCAGGTGATTTAATGATAAGAAAAAATTCATTGTTTTTATCTCCGATAAAAGTATCTTCCACATTCCAAAGCACTTTTCCATCAATGTATGACAATGGATTTGCAATAAAATGCTCTTTTGTGGAAACAGTAAAAATTTCAAAAATCTCTTTCCCATAAACAATACAAACAGAAATATCTGTTATGCCCTCATTGGCATAAATTGCCCTTCCGATTTCAAATTTTCCATTTTGATTTTTGATAATTTCAAATGATTCTCCATTTACCTTGCCCAATATTGTAATGTCATCATTTTCATTGGGATTATCAATTTCTAATATATCCCCATTTGCTAAAAAATCTTTATACCATAATTTTCTGTTAATGGGTTCATTGTGCCAATCATTGTTGTTTATTCTCCATCTTAGATATGCAATTTTTATCACTAGCATGCCATCATTGATTGGACATTTTATCTCATTATCTTGTTTGCTCCACGTTAATACTATATCTTCATCACCATTGTATACAGTTAGCTTTCGCTCAATATCACCGTAATAAAAAGGATGATTAAACTGTATTTTAAGATTCGGCATAACAATTAATGTTTCTCTTAAGATTGTTAATTCTTTTTCGTAGGAATATAAAATGATTTCGGTTGGATTATTTTCAGGAATCAAACCCATTACTTTTAAACCAAAATGATAGCAACCGCTTTCAATTCTTTCAAAGCCAAGTTCGTGCAATTTATGAGCTTTATCATCAATTCTCAATTCTAATGCTTTCAAATTGGTATTTTCTGGAATCAACAATTTAACACCACCAGAATAGACCATACAAGAAATATCATCAAAGAACCATTCTACATTTTGTACCTCTCCAATCAAACAAGGAGTCTTACCTATGCTTGCTGTTTTTGTCTTATCTACGAAAAAAACTTGTTTTATTTCACCCGATAAACTTTCACCTGCTTTAGGATATATATTATATAAATTAGTTCCATATGTTGTCAATTCGTTTGGTACACTTTTTAACGCATCAATGTCCTTGGAATATACGAAATAATTATTCGGCTTATTTATTTGACTTAAAACTTCTTTTTCTCCCTCAAATAAAATAAACTCCCTATGTAATGATGTCGCTTTGTTTCTTTCTGAATCAAAAATTATCTTATGATTTTCTTTAATTTCAACTCTCAGATTAATTGCATCAGAATATTTCAACAAATCATTCAATTCCAATTCAATTTGTTTTGTCGCAACAACTAATTCGCCACGTTTTGTTTTAATTTCTTCAGAACGAATCTGTTCTCCATTCACAAAAACCTTAAGCGACACAATGCTGTTGTCATCATCCAGTCTGATTGAAGGAATGTAGATAAAAACAGAACTATCGTCTCTTATATATTTCGCAACAATATCTCCTTTTGAAACAGTTGGAACTCTCCTTTTCCGGTTTGTATCACCAGATACTTTCTCAGATTCAGATTTATTTTTCCACCATTCTACGATGTAATGTTTTAATCTTGTGTCTTCGTTAATCGGCTCTTTATAGAACAATTTATTGATATGAAAAAGCGTATCTTTTATAAACTCAACAAAATCAATGAATAAATCCTCATTCAGAGCAAAAGACCGTAAACCAATTTTAATAGAATATACACTTGAGCCGATAGTAACTTTTTTGTCTTCACGATACCCATGACCTAAAAAATTTGCGATTTCTGAGGCAAATCTTTCACATTGCCATTCGTCATCATTAGTAAAACCAAAATCCAAATCATTTTTGAAAATATTATAACATAGGTCATAAAATGAAAAAATACTATTCTTCGGAGCAAATGAATGCATCATCAGGGTTGAATAGTACTTTTTGCCTGTCAAAACAATAGGAATTAAGTGTTTTCTTCCCAACTGCGAGATAACATCTGTAAAAGCTTGATATAACTTTTGGTTGATATAATCCTCATTTATTAGATGTTTGGATATATAATCCCAAAAACGACTGTTTTCTTCGGTGTCGTCTTTATTATCAAAATCCTTCCATCGTTTTGCAATTTCAACAAGAGTGGCAAATATTAATTTATGGTAATTCTCTTCAAACACGTTACCATAAGAAAGAAGAGAACTACATAAAAGACCAACATTTTCAAGCAGTGCTGAATACTCATCTTCAGTAAAATCATAGTTGCCTAATAATTTATTCTCTGCGAAAATTCTGTCTATTTTTTGAAGCAATTCGGATATGTCATTTTTTTGCACATCTTTGCATGGTATTCTACGCTTTTGGGGAATTGTCCATAACTGGTCATCTTCAGCAATTTTTTCATTTGAAATAATATGAGGATTTATTTCAACTTCAATATTTTCAGTACCATTATTGCTTTCAGGTTCATTAAGTAAAGTGTTAATTGTGACACTATTATCATATTCTATTTGATCATTTACATCAATTTGTGTTTTCTCATTTATATTTTCTTCTTTCACAAATGGTGTTTGTCCCGTTTCTGTTCTTGATTTATTATTTCTTCCACAATCGTTTATGTCTTCTTGAATATTTGAGTTAGTAAAATTGCTAATTTCAGGATTTTTAATCTCAATTGAAGTAACATCAAAAGTGTCTCTCTTACCTTTAGATTTGTGAAGATTTCTTTTTCGTATTAATCGAACAATTAAAAATATAATAGTCGCACTAAATGCGATTAAACTTACCCAAATAGATGACGGATAAGTTTGTGAAAATTTAATTATTTCATTAACGTATTCCATAATAATTGCGTTTATCAGGTTATATTAATTCTTCCAGAGTGTTGATAGAAAATCTTCATCGAGGCAGCGATTTCTCTTTATCGGTTGTATCTAACAACTGTTTCTTCAGTACTTTTATTTCCATCGATATTTGAAGCTGAAGATTGAACTGTACCTCCTTTTTCAGTTTGGCTTCCAGCCGGGCAATCTTGTTTCTGATCTTCTCCGCTTCCTGTTGCTGTTCCACTGCTTTGCTAAGTTCCCTGCCGGGCTCTTTCTTCAATTTGTTGCCGGCAATCTGATAGACAAAGTTGTGGTAAATACGTTCCAGATCGAGTCCCGTAATGGAGAGGGTGACTTCCTCTTCAGGTTTCCAATCGGTGGTGTATGACTCCACAATCCGGAATTTCCCTTTCACGTTCTCGTATTCTTCCTTGTAGTGAATCAACAAACGGTACTCACTTTTAAACCTGAGGATAAAGAGGATATGCCTGGGGATGACTCTCTCAATCACCTCAAAGATCTTCTCGTTACATTCCTTTTTTTTGAGGAAAACGGTCAGCACGTCTATCTGCCGCACCTTATCGCTCCTGTTCACGTTGAGGGTTTCGGCTGTGAGGGTATGGCTCCAGACAATCTGTTCAATATCATCGATCATGGCTCTTTTTACGATGGGAGTCATCGTGGCATGGGTGTAAAAACTCTCTTTCGGCAGCCTGAGGCCTTTGTGGGTGGATGAAGGGAACTGAATCATGATCAGGATGATTTATGTTTCACAACCAGAAAGCAGATCAGTTCAAAATCATGCAGCCCTTTGATGGCTGCGCCCGTAGGGATGGTGTCGGCAGTCGTGAAGAAGCTTTCAATTTCCTTTTCGGTTTTCACCTGAACGATGGATCCTATCGCCGCTTCCAGGAGACGGGAGTAACGATCCAACTTCCGCCCGTCGTGTGTCTCCGAGTTAAATTCGCGGCACAGTTCCACGATCGGCTCAGACCTGCCCTTGCAGAGATGACGCATCGTGTCCAGCAGCTTCTTCGGGGAGAGATGATTGCAGATCACCTCCTCATTGGATGAAATGTATACCATGTAGAAGGGATGCAACCGATTCTGGTTATCGATGTTCACGCCGTTGCTGATGTTCTTCAGAATGTAAAAGACGCCTTCGGGAGCATCATCACTGGCTTCCACAATGGCATGCAGCCCGAATGGAGCGTGGTTGATATCGGGATCGGATTTCATGTATTCAAGCAGGTCGAGCCGGAACTCGTTCAAGCCAAGATCCATTATTGAGATACCACTGTTCATCTCTTCAATATCGACCACTTCATCCATCAGCCGTTGTAGTTGCTGCTTGCGGTATTCCAGATCACCCTTTTCCTCCTCGCTGATGGGATTGTCATCACCCGTGGCGGTCATCACCGAGATCTTCATCCGTGTCTCCACCCTTGCTTTCAAGTTGATGTAATCATCGAGCGAGAGGTCTGGCCAGAAGTTGACCAGTTGGATCACCTCGTTGCGACTTCCAATACGGTCGATCCGTCCGAACCGCTGGATGATGCGCACCGGGTTCCAATGGATATCATAGTTGATCAGGTAGTCACAGTCCTGCAGGTTCTGTCCCTCGGAAATACAGTCTGTGGCAATCAGGACGTCGATCACATGGTGATTCTCCGGCATAATCAATTCTTTCTGCTTGGAGATTGGGGAGAAGCAGGTAAGCACGGTGTTCATGTCGTTACGTAGCCGTGGACAGGTGGATCGGCCTTCCACCGAGCCGGAGATCAGCGCGGTGTTGAGCCCGTATTGCTGTTTAACATGGGCACTGACATGTTCGTAGAGGTATTCCGATGTGTCGGAGAAAGCGGTGAAGATTAAAATCTTCTTATTATCACCATTGATGGGGTGTGCCATCTTATCGTCGATAACCGAGAGCAGCGTCTGCAGTTTGTAGTCGTGCTCAGGGGTAATGTCATTGACAAAGAAGAGCAGTTCATGCAGGATGGCACTGTCATGTGCCAGCTCTGCAGCCCAGGAAGCGGTATCCATATCGGCCAGGGAAATTTTCACCTTTCTTCCCACGAAGAGATCGGTATTCTGGTCATCGATCTCCAAATCGTTTTCACTGACCAATCCTTCCACCTGAAACGATTCGGTGTAGTTCTTCGAGTTGATGGTCTCGAGGGTATCGTCGATCAGCTGCTTGATCTTGGTTACGGTGAGACGGAACGAATGGACCGAGCTCTCGAGTCGTTTCAGCAGGTTGATGTTCATCAGCCGCTGGATGCCCTTTTCACGGTCGGACTGACGGAAAAAGGTGTTACCCATATCTCTTCCGTACTTTTTTTCATACTTCTCCTGCCTGCTGGGAAAAACATATTCCGAGGGGGTATAGATGCTCAGGTTGAGCTGGGTGAGCAACTCGTATATTTCATCGTAGTTGATGGCTCCATTCTTTTGGGTAAGCGACGGACGGATGGAGACCGGTTTCAGACGTGTAGGAAAGTTTCCAACTGCGGTAGTATCATAATATTTCTGAATGTGCTTTCTGGAGCGGGCGATGGTGACGCTGTCGAGCAGTTCGAAGAAGTCGAAGCTTAACATGTCGAGCAGCGTATTGGTGGTTCGCTCTTCCACACCCAGTTTGCTCCACCGGTTATAGGCAGCCTGCGCCTGTCGGAAAATATCGTCGATGCTCTGTTTCGTATCCAGCAGCTGCTCAATTTTTTCGGGTTCACCTTCGTAAGCAAGCGCCAGCTGGTTGCGCAGGTCGAAGAAGCGGTTGTTTACCGGTGTGGCGGAGAGCATCAGCACCTTGGTGCGAACGCCTGTACGGATCACCTTGTTGAGCAGCTTCAGGTAACGGTTCTCCTTCTTCTCCTCATCACCATAGATCTGTCCGCCGTTGCGGAAGTTGTGGCTCTCATCGATCACCACCAGGTCGTAATTGCCCCAGTTGATCCGGTCGAGCGGCAGCCCGTTGGAGTTGCCGTTGTCGCGGGACAGGTCGGTGTGATACAGCACATCGTACCGCAGGCGATCCTTGGCAATGGGGTTGTTGGTGAGGTTGCTGCGGAAGGTGATCCAGTTGTCGCCCAGTTTCTTGGGACAGAGTACCAGCACCGACTTGTTCCGGTTCTCGTAGTACTTTATTACCGCCAGGGCGGTAAATGTTTTGCCAAGCCCCACACTGTCGGCCAGGATACAGCCATTGAACTTCTCCAGCTTGTTGATGATGGCCAGGGCGGCATCTTGTTGAAAATTATAGAGTTTGTTCCAAATCTCACTCGATTTGAAGCCGGTGGCCTCGTTGGGCAACACATCCTCCGAAAGATCTTCCAGAAACTCATTAAAGATATTGTAGAGGGTGATGAAATAGATATACTCAGGGGCATTCTCCCGATAAACATTTGAAATGTGTTCCACTACCTGATCGGTCACCTCCTGCATCCGTTCTTCATCCTCCCACAGCTCGTTGAATACTTCCAGGTACTGTGCACTCAAAGGAGCAGCAATGCGGTTGATGAGGCTGAACATCTGATTACCCTTCTCTTTTCCCAGATCCACCGTGGTAAAACCGTTCACCGGGGCATAAGCCACCTCTTCCTCCTGACGGAGATGGATAAACCCGCCCATCTGGTCGTGGGTAGTGTTGGTCTTGAAACGTACCCGCTGACGGATCCATTCGGCACACTCTCGTGCAATCGCCTTTTGAGACAGTTCATTCCGTAGTCGCACCTCGAACTCTGTTCCATACAGGCTCCGCTCCCGGGTTAACTGTGGAATGAAAAACTCTCGCTTCTCCTTGGGCGTTTTCTCTCTCAGAAAAGTGGGTGAGGTGAAGATAAAGCGCAGCTCATCAATCGCCTGCAACTCTTTCTTCAGTTCCTGATAAGCGAAGATTGAGAAACTGGCAGCAGCTATCGAAAGCTTACTCCCCCTGCCTATCGTTTTTTCTAACTCATCCCCGAGCTTATGGTTGATGTTGTCGATTAACTTCATTGAACTTACCAAGTGTCTCTAATTGGACCAATATTAAAATAATTGAATCGTCTGTATATCTTTATTTAATTCACAAAAATCATCAGACCATTCGAACTCAATATCAATCTTGCTGTAACTACTATCTTTACTCATGAAAGCTCGAATTTCGATATCAATGTTGTTTTGGGGTCGAATGTCAATGGGACAAGGATTGTTAGCAACTTGAAAGTTACCCATCTCTGGAATAATAACGTTTACGTTTCTAGCAATTGCTTTTCCTTTGTTGTAAACTTTAATAATCCTTTTATACCTATCTCCCTTTATGATGTGTGCTTCTATAATGGCTTTCTTCTCATCTACTTTTTGTTTCTTAATTAATTCAAGTTTATATTGATTAATCTTTTCATCTTGACTTTTAATTTTTTTGTCGTGCTTGCAATACGTAAACACACCCCATAATAATGCTAAACAGGAGATAATTAAACCAGCAACTGCCATAATTATTTTATTTTAAAATTTTTACTCCCTTTAAAGATTTTATTAAACGAATCATCCAACGCTTTCTGAGCATCTTTCTCAATTTCAGTCTTCATTCTCAGAATTTCATCGTCTATATAGGGTTGGTTCAACTCAACTAACTCATCATATCCACCGGGATATTCCTTTCCACACCGATTACACTTAACAGACAATTCGTTTTCAACGCAATCCAAATCAGTATCTCCACAAACGATACATCTCAATAAAATGTTCCTATTGTAATTTTCTTTCATGAAAAATAATTGTGGTGATCCTACTTGATATTCCTGACATTGGTTTCATTCCAAGCTGGCTGCTCAGTCATCTTGTGTTATATCACTGGAAGTAAGTTGATTTTCTTCATCAAGCAACATAAGCTGGGAAAAGTCAACCGTTTCATCAATAAGCTCTTCATCATTCTTATACTCACCTTCTTCAGAGATAGCCTGTTCTCGCATGATTGGTTTTCCCATGGCCTTTTCAATTTTCTGCAAGATGCGTTCCTTTCTGTCATTGAAGAAACCTTTAAAGTCGTCCTTATACATAAATTCAGGATTGACGACATGTGACTTTAATATTTCAATAAATTCATCATCTGATACACCAACATTTTTCTTTATACGGTCCAGATATTTGCTGGGTGCATCTCCACTTACAATACGATTTGTTCTGCCCGATAAGGGTGTTTTGTTGATGATAGAATCATATTCGTCACGGGAAATGGCATTTTCTTTTTTTTCACACCACGCCACCGGGAAAATATGATGAATATCTATCGACTCAGAGAAGTAAGTACTGATATCAATCTTCGTTCCTGATAACCAGTCTCTGGTATTATCATCCATCAGTATAGCATAGATTCCCTTATATGCGGCACTATTTCGTGTTCTCAGTGTATGTAGTCGTGACGGAACAAAATTGGCATCATAGATTGTTTTCGGTTCAGGACCATTCTTTAATATCCAATCAACAACCTGTACAATGTCGAGGGCATATCTTGTTTCGTTTGCAGAGCCATATAATTCACCGAAAACACCGCACCAGAACCACCGCATCAACTTGGTTTTGTTTCCCACATTGTCAATATCCTTTCCCAGTTGTGAGAGAATGGCTGCCATAGGCACCAATTGAGTTGTATATGGGACATCTCTTGAGTGAAAGATATGGTTTTCTACGAGAATTTTGGAGGCTTTGATAAAACCATCCACAATCTGATTTCTATACTTTTTATAATCAGACAACTCCAGATTGAGCATCTCTTTCCTCTTGGCACTTACTGCAGGAAAGTTATCTTTTTGACCCACCTGCTCAAGATCAATTTTTCTCCGATAAGTAGAAAAGAGAGTGATAGCCTGAATAAAATCAATCTCACTGGTCTTATCGAGTACTTTAAAAGATTTGAATTTCGATTTAATATGATTCCAATCTTCCTTCAGATCAAATTCTTCAGAGGCAAAAGAAGCAGTAAGCAATTCAAAAACAGAGAGCGATACACCACCCGTATTTACCTTTTCAAAAACCTGGCATACTGCTTCCTTAGGATTATCTTTAGTCATTTCAATCACAGGAAGCGAGTAATTATTAAAACCCAGAATAATTCTTCTGTGGAATTCATTCCAAAACTTAATTTTTTCCTTGTCATATTCCCAAAATTCGAAAAAAGATGGGAACCATGTATCATACTCGTCTATAAGGCTAACGGGGTACATCATGTTCTCAAATTCCTTCTCTCGGGTTGTTAGATCCAATACTACATCGCGACCAATATTCTCAGTTACTATTTTGTTTTCGTTGATTGAAAATATTGCTTCTTCAAGATCAGTATCCGGATCCAGGGCTTTCTGCATATCAATATAATACCACCTTTTTATCTCATACCCCTTAGCATTTCTTGTTTTTACAACTTTATTGGATATGATTGCCTGGTAAAGTGACGTGAGCCGTTGCTGTCCATCAAGAATCAACATCTCTGGTTTTTTGCCGTTTACATCAGGTGCACCCTCAATGGCTTTTGTCTTGAACCGGATGGATTCATTTCCGTTTTCAAGCAGCATCACCGCTCCTATGGGAAATGACTTCGCGACACTAGCTAATATTCCTTTTATGCGATTGTCATCCCATACCCATCCTCGTTGAAAGTCGGGCAATTGAATTTTCCCTTCATGGATACTCTTTAATATCTCATACAGACTGGTTTTTTTTGAATCAAATGTTTCCATAGCAGATCAAGCTAATTCAAATATTTAGAAAAATTATTTTGTTCTACAAGTTAAAATGATTTACAAATATATAAAATTAAAACAGCAAAAGAGTTAAAAAAAGTTTTCTAAACGACCAATAATTTTTCTTAATGTATATCCGCAGTTATTCCTAAAGAATTTAGCGGAAAAATAGTTATAAATAAGTTCGCAAATGCTTACACAAATCACAGATATTCATTATATTTACATTCTGAACACATGTAATATTTCAAGCTATGAATATCCTGGATTTTGCTATAAATTACCCCGATGAGGAAACCTGTCGGGAAAAATTCAAACAACAAAGAGACCAAATGGGAGTTACCTGCCGTCGTTGTAATTGTAAGGAGCATTATTGGCTGGAAAACAAGCAGGCTTACGAATGCAAGCGTTGCCAAGCGCGCCAGACGCTGCGTTCGGGCACGGTCATGCAGCATTCCAACCTGCCATACCGTTACTGGTTCGTGGCCATGCACCTGCTCACGGCTACCAAGGGCTCCTTTTCCGCCGCCGAGATACAGCGACAGCTGGGGCACAAGCGTTACCAGCCCATATGGGAAATGGTCAATAAACTGCGTGACGTGATGGGCAAGCGTGACGACAAGTACACGCTCGAGGGCGCCATCGAGCTGGACGACGCCTTCTTTTCCACCGAGATATCCGTTGAAGAGAAGGAGAAACCGTTGAAACGCGGCCGTGGAAGCCAAAAAAGACCAAGGTCCTGGTGATGGCTGAAAGCAAAACGGTTGAAAACCCCAAACCGGGTAAAAAACCCAAGAAGGCCAGATACCTGAAGATGAAAGTCATCAACGACTTGAAAGCCGATACAATTACAAAGAATGTCAAAGAGCATGTCGAAAGCACGGCGGATCTGACCACCGATGATTCAACTTCTTACACTAAATTGAAAGAGCATGTTCATTCACATACGGCATCTGTTATTCCACACCAGGATCTTTCCAAGGTGCTGCCCTGGGTGCATACCGCGATCAGCAATGCCAAACGACAGCTCCTGGGCGTGTATTACAAGATAAAACCAGAATACTTGCAATATTACCTCAACCAGTTCTGTTACAAGTTCAACAGGCGTTACTTCGGCGAGAACCAGTTTGACAGGCTGTTGATAGCCGCCGTATCGTGTGCGCCTGATTTCAAATCAAGAATTTACAATAGGAACTATTGCGGATAATCATTTATTGTTTTGTGTGGTTACTTTCCGATGCAGAACTTACTGAAGATATTCCCCAGTATCTCGTCCGTGGAGATCTGGCCGGTGATCTCCCCTAGGTAGAACATGCACTCGCGGATATCCTGCGAGATGAAATCGCTGGTGATGCCGGTATCGAGTCCCTCTTTTACTCGGCGGACTGCCTCGAGTGCGTTCATCAGCGCTTCGTAATGACGCAGGTTGGTCACCACCACATCGTGCTCGCCAATCTGTGGAATATCGGCCGCCTTTAACAACAACTGCTGCAGCTGGTCGGTATTCTGCCGTTTTTTTGCAGAGATGAACAGCCGCTCTGCCTTAAGCTCTGGCAACAGATGCTGCTTCTCCTCCCGCTCTGATTCCGACAGAAGATCTGATTTGTTAAGCAGCAGCAGCACATGCTTGTCGACAAGTTTAGGAATAATGGATTGGGCAAGTGTATTGATCTCCTCTGTGGGAGTGGTCAGATCGATCATCCAGAGTACGATGGAGGCCTGGGCAATCTTCTGGTAGGTGCGTTCGATCCCCAGCGTTTCGATGGTGTCTGTCGTATGGCGGATGCCGGCAGTATCGATGAAACGGAAGGTGACCCCGTTGATGTTGACCGTATCTTCGATCACGTCGCGTGTGGTACCGTGAATATCGGAAACAATCGCTTTCTCCTCGTTCAGAAGCAAGTTCAACAAGGTGGACTTTCCGGCGTTAGTTTCACCGATGATCGCCACAGGAATACCATTCTTGATCGCATTGCCCAACTGGAATGAACGGGCCAGCTTGTCGATCTCCCGTTCAATCTCTTCAGTCAGCTCGTAAAGCTTCTGCCGGTTGGCAAACTCCACATCCTCTTCGGCGAAATCGAGCTCGAGTTCAACCAGCGATACGAACTGCAAAAGCTTGTCCCGAAGTTCAGCCAGCTTACTGGCAAATCCGCCACGCATCTGATTCATGGCTACTCGATGTGATGCCTGCGACGAGGAGGCGATCAGGTCGGCCACCGCTTCGGCCTGACTCAGGTCGAACTTCCCGTTTCCGAAAGCGCGGCGCGTAAACTCACCCGGCTTTGCCAGCCGGACCCCCCTGGCAATCAATGCCTCAATGATCTTCTGCTGGATATATACCGAACCATGGCACGAAATCTCCACACTCTCCTCACCCGTGAACGAACGGGGGGCGTGAAAAACGGTGACGAGCACCTCATCCGTAACTTCGTTATTGAAGCGGATCTCACCGAAAAGAACAGAGTTGGCCTTTGCATCGGCCAAACGCTTACCCGAAGGCGAGACAAAGAGGGTATCGGCCACAGCAATGGATCCCTTGCCTGAAAGGCGGATAACGGCAATTGCTCCCATTCCGGGCGGAGTGGAGATGGCACAGATAATATCGTTCATATATATAACTGTGGTTTAATACCGGAAACTACTACCTCCTAGAAACTCCCTCAGCAACGAAGTGGGCGGCAGCTCCTTGTCCCCAATATAATTGAAGTAGCGCAAGAATTTCAGCAGACGGTATGCTTCGGAATACTCTTTAGCCACACGGGGAACCTGTTGCAAAACCGGTTCCGCATGGCGACGGATGGCCGCCAGCTCATAGATCATGGCCGAATTGAACATCACGTCGGCATTCTCCTGAAACGGGAAGATCCACTTCTCTTCACCGCGTCGCACGCTGTCCCACCTGGAGATGGTCTCCTGTGCGGAATATCCGCGGTAACGGCTGTCACGGACAATCCTTCGCAACAGACGGTTGTCTGCTGGCGGGATCCAGTTGTGGTTGTCCAGCGAGATGGAGGTCAATGCCGAAACATAAACCATAAACTTCTGATTACGTGAGATGTGCTCCGTCAGTTTGGGATTGAGTGCATGAATCCCCTCAACGATCAACACGCTCTTATTGTCCATGACGAGACGGTGATTGCGAAACTCCCTTTGACCCGTCACGAAATTGTAAGACGGCAGTTCAATCTCCTCCCCGTTAAGCAGAGCGATCACATGCTTTTCAAACAGGTCGAGATCTATGGCGTAAAGCGATTCGTAGTCTTTCTCGCCAAACTCGTCGAGTGGAGTATGTTCGCGGTCGATAAAGTAATCGTCAAGCGAGATACCAACCGGCTTTAACCGATTCACATACAGTTGCACCTCCAGCCGTTTTCGGAATGTAGTCTTGCCCGACGACGACGGACCTGAGATCAGTACAACCCTCAAACCGTCGTTGTACCTGTCGGTAATTTCCTTGGCAATATCGGCAATCTCATTCGCCTGATAGGCTTCGGAAATCTGGATGATCTCCGAAATCTTATTCGATCGGATAGCCTTGTTCAGGTCGCCCACATTATCCAGCTTGCTGATCTTCAAAAACTCGATATGTTCGCGATAGACCTTCAGCAGCTTCTGTTGCGGGATGACCGGCTCAAGTTCAACCGGGTTCTGTCTGTTGGGAATCACAAGCAGATAGCCGCCATTATAGGGAACCACGTCGAACAGATTGAGGTAGCCGGTCGAAGGCAACAGGCAGCCGTAATAGTAATCGATATAATTGTCCAATTTGGAATAACGTGCATACAACAGTTCGTCAGAAGTTTCAAGCAACAGGGCCTTGTCATCCATTCCGTTCTCGCGGAAGAGTTTCACTACCTGGTCGATCTCCTCCTCCACCTGAACAAACGGTATATTGGCATCGATAATCTCCTGCATCCGCTTTTTGATTGCCATCAACTCCTTTTCTCCAACGGCCTCCTCACTTTCGATGTAGAAATAGTAACCCCTCGAAACTGCATGTTCGATAAAGACCTTTGCGTTATGGAGCGTATCATCAACCGCTTTCGAGAGGACAAAGCACAACGAACGCACGTAGGTGCGCATGGCCGACGAATCGGAAAGGTCGTTGAACTCCACTCTTCTTGGGTGATAGACTTTATAGGTCAATGCTTCCGTCTTGTTGTTCACCCTCGCGTTTGCAATCAGGTATGGTTTTTTCACTCCAAAAATGTCAATCAGCTCTTCCAACGAAGAGCCTACTGGAACATCCTTGTATTCTCCTGTGTTAAGGCAGTGAATACGAACAGTATCAATCATTTTTACTTCAATTAATATTTACAAACATTTGCAATAAAGCTTATTTTAGCTATATTTGCATGCTAATATACGCTATTTTTTCAATAATGGACTACAGTTTCTTCGACTTTTTAAAGCTCATCGGTTCCTTAGCCCTTTTCCTTTATGGTATGAAGATAATGAGCGAAGGACTGCAAAAACTTGCAGGAGATAAGCTCAGGACGATCTTGTCGGCAATGACCAAAAACCGTGTCATGGGTGTATTGACAGGTGTGCTGATCACCGCACTCATACAATCCTCGTCGGCTACCACAGTTATGGTAGTGAGTTTTGTGAATGCGGGACTGTTGAGCCTGGTCCAATCGATCGGTGTTATCATGGGAGCCAACATCGGGACAACGGTTACGGCGTGGATAATTTCTCTGTTTGGATTCGGGAAATTTTCCATCAGCGCTTTATCCATCCCGCTGATGGGTATTGCGATTCCACTGATCTTTTCATCCAGAAGCAGAAACAAGTCCATCGGCGAATTCATTTTCGGATTTGCCTTTCTTTTTATGGGGCTGGACTTCCTCAAGGGCGCAATGCCAGATCTGCAGAACAATCCCGAAGTGCTGTCGTTCGTACAAAACTTCTCTGATATGGGAATCGGGTCGGTTCTGATTTTTCTGCTGATAGGAACCGTTTTGACCATTATTGTACAGTCATCGAGTGCTACCGTAGCCCTCACACTGATCATGGCCACAAAAGGGTGGATCGATTTTCCAGCCGCAGCAGCAATGATTATGGGCGAAAATATCGGCACCACCATAACTGCAAATCTGGCCGCTATCCCTGCAAACCTGTCGGCTAAACGTGCAGCCTTTGCCCATTTCATGTTCAATGTATTGGGAGTTATCTGGATGTTATTCGTTTTCAAGTTTTTCGTGAATATGGTAGAAAATCTGGTGGCAACTTTCGGACCTGCCAATCCGGCCGATATTTCTACATTTTTTGCATCACTCTCCCCCGAAGAGTATAAGCAGATAACAACACTCTCAAGGTCGGAACTTCCTGCCGACCTAATCTCCAAACAGGAGATTTATCTCAATTATCAGAGTGCAACCTCATTTGGTCTCTCATTGTTCCACTCACTGTTCAATATCTGCAATGTGATGATAATGATATGGTTCGTTAAGATTTACGAGAAAATATGCATCACTGTTATACGTCCTAAAGCAGGTGAGGAGGAAGACGAGGAATTTGTTCTCCAATATATCTCGACGGGAATCCTCTCTACGGCCGAGTTGTCTATCCTGCAAGCCGAAAAGGAGACCGAAGTGTATGCCAAGCGGGCAAAGAAGATGTTTGGGTTTGTCAAGAAGATGACCAATATGGATCACAACGACAAGAAATTCCTGAAGCTCTACAACCGGTTGGAGAAGTACGAGGATATCTGCGACCGGATGGAGGTGGAGATAGGATCCTACCTGGGTAAAGTCTCCGAAGGAAGATTGAGTCACAGGAGTAAAGAGCATATTCGTGCCATCCTTCGTGCAGTAACGGAAATTGAGAGTATAGCCGACTCCTGTTGCAATATCGGACGGCACTTGAAACGGAAGATGGATGCAAATGTTGTATTTGATGAGAAGATCATCACCAATATCAATTCGATGTACGCGCTGCTGGATAAAGCTTTCGAGAATATGCAACTGCTGTTGAAGAACCAGCAGATTACCGAAATTGAATTACTTGAAAGTCAAGGCCTGGAAAAGAAGATCAACAGCAAGCGGAACGAACTGAAACTGAAGAATGTGGAAGATCTGAACGAAAACCTGTACTCATACCAGAATGGGGTCTTCTATATGGACATTATTTCGGAATCGGAACGGATGGGCGACTATATCATCAACGTAATTGAATCATTGAAAGTGAAACCGGAATGATTTCCGGGGCATCTACCGAGAAAATTTCCTACCTTCGTGGTTAAAACAAGGAACAATGAAGGATAATGACTGGAAAAAAAGGTTGAACATCGTCTACTCTACCAATCCAGACTACCACTACCAGGAAGAGGATACGGAAGAAGAGGTTGTCACTCTTCCAAAGGAGAAACAGCAGTTGCGCGTAAGTCTAGATAAACGGAACCGGAACGGAAAGGCCGTCACGCTTATTACCGGATTTACCGGGTCGGATGAGGCGTTGGAGACGTTGGGAAAACTGCTGAAGAGCAAATGCGGTGTAGGCGGCTCGGTAAAGAATGGCGATATTATCGTACAAGGTGACCACCGGCAAAGGGTACTCGAGATACTGCAAAAAGAGGGATATGCAAAGTCGCGCATCATCTGACTTCAATCACCTGCTACTGATAAAAGCTTCCGCCGGATCGGGAAAAACCCACCGGCTGACGGGGGAGTACCTGCGCCTGCTCTTCTCTGCCGAAAACCAGTACCGGCATATTCTGGCCGTCACCTTTACCAACAAGGCCACCGACGAGATGAAGTCGCGCGTGGTCAAAGAGCTCTACAAACTCTCGACCGGTGAAGAGTCGGGGTATGTAAAGGAGCTGACCGAAACATTCCAGATACCGGAAAGCCGCATCCGGGAAAAGGCCAAATCGATACTCGAAAGCATACTCCACGACTACTCGGCATTCTACATCAGCACCATCGACAAGTTCTTCCAGCAGACATTGCGCGCCTTTACCCGCGAGATGGGTTTGTCGGGAGGATTCAAACTGGAGCTCGACAACAATTTCGTACTGACCCAGGTTATCGATCTGATGATCTTTGAGCTCGATAAACCGCAGAACAGCGAACTGGCAGGATGGATTCTCGATTATATGAAAACCCAGATCGAGGAGGGAAAGAGCTGGAACATCAGGCAAAATATCGGCAAGCTGGGAAACCAACTTTTTAACGAAAAGTATAAACTGCTGACCAGAGACGACAAGCAGAAGATCGGGGACAAAAAAGAGCTGAACGATTACCGGCAGGAACTGCTGAAGATTATCCGTTCGTGGGAGGGGGAACTGAAATCGACAGGTACCCGTGCCCACGACCTGATGAATCGATTCGGATTGAGTTATACCGATTTCAAACATGGTAAAAATTCCGGGTTCCTGACTTTTGTCAAGTTGGCCAATGGCGATTTCAAAGAGCCATCGGATCGTTTCAAGAACCGGGCCGACAATCTGGAAGAGTGGATCCCCAATAAGAGCGACAAGAGAGAAGCCATCACCTCCGCCTACTACGAGGGATTGAACGACTGCGTGAAACAGGTTGTACATCTGTTTGAAAACAACCTTCACTACAATACGGCAGTGAGCATCCTTCAAAACTACCACACCCTGGGTATTCTCACCGACATACGCCAGCGACTGCAGGAGTACCAGCAGGAGAACAACACCCTTTTCCTATCCGACACCACCGAACTGCTGAACAAGATTGTATCCGACAGCGAGTCGCCCTTTGTATACGAAAAAACCGGCACACGCATAGACCATTACATGATCGACGAGTTCCAGGACACCTCATCCATGCAATGGCAAAACTTCAGACCGCTAATCAAGGAGAGTCTCGACAGTGGACATTTCAACCTGATTGTGGGCGACGTGAAGCAGAGTATCTACCGTTGGCGAAACTCCGACTGGGAGTTGCTGGAAAGCCGCATATTGCAGGACTTCCAGAACAATACCATCCGAAACAGCATACTCGATACAAATTGGCGAAGCGACAGTAACATTGTACATTTCAACAATGCTCTCTTCGCCACTGCAGCCAATAAACTACAGGAGAAATTCAACTCATCCGAAGAGTTGCAAACAAACCCCAATCGGAAGATAACGGAGGCATATCAACATGTCAGACAAGCGGTGCCGCCGGGAAGAGATCGGGAAGATGGGTACGTCAAGATTACCTTTCTGGATGCTTCCGATAAAGAGAACGACTGGAAATCGAAGGCGTTGGAGCAACTGCCACTGGAAATCGAACGGTTGCAGGATCAGGGATTTTCCTTGAAAGAGATTGCCATTCTGGTAAGGAAGAATGACGAGGCGGTTGAGGTAGCCGAGACGTTGTTGCACTACAAAGAGCAAAATCCCCAGTCACCTTACCGGTACGATATCATATCCAACGATGCGCTTGTTATCGGCAATGCACAAAGCGTAAAGGCTGTCATCGCCATGCTGCGCCATTTCCAGAACCGCAACGACGAGACCCGTCGCATGCTTGCCGTATATGAATTCTACAGGTTTCACCGGAAGTTGCAGCCAGATAGAGCCATCGGCACCTATTTTGACGAAGAGCAGGATTTTCCCGTTGAGATCAAGACGGAACTTTATCGTATCTCTACCCTGCCCTTCTACGAGATGATCGAGGCATTCTTTGCCATGAGCAGCGATGCACTCGACGAAAAAGAGAATGCCTATGTTCAGGCATTCCTGGATATTGTACTGAAGTTCAGCGCGGATGCTTCATCAGATATCAACGACTTCCTCGAATGGTGGGACGAGAAAGGATGCGGCAAGACACTCTTTTCACCGGACGACCAGGATGCGATCCGGTTGATAACCATACACAAATCGAAAGGATTGGGATTCGGAGCAGTCATTATGCCGTTCCTGAAATGGGAGATCGATCATACCGGGAACATGGGACCGATTTTATGGTGCAAACCTAAAGTAGAGCCATTCAACATGCTGGGAACAATTCCCCTGCAGTACAAAAGTTCACTTGAAAACACCCTTTTCAAGGAGGAATACCTGCAGGAGAAACTCTATACCTACATCGACAACCTGAATCTGCTCTACGTGGCATTCACCCGTGCCAAAAACCGGATCGTGGCTTACGCTCCCAAGCCGGCAGCAGACAAGGTAACCGACATATCCTCCCTGTTGTGGTGTTCATTGAGTGCAGAAGGGAGTGCAGAAGGACAACTTTTGTTACGTGACTACCTCACTGAGGAGGATAACCGTGCAATTTTCGAAATGGGAAGACCCGTCAAGCTCCGCCACAAACCCGAAGGGGAGAGTGAAGCTCCGTCAACGCTCGGTTCGGGCAAATGGCAGTCGGTTCCGTTCAACAAGCGGTTGAAGCTCCGGTTGAACTCCGCCGGCTTCTTCTCCGAGGAGGGCAGCCGCGCCTACGGCACATTGATGCACGAAATCATCAGCAGCATACATACCTTGGACGATCTGAAAGGTGCCATTGAGGCTAGGTACATCTCCGGCGAGATTAACTCGGACGAGAGGAGAGAGATCACCGGACTGTTGACTTCGGCCCTGTCGCAACCTGAGGTTTCTGGCTGGTACTCCGGAAAGTATCATGTGATCAACGAAACGGAGGTTTTACATCCGGTATTTGGTTTTAGTCGTCCCGACAGGATAATGATCGGCGACAAGGAGACAATCGTCGTCGATTACAAGTTCGGTGAAAGAGAGGAGGAGAAGTACAAGCGCCAAGTGAAGCACTACCTGCGACTGATCAGGGAGATGGGATACGATAATGTGAAAGGTTTTATCTTTTATGTCAAGCTCGGGAAGGTTGTCGAAGTAAATAAAATCTGAACATCATGCTTAAAGAGATCATATATGTAGGGCTGGGAGGAGGAATTGGCAGCATACTGCGATTTCTCGCGTCAAAGATCGCGGCAAGGTACATCCATGGCTATTTCCTGTTTTTGGGGACCTTTACCGTAAACCTCACAGGATCTCTCCTGATTGGACTATTCTCCGGCTGGATGCTCGCCAACCAGCCCGATAATCAACCGTTCAGGTTGCTTTTTATCGTAGGATTCTGCGGCGGATACACTACATTTTCGACGTTTGCGTTTGAGAACCTCCGGTTACTGGAACTCGGCCAGTGGACGCTGTTGACGGGATACACCCTCTGCAGCGTCGTACTGGGTATTGCTGCAGTCTGGATTGGAATGAAGATAGGAATGGCTGCATAGGGTATCAAGAAAAGTGAGAGCGGACTTACTCCTTCAACCTCCCGCTCTTCTTCAACGCCTGATCCAGGATCCACTGGATTTGGCCATTGACGCTGCGGAACTCGTCTGCCGCCCATTTTTCAATAGCCTCCATCGTCTCCGAGTCCAGCCGCAGCGCGAA